>JAEWGA010000034.1 GCA_023388555.1 Bacteroidota bacterium | reverse complement strand
CCCGAGAGGAATAGCAAATCCCCGAACATAATGCCTTGCGAGTAAGGCCCAATAGCTGCAGGAGCCTTTTCGGTATTAATTACTTTTTTCATAACGGTATATATTAAAGGGTTTATAAATTGGTGTTGTAGCAATTAGGCGGAGAGGTTTCGTTTCCTAACCGCTTCGTAAATGGTGATAGCTGCTGCAACCGACACATTGAGCGATCCTATATCGCCATACAAAGGGATTCGGACCAAATGGTTGCAGGCACGCAAGCTGGTATCGGAAAGTCCTGTATCTTCAGCCCCCATAACCACAGCCAAAGGACCTTTGAAGGTGGCGGTATAAATATTATTGGCAGCTTTTTCGGTAGCCCCATACAGTTCGAGCCCGCTCTGTTTAAGGTAGTCCAGCGCCTCGGCTAAGGACCTTTCTCGGCACACAGGCAGGCGCGACAAAGCACCAGCCGAAGTTTTAATAGCATCTCCAGTAACAGAAACGGAACCTTGCTCGGTTATCACAATGGCATCGACCCCTGCACACTCACAAGTACGGGCTATAGCGCCAAAGTTTCGGACGTCCGTAATGCCGTCCAATACGACAATAAAGGGTTCTATACCTTCTTCGTATAAAGTTGGAATAACTTGGCTCAGCGTATAGTAGGTTGTGGCGGCCTTAAAAGCAATAACCCCTTGGTGGTTTTTGCGTGTTAGCCTATTTAGTTTTTCTACCGGAACGCGCCGAATAGGTATATGACGTGAGCCCAGAACCTCTTGCAGTTGAGCCATAAGGCTGCTGTTGGACTCCCGCTTTAGGAAAATCTTATCTATTTCGGTTCCGGCTTCAATAGCTTCTATTACGGCTCGGATACCAAATATCATTTCATTATCTCGCATAACATTAGTTGTTTTGGTGAGGGGTTGCAGCCAACAAGGCTCTGGCGTTTTCTATTGCTTGGTCCGTAACGTTTTCTCCGGAGAGCATAGTAGCTATTTCGTAAACCCGCTCGTTTTCCTTTACTTCGTGTATGGTTGTAGCGTAACCTTGCTCCTGCTCTTGTTTGGAAACCACTAATTGCTGGGCTGCTTGTACAGCAATTTGGGGCAGGTGAGTAATAGCTATTACTTGCAAGTGTTTGCTGAGGCGTTGCATAACACGGCCTAATTTATCGGCCACTTCTCCGCTCACCCCGGTATCTATTTCATCGAAGATAACAGTGGGTAAGGTGGCATGGCTGGATAGTATGGTTTTAAGGGCCAGCATGAAACGAGATATTTCCCCCCCCGACGCAATTTCCTGAATAGGGCGTAGCGCAGTTTGTTTATTTGTTCCGAAAAGGAAAGATATGGCATCGGCCCCTGTGGGGGAAAGTTCGGGTAATGGTTCAATGGCAATACGGAACGAAGCCCCAGCAATACCTAACTCGGCAAGGAGGCTGTGTAGGTTGGGCAAAATTTGCTCTGCCGCTTTGGCGCGTTCCTCTGTTAGTGCTTGAGCTTTTTGTTTGGCTTGCGCTAAGGTTGTGTTTACCTCGTTCTGTAAGGTTTGCAAGTATTGGTCCGAGTTTTCGATATTTTCCAATAGCTTTCCCAGCCTATCGCGCTCGGCAATAAGGTCGTTGGCGTTGTTTTTTTTGTACTTATACAAGAGTCCTTGCAGAAAGTCGTAACGGTTTTCCAGTAGGGGGAGATCCGAGGTATCGAAGTCGGAGCGTGAAAGCAGGTCACCAGCGGAGGAGATGATGTCCTGCAAGTCGATACGTACCGACTGTAGACGTTCGTACAATTCCTCGGCAGGGAAGAAGTGGGAGTGTAGTGCAGAGAGTTTTTTTTCGACTCCTACCAATTGTTGCACTACCCCCATGTCGTTAGGTTGGTCCTCGTTGAATGCTGAGAGTACCGATAACGTTTCTATAATATCCTGGGCATGTTGCAACAGGTGCATACGCTCCTCGGTTTCGGCATCTTCGTTAGGTTTAACTTGCGCATCGGATAATTCGGCGTACTGAAAGCGAAACAGTTCCTGCTGCTCTTGCTCTTTTAACAGTTGCTGTTTAGCTTGGGTTAAATGTTGCACTGCCTTTTTATATAGTTGGTAGGCCTTTGTGTATTCCGAACGTAGCTCGTGGCTGTGAGCCAAAGCATCCACCACTTGCATTTGGAAAGCGGGATCTCCTATTAGCATGTTATGGTGTTGGGAATGAATATCTACCAGCCGTTCTCCTATTTGTTTTAGTAGTGTGGCCGACACCGGAGTATCGTTAACAAAGGCTCTACTTTTCCCAGTTGCTGTAACTTCTCGGCGAATGGTTGTGAGGAGGTTATAATCCAAGTCGTTCTGTTCAAACAGTTCTTTTAAGTCGGCCACATCGGCTATATCGCAAGTAGCTTCGATAATAGCTTTGGTGGCACCTTCCCGAACGGTTCGGGTATCGGACCGGCCTCCGAGTATTAACCCTATGGCTCCGATAAGAATAGATTTTCCGGCTCCTGTTTCGCCCGTGATGGCAGTAAACCCTGGCCGAAACTGAATACAAGCCTCTTGTATAAGGATGAAATCTTTAATATAGAGCGTTTTTATCATGGTTGTTGCTGTATGATAAAAAGGGTGGATAATATTGGGTAAAGGGCACGTTGCTGAGGCAACTCTAATTGTTGGTAGAGGGTATTTACCTCGGTGGTTTTCATTTGTGCCAATACCCTTAGCAACGCAAATGTAGGGTGTTTTTGCTGGATAGCTTTCCACTTTAATGCTACAGTCATTAGTCGGGTTGCCGTATCGGCAGGTAATAACTGTTGGTCCAGCACTTGCCTATGGTATTCGTACCAGGCTTCTCGGAAAATATCCATTTCCTGTGTTTCCTTTACCGAAGCTAACTCTTGGGGAAGAATGCTTTGTTTGTATGGGGTGGTATCCAATATATTAAGGCGGTTGAACAGGCTTTCCAGTTGTAGCCAAAAAGGGTCTCCAGCCTCTGGGGCTACGGCATCGTAATATAAAGCCAAACACAGGTAGGTGTAGTAGGCAAGGCGAAGCGCTAAGGGTTGGTTGGAGAGGTGGTTGGTTGGTGCAGGCAAAGGTGTGTAAAGGCTCCATTCGAGAGGGCTTGCATGTTCGTACAACCGTAGTATAGGGGTTTGCTCTGTTTTCCCATATAGGGGCCTGAAAGCCGTTAGCTGGACATTGGCACGGAATCCTTGAGACTCTTTCTCCAGGAGCTCAACATTCAGCTGTAACTCCATGGGATATTTAGGGGGAGCAGCCTTGGCCGGTGTGGTAAAAGCAAAGAACCAGTCCTCCAGGTTTAATTTAAGAGCTTGGGTGGTTTGCGTGTCCACATTGTCGCCCACCGCATCCACCGTTACTTGGGCTTGCACCCATGGCGACTGCGCATTTAAGGGAGCAAAAAGCAGTAAGCAAAAGAGCAGTGCAAAGGATTTCACAAAGGTTAATGGGGAACCGAGGAGGGGGTTAATAGTGCTAATACAGCTTGCAGAAGGTCCTGTGCCACGGCTTCCTTGGATTTGGTGGGGAGGTGTATGGGGATAGCGTTGCAGGTGTAGAGCGTAACCTTGTTGGTGTCTGTTCCGAAACCAGCCCCAGGGTCGGCCAGGGAGTTATGTACTATCATGTCCAACCCTTTACGTTTCATTTTTTCCATAATTTGGGTAGGAGTAGCATTGGTTTCCAAGGCAAACCCCACATGCAGGCGTTGTGTTTTTTCCTGTTTATAGCGAGCCATTGTGGCAGCTATATCTGGGTTTTGGACCAATTGGAGGGCCATGTTAGTGGTGTTTTCTCGTTTTATTTTTGTGTTGGCACTTTCTGCTGGCCGGTAGTCGGCCACGGCAGCACAAAATATAGCGATATCGTACCAGTCGGCTTGTTTATGGCAGGCTTCTAACATTTGCATGGCACTTTCTACTGGCATCACCTCTACGTTGCTGTTATTGGGCAACAGGTGTGTAGGGCCCGAAACCATACGGACTTGTGCTCCGGCCCGAGCAAATACTTCGGCTATAGCCTTACCCATTTTTCCCGTGGAGAAATTACCAATAAACCGGACGGGGTCTATACGTTCGTAGGTAGGCCCCGATGTAAGCAGAACGTTTTTGCCTTTTAATGGCAGCGCCCCTGTTTCCTGTGCGGCCAACCGTTCTAAAAACTCCACTATTTGTTCAGGCTCGGCCATGCGCCCTTTCCCTATTAGGTGGGAGGCGAGTTCCCCTTCGGCAGGCTCTACAACCTGCACACCTCGTTGGCGCAATATGTCCAGAGCTGTTTGGGTTGCCGGGTGGGCATACATATCCAAATCCATAGCTGGCGCAACAACAGTTTTTCCGCGGGTGGAAAGGTAGGAGGTTAGTAGCATGTTATCGGCTATACCATAGGCCATCTTGGATAGCGTTGTTGCTGTAACCGGTGCAACCAAAAAGTAGTGCGCCCACAGCCCCAAGTTTACATGGCTGTTCCAATCGCCAGTACGTTCGTTGAAGAACTCGCTGATAACAGTATTACCTGTTAGGGTAGATAAGGTGAGCGGTGCAATAAACTCCTTGGCAGCAGGCGTCATAATAACCTGTACCTGAGCACCACGTTTTACCAGCAGGCGTGCTAATACTGCCGACTTATAGGCGGCAATACTTCCTGTTATACCTAATACAATATGTTTGCCTTTTAGGCTACTCATATATAACAAACAGGTTGGTTTAGCTTATACGCATCATAATTTGGCGGAAGGCTTGCTTGGTGTCCTTTGCAAAGGAGCCTTCCATAATCCAGTTGAAATAGCCAGGGTCTCGCTTCAGGATGTCCACGGCTTTTTGGCCTTTGTATTTACCAAAGTTAATAACCTCTTCTCCGGCCTCGTTGTAAACCAGCCGGCCAGCGAAGTCGACATTATTGTTGTACTTGGTAAACTTTTCCAGTCCGTTCACATCGGTAGGGAGGTCGGGGTATCGGTCCAGTTGCCCTAACAACACCTCGTAAGTTGCTTGGGTGTCGGCTGCTGCCGTGTGTGCATCTGTAAGGGTTTTATTGCAATAGAATTGGTAGGCTGCCGATAGCGTTCGTTGTTCTTTTTTATGGAAGATGACTTGCACGTCCACTACACGCCTGGAGCGCAAATCCACAGGAACATTTACGCGCAAAAATTCTTCGGCTAACAAAGGGATATCGAACTTGGCACAGTTGTAGCCACCAAGGTCGCACCCTTCAATAAACCCAGCCACCTCCAAGGCCACTGTTTGCCAGGTAGGCGCATTAGCTACCTGTTCGTTGGTAATGCCGTGCACAGCAGTAGCTTCGGGGGGGATAGGCACACCAGGGTTTACGTACCTGTGTAGCTGTTGGTTTGGCGTATTGTTGGGGTAAACCTTTAGTAGCGATATTTCAACAATCCTATCTGTTGCCACATCGGTTCCGGTAGTTTCCAAGTCGAAGAACACCAGCGGGCGTTCCAATAGTAACTGAGCCATAAGGGAAGATGTTAAGCCTTTGTCATTGGCATGGCAATTGCCAAAAATTGTTCGTCGTCGGGGAATTCAGCGGGAGAGAATTGTGCGGGCGTAGCTTTATCGCCTAAGCGGAGGACTATATCATCTTGGTCGAAAGCATCCAAGATGCCTAATACGTGGCTCGATTTAAAGGCAATGCTATCCAATGCGCCCTCGAAAGAAACAGGCACAGTTTCCTCAGCCCCAGTAGCGAAATTTTTGTCTTCGCATACAACTTTCAGGCGGTCGGGTGTGAAAAAGAGTTCTAACATCATTACGCCTTGGTCCGCAAAGGCACTTACACGCTTGATAGTACGGTGGAGGGTGGACCTATCGGCTTCCATCTTACAGCTGAAAGTTTTGGGCAATACGGCGTTGTAGTTGGGGTATTTCCCCATAAGAAGGCGACTATGAATAATAATGTTGCCCACCTTTAGTTCTATTTGGTTCTCGTATAAAGAGAGTTCTGCCGTTTGGTCCACGTCTTCTTTTTCCAGCAGTCCGTTCATAATTTGGGAGAACTTCTTTTGCAGGGTAAATGAGTGTTCTCCAGAACCTTTATACTTATTGTTTTTGTACAAGGAGAGCATAAAGCCATCTGTTGCTACAAAAACAATCTGGTCCTTGTATATATCTATGTGGATCCCCATAGTTATGGGGCGGCTTTCATCGTCGGATGCAGCAAAAAGCGTGTGTTTAATGCCTCGGGCAAACACATGTAAAGGCATCTCTATTTTCTCTAATGGGTCTCCTTCACGATCCAATTCCACATAAGTAGATGCATCTTCGCTTACAAATGAGTAAACACCGTTGTGGTAGTGCACCTTTAGCACTCTTTCTTCTTCCACCAACTCTACTTCTATCTGCTGGGAGGGGAGTTCCTTTACAGCATCGCCAAAATGACGCCCTTTAACCATAAAGATGGCATCTTCGCTTAGCTGTTCATCCACAGGGACAAAAGTTCGTATACGGGTGTCTCCATCGGATCCAGTCATGTAAAGAACGCCCTCTTTGAGTTCGAAGAAGATACACTCTAACACGGGAAGCGTTTTGTTATTGTTAGGCACTACCTTATTTAGTTGTTGAAGGTAGGCCGATAAGATGCTACTTCCTATTTTGAACTTCATATTTTATAGGTTTTACTAAGTACAAGAATATTGAAGTGTAGCCCAAGAAAAAAAACTACTTCTTCTGGTGGTAAAAATACAAAAAAGCGAACAATTTGCCGCCTTGGGTGTTTGTACGAGCGAAGCCCGCATATTAGGGCATCTTGTTAAAGTATGAAGTGGTATACTTTAACCTTACGGGGCTATACGTTGTAACAACCAGGAGCCGTCCGGTTGTAATAGGTACAAAAACCTATCGTGCAAGCGACTTTCGCGCCCTTGCCAAAACTCTATTCGTGTGGGGGTTACCTCGTATCCGCCCCAAGAGTCGGGGCGTGGCACCGTTCTTCCTGTATAGCGCAGGCTCTCTTTAGCAAAAGCCGCCATGATGTAAGTGCGGTTGGGGATAGGATGCGATTGCGGAGATATACGGGCTCCTACCCTGGAGGTGTATGGGCGTGTTTGAAAGTAAGCATCGGAAACTTCGGGAGCAACCTTGCAGCACGTACCTTCTACATGTATTTGGCGTTGTAATTGGTGCCATAAAAAGGTTACAGAGACGTAGGGATTAGCATCGATTTGCTCGCCCTTTCGGCTTTCGTAGTTGGAGTAAAAAATAAACTTATCCTCCAACAGTTCTTTTAGCAATACGGTTCGGGAGGAAGGGCGTCCATTTGCATCGGCAGTACATACCACAATGGCTGTAGGCTCTATTACTTGTAATTTGATGGCCTCTTGTATCCATTCCTGCACCTTTTCGAGCGGATTAGCAGGCATATCTTTCTTGGCAAGGCTTGCAACCTTATACTCTCGGCGTATGTCCTCAAGGTGTAAATCCATATTCAAATAACAATTGTGGAGTAATATATAACATTCAATGCTTCCAAAAACTGGGGTGGAAAAGTGTAAGTACCGTAAATATTTCCAACCTGCCCAATACCATAATAAAGCTGAGCATAAGTTTTGAGAATGGGGATAAAACAGCAAAAGGCTCGGTAGGACCTAAGGGCCCCATTCCTGGGCCGGCATTGGACAGGCAGGCAATAGCAGAGGCTAAGGAGTCGCGCAAAGGAAACCCTTCAAAAGCAATAACCGTGGCAGCTAAGAACCCCAACGACAAGTAGGCGAAAAAGAAGGCTAACACTTGGTGTACGACCTTGCCTGGAATGGGGCGTCCATTGATGCGTACTGGAAGGACTGCATTGGGGTGAGTTCTTTTTTGGAACTCGTTCCCCAGGTTTTTTATTAGTATAACAAAACGTCCCATTTTAAGGCCACCGCTGGTAGAGCCTGCACACCCTGTAACAAACATGGCGAAGATGGCTATAAACCCGAAAAAAGGAGGCCATAAATCGTAGTCCACGGAGACTAACCCTGTGGAAGTAATTAGACTAACGAGCTGGGGGAGCACCATCCAACAGGATTGGGCGAATGAAGGATATACGCCTTTAATGAACAAACCAACACCAGAGACAAGGGTGAGCACCACAATGGTACCAATAAACCAGCGGAACTCGGTGTCGCGCCACAACTTGGAGTGTTGGTTACGCAACGAGTGGTACAACAGTGTGAAGTTTACAGCCCCAATAATCATAAAAAGGGTGGCCACAGCTTGGGTATAAGGGGAGTTGGCATAAGCGGCAAGGGAGTCGTTACGTGTAGAGAACCCTCCCGTTGAAATGCAGGACATAGCATGGCAAAGAGCATCGAACCACCCCATTGGACCTAAGCAAAACAAGAGTAAACATGTGGCACTAAGCATCAGGTATATGCCTATAAGCCACTTGGCCATGACCCCACTGCGAGGGGTGAACCGTTCGTGTGTAACACCGCTTGTTTCACTTACCAAAAGGTGCGAGGCACTACCGCCCATAATAGGCAACAATGCAACAGCAAATACCACAATACCTATACCGCCCTCCCATTGGGTAATACTTCGCCATAGGAGTATGCTACGAGGCAAGTTTTCAACCTCCGAGAATATGGTAGCGCCTGTTGTGGTAAAGCCCGATATGGTTTCAAAAAAGGCATCGGACCACCCAGGCACATACCCCCCTATTTTGTAGGGCAACATACCTACCAATGAAACGATAATCCAACTTAGGGTAACACTCATCATGCCCTCGCGCCGCCCCGCGTTATATAGGTTAGAGGAACGCCCCGCCAAGCATAACAATAGCCCTACTCCTACCATAGCACCTATACACTGGAGCAATGGCTTTAAGCCGGCATCCTGGTAGTATAAGGACACCAGCACCGACAACAACAAAAAAGGCACTTGTAGCAAACAGAGGCGCCCCATCATGAGGCAAACAAAGCGATAATTGAAGATGCGGGTAAGCGCGTATTTGTTGAATCGTTTAAGAAACATCTTGTACCAGATATTTTGGGGTTACGTAAACAGATGCTTTACCCCAGCTATAGAAGTTTGGCTACAACAAAAAACCATTACCACATCCTCGGGTTGTATAATGGTATCTCCGGTAATCATTTCAACCTGCCCATTACGTAATAGTCCGCCTAACGTCACACCCTTGGGTAAATTGAGTTGTTTAACCGCCTTTTTAGTGATGCGCGAAGATTCGTGAGCAACAACCTCCAGCACATCACCTTTAGCAACGGAGAGACACTTCACGTTACTTACATCGATATTCAAGAGGTGACGATAGATGGTTCCGGCAGCCAAGAGTTTCTTATTTATAAGGTTGCCAATGTCCATTTCTTCGGCCATCTCCAAGTAGTCTATATTTTCTATTTGAGCTACGGTCCTATATACGCCATATTTTTTTGCCGTCATTACGGCTAAGGTGTTGGCACCAGAGTCGTCGGTTAGAGCCAAGAAGGCCTCGGCACTTTCTATACCTTCCTCTTTAAGCAACGAGGGGTCCCGCGCATCTCCGTGGATAATAAGGGTGTTATCCTTAACTATTTCGGAGAGTTTTTTACAGTGTTCGTGGTCGCGCTCAATGATTTTAACCCGAATATCCGATGGCAACAGCTCTGCGGTACGCACAGCAATACGCCCTCCGCCCATAATAATTACCTTCTTTACGGGCACACTCTTTTTGCCACAGTAATATTGTACCGATGATAATTGCTCTGGCTTGCAGGTGAAAAACACAATATCCCGAGCACAAATTTGGTCGTTACCTGTTGGTATAATTGTTTGTTGCCTACGCTTAATAGCCACGATATGGAATAATTTATGGTCCATATCGCTCAGTTCTCGGAGGGCTTTTCCACACAAAGGGGCATGCTCTTCTACCTTTACAGCAACCAAATTTAGCTTATTGTTAAATAGGCTCCAGTACTGGCGAGTCCATGGCAGGAGTATCCCAGAAACGATTTCTTGAGCGGCTAAGCGTTCTGGATAAATCATGACATCGATACCCAGCTGCGCAAAGTAAGAGGCGTGTGCAGGAGATAGGTATTCGTTATTATTGATGCGTGCCAATGTTTTTTTTGCACCCAGCTTGGAGGCAAGTATACAGGCCAACATGTTCATACTCTCTTCGGGAGTTACACTAATAAAGAGGTCTGCTTGCCCAGCACCGGCTTGCGCTAAATTTCCTATAGCATTAGGGTGCCCAACGATGGGAAGTATCTCGAAACTGTTGTCGTATGCAAACTCCAAACGCTCGGGAGCGGTGTCCATTAGCGTTATGTCATGTTGTTCGTTGGACAACATTTTTGCAAGGTGTGTGCCCACCTCGCCTGCTCCAGCTATAAATATCTTCATATCAAAGTATCCCCTACTGCTGTGTTAGGAGTTCACGAGCTTTTTCCGCCAAATGCGGTGTTGTAAGCCCTACCAATTCCCGTTGCAGAGCAACACTTCCATGCTTAACAAAAAGGTCCGGTATTCCTATTCGGTGTACTTGAACAGAGACTGCATTGTCCGAGTAGTACTCCAATATAGCACTACCTACGCCACCGGATAAAGCCCCATCCTCTACCGTTATCACATGGGTGTATTGCTGGGGTAGTTCCAATAGCAAAGCGGTATCTAAAGGCATAGCAAAGCGTAAATTCACCACACCTACGGAGTATCCTTCGTCCTCTAAGATTTGAGCAGCTTGCAATGCTAAGTTTCCTACAGGGCCATACGTTAGGAAAACAACCTTTTCACCTGTACGCAACACCTCTGCTTTACCTATGGGTATAGGGGTTACATCGCCATGCCAATCAACGCCCTCACCTCGGCCTCTGGGGTATCTTATTACCATAGGGCCTTGAGCTACTTGTTGGTAAGCGGTATGCATCATATCGCGCAGCTCTTTTTCGTTAAGAGGCGACATTAAGGTTAACCCTGGCACACAACGCAGATACGCTATATCGTACACACCTTGGTGAGTCATACCATCTTCTCCTACTAAGCCACCACGGTCCAAGCAAAATACGACAGGGGCTTTTTGCATAGCGGTATCGTGTATCACTTGGTCGTATGCCCTTTGCATAAAGGAGGAGTAAATATTACAAAACGGGACTAACCCCTGCATAGCTAACCCTGCCGAAAAGGTTACAGCGTGAGCCTCGGCAATGCCTACATCGAAGGTCCTTTCGGGGTATTTCTTCATCATATAGGTCATGGAACAACCGGTAGGCATAGCTGGTGTGATACCCACTACTTTAGCATCCATATCGGCAAGTTCTACCAAGGTATGGCCAAACACATCTTGGTATTTATCGGGCAAATTTTCTTCTTCTTTTTGGATTTCTCCGGTAGCTACATTAAACTTCCCTGGGGCATGCCATACAATAGCTTCTCGTTCGGCAGGCAAGTAGCCTTTACCTTTTAGTGTGCGGATGTGCAGTAACTTGGGCCCTTCAAAATCCTTGATATCCTTTAAGGTTCTTACTAATGAAATAACATCGTGCCCATCGGTAGGACCAAAGTAACGAATACTGAACCCCTCAAACAGGTTGGTTTCATTATTGATTAGAGCCTTCAAACTATTATTGAACTTTAGTAACCCTTTACGGCGTTTCTCGTTCATGAGCCGAAGGTCCTTAAGCCCTTTATAGCCTATATACCTCATAGTGTTATAGGCTTTACTTGTAAGCATACCCATCAGGTACTTACTCATAGCGCCAGTACTGGGGTCTATGGCCATATTGTTATCGTTCAAAACAATTAAGAGGTTGTTGGGGTGGTCGCATGCGTTATTGAGGCCTTCGTACACCAGTCCACCCGTCATAGAACCATCTCCCACTACCGCTACAACACTACTTTTTTTGTGCTGTAATTGGTTGGCTACGGCTATACCTAAAGCTGCAGATATAGCGTTTGAGGCATGGCCCGAGATAAAAGCGTCGTACTCACTTTCTTCGGGGTGAGTAAAGCCACTTATTCCACCCCATTTCCGTAAAGAATCAAATACATTACGCCTCCCTGTTAGTAGTTTATGTGGATAGGCTTGGTGCCCCACATCCCACACAATTTTATCGGAAGGAGCATCAAATACATAATGGAGTGCTACCGTAAGTTCCACCACTCCTAAACCTGCAGCTAAGTGACCAGGGTTTTTCGACAGAGCATACAACAAAAACTCCCGTATTTCTGCGCATAAATACGGTAGCTCACTCAACTTTAACTTTTTAAGGTCGTTAGGAGAGTTTATTCCATTAAGCAATGGGGTTGTAGGTGTATGGGCCATTCGTTACTTTTCCTTTTAATTATATCGGGTGATTATTTGCCCACAAATGTACCGAAATCCCCTATAATAGCATAAATTTGCCCTATCACAATTTATCAGCGTGTACCGTATGGACTTTTTTAAAAAGGTAGAACTTCCTCAGGGTATTAATAAACTCTCGTGGCCATGCAATGTAACCTGCTGGGGCTCGTGCTTTGCCTCGAACCTTTCCACCTACTTGCAACATAGGTTGTTCTCCGTTTTCAGTTCCCCTTTTGGTATTATTTATAACCCTTTATCTATGGCTGCAGCATGGGAGCTGGTGCTGAGCGGCAAGCCCATAACGCCCGAACATCTTGTACTGTACAATAATTTATGGCACAGCCCTCTGCACCACGGCAGTTACTCTCGGGACACACCTAAAGAGGCTTGCGCCGCTATGAACAATGCCTTGGAGGAGTTTAGGCGTAACATGAAAGAAACAGACCTTTTTGTGTTCACCTTTGGAACTGCTTATGTGTACCGCGACCATGAAACAGGAGAAGTGGTTAACAACTGCCACAAACGCCCCGACGTTCACTTCCTCCGCTCTCGGACTACTGTTTCCGAAATTGTAGCCACCTGGCACCCACTTTTACAACGCCTTCATACGCTGGTCCCACAAGCCCAAACCGTACTCACGGTAAGCCCTATTCCTCATTACCGCGATGGCGTACATGCTAACAAGCTATCTAAGGCAACTTTACTTTTAGCCGTTGAGGAGCTTACCCAAACAGCCCCAAATACATCTTACTTTCCTGCATACGAAATAATGCTGGACGAGTTGAGAGATTACCGCTTTTTTGCCGAGGATTTTGCACATCCCACGCCACAAGCTGTACGCTATATTATGGACACATTTGCCAGTACTTTTTTAGCCGAAGACCCTCAGCCACACGTCACCCGACGCTGGCAAAGCATTTACCAACAGATAGTACACCGCCCACATACAAAACAGCAGCAACCCCTTTGGGAGTACTACAATGCTATACTTTTGCAGTTAAAGTCTTTTGGGCACCAACATTTACCCCAAGTACAAGAAGCCTTACGGCAAGTTCAAGAACAGCTTAACGCCCTTTCTGGCCTTGTAAAATGAACTCCTATCACTTATCCCATATAGCCAACCTTTTAGGACTATCGCCAACAGAGCATCACGACCCCGTTATAGATGTTTTACTAACCGACAGCCGCTCTTTGGTATTCCCCGAGCGCACGCTATTTTTTGCCCTTGTCACAGCTAAAGGAAACGGGCATGCTTATATTAACGAGCTATACCTACGCGGGGTAAGGGCTTTTGTAGTATCACAGCCTATACCCACGCACAACTACCCCGAAGCGGTATTCCTTCATGTTCCCAATACACTACAAGCCTTACAACTATTAGCACGCAAGCACCGAGAACGCCTTACAATACCAGTGGTTGGCATTACTGGGAGCAACGGGAAAACCACCTTAAAGGAGATACTGTACCAACTGTTGCGTTCGGGAATGCAGGTAGCACGCTCTCCTAAAAGTTACAATTCTGCTATAGGTGTTCCGCTATCTATATGGGGAATACCTGCTAATGCCGATATTGCACTTATAGAGGCCGGTATATCTCAACCCAACGAAATGGATACTCTGCAACAAATAATTCAACCCACCTTGGGCATCATTACCAACATAGGAGAAGCCCACCAGGAGAACTTTTCCTCGTTGGAACAAAAATGCCTCGAGAAGTTGCGGTTATTCAAAGGTTGTAGCACCATTGTGTGTTGCTTGGACGACCCTTTGGTTGTACAAACCTTACAAAGCACCGGATTAATCCATAAAACCATAGGATGGAGCCGGTATAATAGAGGCGCAGCAGTATTCGTGGAACATATTTCGCAACCCAAATCGGGTGGGTCAAATATTGCAGTAATTATCGAGGGGAAAAGGTTTAATTACCACAGTCCGTATACCGACGATGGCACACTGCACAACACCCTACTTGCCCTTACTGCCCTGCTATACATCGCCCCCTCTTTCCTGGAAAATCCGCAATTACTCAGCCACATAGAGCCTATTTCCATGCGTTTAGAAGTAATAGAGGGAACCGATAATATGCTTTTGGTTAACGATACCTATAACTCGGACTACGAGTCGCTTCGCATTGCATTGGACTTCCTCCTTCGGCGAAACACGGACCAACGCCCCCTGGCTCTTATACTATCCGATATTCAAGAAAGTGGTATTCCTCCTGCCGAGCTGTATAAACGAGTACTCGGCCTCGTTGCACGTTACCCTATTAACCAACTGTTTTTTGTAGGAGAGGAGTTGTACCATTATCCCGGTGCACAAAAAGCTAACGGAGTATACCATAATGCCGAAGAATTATTGCAAAAGCTCCCACGCGAAAGTCTTAAAGGGCATCTCGTACTCATAAAAGGAAGCCGGTCTGCTCGGTTCGAGAAGGTTGTTCATGCCTTAGAAAAGCGTACCCACCAAACCATTCTGGACGTTAACCTAAGCAACATAGTACATAACCTAAACTACTACCGAACACTACTTCCGCAAAACACCAAAGTAGTATGCATGATTAAAGCCTTTGGTTATGGGGCAGGATCCTACGAAATAGCAAAAACCCTTACCGACTGCCATTGCGACTACCTGGCTGTGGCCCTTGTGGACGAAGGTATAGCCCTACGTGAACGTGGAATATCCCTTCCTATCATTGTGATGAACCCAGAGGCGTCCACCTTTGCTCACCTTATTGAGTACCAACTACAGCCCGAAATTTACAGCTTATCCATGCTACAAATGTTCGTTGCCATGGCCGACTCCCAAAGCGAACACGCTTACCCCATCCACCTAAAGTGGGACACAGGCATGCATAGGCTTGGACTTAATCCCAAAGAGATAAACGAGGTATGCAACATCTTAGCCAAAACCAACGCAGTACGGGTAGCCTCTGTATTCACCCACTTAGCAGCGGCCGACGACCCAGCTCAGGATAACTTCACCCACCAACAACTGAAACTACTGCAAAACATACACACCCAACTAACGGCTCAACTATCATACCCTTTCTTTAGCCATGCCCTAAACACCGCAGGCATTATGCGATTCCCCCAATATGCTATGGACATGGTACGCCTGGGGATAGGCTTGTACGGCATATCACCCTACCCTATTTCTGGCTACCCACTGAAACCTGTTGCAGGGCTGCGTACCGTTGTTTTACAAGTACGGGATGTGCCAGCAGGCGATACCATAGGCTACGGTCGGAACGGAAAAGCGGAACACAACTCACGCATCGCTGTTATTCCCATTGGATATGCCGATGGCATCAGCCGTCAACTCGGACAAGGAGCCATCTCCTTCCGCACGCCCGCAGGCAATTTAGTACCCACCATAGGGAATATATGTATGGACACCTTGATGCTCGATGTCACCAATGCACCCGATGTTACAGAAGGGGCCGAAATCACTATCTTCGACGAAACGCTACCCATAGAACGCCTTGCCAAGGCTTGCCATACAATACCTTACGAAATACTGGCCAACCTATCACCACGAATAGCTCGTTGCTATTTCTCGGAGTAGACCTTATAACAAACTTAATAAATAATACACCCTACTATGAAAATGAACTTACTTAAAAGCACGGGGCTTGCACTACTGCTCTTCCTAGGAAGCGGTACGGTACAAGCACAGCGGCTGGACTCCGTACCTGGAGATCCCATGCACACCAAAATTTATACTCTTCCCAACGGACTAAAGGTATACATGAGTGTGAACAAAGCAACACCTCGTATACAAACTTCCATTGCCGTTAGGGTAGGCGGAAAAAACGACCCGGCCGAAACAACAGGATTGGCACACTACTTCGAGCATATCATGTTCAAAGGAACTCCAAACTTCGGAACTTCGGACTACAACAAAGAACGCCCCCTATTAGAGGAAATAGAAGAGCTTTATGAACGCCACCGTGCCACCCAAAACGCTAATGAAAAAGCACGCCTATACCGAGCTATCGACTCTGTTTCCTACCTGGCTTCCCAATATGCCATACCCAACGAGTACGACAAACTAATGGCAACCATTGGGGCCAAAGGCACCAACGCTTACACAGGCTACGACCAAACAGTGTACCTTGAGGACATCCCCTCTAACCAGCTCGATAACTGGGCCCGTATCCAGGCCGACCGTTTCGAATCGCCTGTAATACGAGGGTTTCATACCGAATTAGAAGCGGTATACGAAGAAAAAAACATGTCCCTTACCCAAGACAACCGTAAGGCAATGGACGCCATTATGCAAGGCCTCTTCCCTACTCACCCCTACGGCACACAAACTGTATTGGGTACACAATACGACCTTAAAAACCCCAGTATACGAAACATCCGTGCTTATCATAAAAAGTACTACGTACCCAATAACATGGCCATTTGTATGGCAGGCGACTTTGACCCCGAGGAAGCCATCAAAACCATCGAGCGTTACTTCGGGCACCTAAAGCCCAACCCTCAATTACCCAAGTACACAAGGCCTAACCTACCGCCTCTTACACAAATAGTAGAAAAGAAGGTTTACGGCCAGGAAGCCCAAAATATCATGTTAGGTTGGCGTATCCCCTCTACATTCACACCCGAGGGGGAGGTGGTTGCACTACTATCTTCGCTACTCAACAACGGTAAAACAGGGCTTATCGATGTCAACCTACTCTTACAACAGCAACTTCTTGCGGCCGGAACAGCTTCCTTAGGGCTTGCAGATAACGATGTCTTCATGATGTACGGTATACCCAAAGAGGGACAATCGTTGGACGAAGTGCGCACCTTACTACTTAACCAAATAGAGCTCATTAAAAAGGGCGACTTTGATGAAACCCTCCTAAAAGCCACTATTAACAACTATAAGCTGAGCTTAATGAATCAACTGGAAAGCAATCAATCCAGAACGGAATCCATGGTGTACACCTTCATCAACGATGTTCCGTTAAGTCAAACAGTGCACTTGCTGGATCGGCTTTCCAAAGTCACCAAGCAGGACCTAATACGGTTTGCTCAGCAACACTTAGGGAACAACTACACCATTGTGTACAAGCTGCAAGGAGAAGATAAAAACGTGGTGCGTATGGAAAAACCTAACATCACGCCTATTGAAATGAACCGCGATAAAGTATCGTCCTTCCTTACCCAAGTTGCACAAACTCCCGTAAAGCCTATTGAACCAGTATTTGTGGAGTACAACAAAGTAGTAAAGGTTAGTACCAACCCCACAACAAACCAACAAATGTTGTACACCCACAATGGGGTAAACGATATTTTCACGCTAACTTACCTTATTGAACCAGGCTTGGCTCAGGACAAAGTGTACACCTTAATCCCCTCCTACCTCGCTTTGTTAGGTACTAACAGCAAAAGCCCTTACGAAATCAATAAGGAATTCTACGAAATAGCTTGCGACTACTCTATACGTAGCATGGGCGACCGCCTATCCATCACCCTGCACGGGCTACAAGAAAATATGGAACAAGCTGTAGCTTTACTTGAAGATGTACTGAACAACGCTAAAGGAGATACCCAAACCTTCGAAGCCTTCAAGAGCAACTTGCTAACGGAGCGAGAGGTAGAAATGAAAGCGCAGACCAGCAACTTCAATGCGCTACGTACCTACATGATACAAGGCCCCAACTACATCAAGCAACACACCCTTTCCAATGCAGAGTTGCAACAGGTTACTAAGGAAGAGGTGCTGCAACGCATCCACAACCTCCTAAAATACCCTCATCGCATACTCTATTACGGGCCAGCTACTGCTCAACAAGTACAGCAAATACTCGCAAAGGCACACCCAGCACCTACCCACCCCCTTACGCTACCTGCAGCGGTACAGTACAAAATGCAACCTACACCTACCGCTAAAGTGTTCTTGGCAGAGTACGATGCTCCAAACTTTAACATGTTCCAATATAACAATACTGGCTTAAACTACGACCTTAAACTCATCCCCCAAATACGCCTCTACAACACCTATTTCGGCGATGGTATGAGCTCTATAGTATTCCAAGAGTTGCGCGAATCTCGTGGGTTGGCCTATGCTGTGGCAAGCAATTTTGCTTCCCCTTCTCGCACCTACAACCCATTCTCGGTTATCTCCATGATTACCTCACAAAACGACAAACTGAAGCAAGGAATTACCGTATTCTCCAACATCTTAGAAAACATGCCCAGCTCCCCTGCGGCCTTCACTATTGCCAAGAAAAGTCTTATTGCCAGCATGCGTACTCACAGAGTTCATCCCTCCAACTACATCTCACAATATATAATGTTGGAAGACTGGGGAATTAAGAGCAACCCTCAACCCCTTATCTACGAACAAATTCAAAAGCTCACCCTGCAGGACATCCAAAACTTCCACAAACAACATGTAAAAGGACGCACCTACCAATACGGAATCCTGGGTAAGTCCAGTGCATTAGATATCCCCTATCTACAATCTTTAGGAGAAGTACAAAAACTCTCACAACAAGATATCTTTGGGTTCTAATACAGCCCTCCCTAACGGGATAATCACCTAAAAAAAGCCCTGTAACGCAATGTTACGGGGCTTTTTTGTATTCTGTCGGATAGAGGAGGTTTCCTAACGGCGTTTTATGATACTATTAAGGACCCGTACCGAAGCAATACGCTTACGAGCCGTTGTATAAATATCCACATTCCAAACATGTGTACTACGCCCACAATGAATCATTACGGCTTCGGCCTTAAGGACTTCACCCTCATGGGCGGTAGATATATGGTTTCCGCTAACTTGCATTCCCACTTGTATCTCATTCTCCTTCAACAAATAAACCGAGCCATATCCTGCCAACGTTTCTGCTAAAGCCAACGAAGCACCACCGTGCAAAATCCCCATAGGCTGTCGGGTACGCACATCAACAGGCATTGTAGCCTCAACGTACCCCTCCTCTAAACGAGTACAAACAATGCCAAGAGATTCCATCAGTGTATTTTTGGCAAGCGCATTAATTGCCTTTATATCAGCTTCCGGACGGCTATCGGGCTCAAAAAAAATCTTATTCAACAAGTGAGTGATGCCTTCTTCATCGTTCGACTTTGTAACGTAATCCGCACACTGCTTCACTGCCTCCGTTGCATTGGCCATAGCAACCCCTAAGCCAGCCATCTGAATCATACTAAGGTCATTATGGGTATCACCAACAGCTATCAGTTGTTCTGGCGTTAAACCTAAATCCGAGAGCAAAAATTGCAAAGCTCCGCCTTTGTATACATCTGCCGAGGCAATCTCTATAAATTCGGGATTTCCTGTAAACAAAGAAAGCTCCTCTCCCAGCTCCATCTCCAATAAGCCACGTGCCCTTAGCACATCATTCGTATCACCTCCAATAACCATCTTAAACGGTGCTCGTGTAAGAGCACCCACCAAGTCTGTAACTTCACGTATTGGCATATGGTTATTCACTTTACTCTCATATTGCACAATAGGCGCATTCGCATCCTCCGTAATAATCTCCTGACTGGTATACGAAAGGGCTACCAAGCCACACCTATCAGCTATATCATATATGCGCGGTATCAGTTTCAGGTCTATTGTCTTACGGGCTAAAATTTCCTTATCTCGGCAAGAAATAATTTTGGCACCATTATAGGAAAGAATATAACCTCCCCACTCATCCATTTTAAGCTCCCGAGCCACCCCCTCTATACCAAAGGTAGTACGGCCCGAAGCCAAAACCAAAATCACGCCTTCCCTTTGCAATCCAATCAATGCATTCCGCGTTGCGGGAGATATCTTATGCTGTGCATTTGTTAGCGTGCCATCTAAATCTAATGCAAGAACTTTATATTTCGAGTTCATACCTACTATATCTTAATTGTTAATCCTCGTCCTTATTGCAATAAACAGGAACAAGCATAAAGATACAGCAATATATCAACTTATCCTCTACCCAAATAAAAGAAATCCCCTCCAATAATAGCCGTTACAAAACTATACACCATCCCAAAGAGAGGAGGCAGCAGGGGAAGAGGGGGAGGAAAAAAAGAACAGATAGGGAGTTGCTCCTATCTCAAGCATCTCCCTATCTGTATAAAAAGTGGCGGCTACCTACTCTCCCACCGTAGCAGTACCATCGGCGTTATTGGGCTTAACTTCTCT
>JAEWGA010000024.1 GCA_023388555.1 Bacteroidota bacterium | reverse complement strand
AGAGAAGTTAAGCCCAATAACGCCGATGGTACTGCTACGGTGGGAGAGTAGGTAGCCGCCACTTTTTATACAGATAGGGAGATGCTTGAGATAGGAGCAACTCCCTATCTGTTCTTTTTTTCCTCCCTTCTTCCCCTGCTGCCTCTTCTCTTTGAGGTGGTGTATATTAAGGAAAGCGTTTGTTTTTGGGGTGGGCGTATAATATTGTAACTTTGTTGGGCAAAAATATTATGGCAATATGAAGCTACGCACTTTCGACTTAGTTAAGAAATACAAGAATAGGACCGTTGTAAACCACGTTTCCATAGAGGTTTCTCAGGGCGAAATAGTAGGTCTTTTAGGCCCTAATGGGGCAGGTAAGACAACTACTTTTTATATGACGGTGGGTTTGGTTATGCCCAATAATGGGAAGATTTTTTTAGATGACCGGGATATTACTCATGAGCCTATTTATGTGCGTGCAAGGCAGGGGATTGGGTATTTGGCACAGGAGGAGTCTGTTTTCCGGAAAATGTCGGTAGAGGATAATATCCTGTCGGTATTGGAGATGACCAAGTTGAGTAAGTTGGAACAGCGAGAGAAGTTGGAGAGCTTAATAGCGGAATTTGGCTTGGAGAAGGTGCGAACGAACCATGGAGAGCGCCTTTCGGGGGGGGAAAGGCGAAGGGCTGAAATAGCTCGTTGTTTGGCGATAGACCCTAAGTTTATAATGTTGGATGAGCCGTTTGCTGGAGTAGACCCTATAGCGGTACAGGATATCCAGACGATTGTGGCTAAGCTTAGGAATAAGAATATAGGTATCCTTATTACGGACCATAACGTATATGAGACGCTTTCGATAACGGATAGGGCTTACCTGTTATTTGAGGGTAAGGTGCTGTTCCAGGGTACAGCGGAAGAATTGGCAGAGAATGAAACGGTGCGAGAGAAGTACTTGGGAAAGGATTTTACGTTGCGTAAAAAAGATTTTTCGGCCTTATAACTATGCGTATAGAGAATTACTCGGTATTGTTGCAAAGGGCGATAGATGCTTTTGCGAGTTTGCCTGGAGTTGGGGGGAAAACAGCCTTGAGGTTGGCGTTATACACCTTGCGGCAGGAAAAGGATTTTGCAACGACTTTTTGTAATAGCATCTTGGATATGGTGAATGAGGTGCGTTTTTGTAAGCGTTGCCATAATATTTCGGACCAAGAGATTTGTTCTATTTGCAATGATGTTAGCCGGGATTCCTCGGTGTTGTGTGTAGTTGAAGGTATTCGGGAGGTTATAGCAATTGAGAGTACCGGCCGTTACCATGGTTACTACCATATAATAGGGGGTATAATATCGCCAGTAGACAAAATATTCCCAACCGACCTGTTTCTTGATGACTTGCCAAAGCGAGTGGAGGAAGAGGGTATTAGGGAGGTTATTTTGGCGTTGAGTGCTACTACGGAGGGCGATACGACTAATTTTTATATTTACCGCCTATTAGAGGAGTTACCTGTAAAGGTTTCCGTTTTGTCCAGAGGCGTTTCTGTGGGAGATGAGTTGGAGTATGCGGACGAGGTTACTTTAGGGCGTAGTATTGAGCATAGGATAGCTTTTGAGGATACGCTTGGTCCGTAAGTTTGGTTTTTGCGTATTTTTAGAGGGATTTGTGTAGTTACTACGTTGCAGATAAAAAAATAAGTGCTATATTTGCACTCACCATAGCATGGCTAATCCGAGCCCGAGTGGCGGAATTGGTAGACGCGCTAGTTTCAGGTACTAGTGTTAGCAATAACGTGCAGGTTCGATTCCTGTCTCGGGCACTTTGGTTTTTGTCTTTTGTGGCAATCCAAGAAGGATGTAGCTATTAATAGCATAATGATGCGCGGGTGGTGGAATTGGTAGACACGCTACTTTGAGGGGGTAGTGCTGGCAACAGCGTGTGAGTTCGAATCTCATCCCGCGCACGAAAGTATAAGAATAGGGAAATAGGCAAAGGCTTGTTTCCTTATTTTTATTATAGCAGGAATGACTTATGGGGTTGTAGCCTTTATACTTCCGATGGTGAGTAGTTTAAGTTCCTCGATACCTCCATTGAAGATGTTGAGGTCGACGGCCGGGAGTATGCCTGGAACGTTGGCTTTATCGGTATGTTGCCAGAAGTGCCATTTCCCTTGGTAGAGGACGGAGTCCACGTGATAATGAGCTATCCAGTAGGGGTATTGTGCTATTGTTGGGTTATCCAGGTAGCGTAGGCGGAACTTAAAGGAGGCATAGAGTATGGGTTTAACTTTGTAGTGTTGTTCTACGATATGCATCCATTGGAGTACGAGGTGTTGTAGCTCCTTGGGAGATTTACCGTTGGTTACCTCTACATCCAATACAGGCGGGAGGTCGCCATCTTGCAGTTTTACATTTTGGATGAAGAAAAGAGCTTGTTGTACTGCGCTTTTACTGGGTAAAAAGTAATGGTAGGCTCCGCGTATGAAGCCGTGCTGACGTGCTAAAGCAAAGTTTCTTTGGAATAGGGAGTCCGCTAAAGTTTCGCCTTCGGTGGCTTTCATAAAGATGAACCGTAGTGGTACAGGTGCTTGCTGGGCTTGTTGTAGTTGTTGCCAGTTTATAGCTCCTTGGTAGTGGGAGATGTCCAGACCGTGTATGTTTGGTTGATGCATTTGGGGTATACAAACGTTGTACCATTGTATGCCTTCGCATCTTTTGGGAGAGAGGGGTCGCATTACGAAGAGGAAAAACCCGACCATTATGATAATACCGGATATGCCCGCTAATAAGAGGTACTCGGCCCATCGTTTTTTGAAGGCCTTGTTGGTTGGCATTGTTTTTTGGGGGGTGTGGCCCGGGCGTTTTTCAGCGCTTTTTTTTTGCGACTTCTTTGGGGCCGTGTAGGATTTTTTATTTTTCCTTTTATCCGTTTTATGTGTTGAGCTGTTTCTCATATCCGGAGTTGTGCTTCCCGTTAGGCGGGAAGTGAACACAGCGCAAAGTTACCATAAACGCATCTTATGGCTTATAAACGGGTTGTTGAGTTTGTGTGTGGGTGGGGATAAAAGTGTTACGCTGTGCCCTTAGCTTGCTTTTTTTGCCTTTGCCACGTTTGGGATGTTATTGCAATAGGCGGGTATTGTTAGGGGTAGAATGCGCCTGGGATATAGGTGCATTGTAGGGGAGAGGTGCAAACGCAAGCGAAGTCGAACCGTACTTGGGTAAATTTGTTGTTATGCCGTTTAAGGTAGGCATCGGCAATACGTACCATGCGTTGTCGTTTTGCTTGTGTAATGGTTTGTTGTAAGGTGTACATATCCAAGGCAAAGGCACGAGCCTTCACCTCTACAATAACTAAAGTATTCCCTTGGCATGCCACAATATCGGCCTCTTTTCGTCCTACCCTATAGTTTTGGTGTAGTATCACCAACCCATTCCTCCTTAGGAAGTCTGCCACAAAGGATTCGATGGTTTGTCCTATGGTTGTGGTGTTCATTTTTGGTCAATTAGATAGTCCACACAAGCTCGTTGCGCTACGTGAGGCGCAATGAGTTGTTGTACAAGGGCTTTGTGTTCTGGGTTGTTGGCGTAGTGTTGTAGGTCCTCAAAGGAGTTGAGGGTTGCAATAAGCGCAAAGTCGAAGGGTTCCTGAGGGTTTATATTATGCTCTATTTGTAGGCTTTGTAGCCCTTCTATTCGGGCGGGTAGCTGGTGAAAAGCTTGCTGTATTTGCACAATAATGTTGTATTTTTGGGTTTCCGATAGTTCTTTAGAGAGTGCAAATAAAACGATGTGGCGTACCATAAAAGAAGTGTTTAAGGTTAGTTATCCGAAGTTTTGCAGCTCGTTTTCGCCTAAAATAGAGTCTTTGTAACCTAAGAAATATAGTATTCCGTCCAGCCCCATGGTAGTGATGGATTGTTTGGCGCTTTCCTTTACTTTAGGTTTAGCGTGGAAGGCAATACCTAAGCCTGCAGTGGCAATCATGGGGAGGTCGTTTGCCCCATCTCCTACGGCAACTGTTTGGCGGATGTCTACCTTTTCCACTTGCGCCAGCAGTCGTAGCAGTTCTGCTTTACGTTTGCCATCCACAATATCCCCGACATGTCTACCTGTTAGTTTCCCGTCGTCTCCAATTTCGAGTTCGTTTGCATAGACATAGTCGATACCGAATTTTTTTTGCAGGTAGTGCCCAAAATAGGTGAACCCACCCGATAGGATTGCGATTTTGAATCCTACACTTTTAAGAACGCGCATGGTCCGTTCCACTCCTTCCATAATTGGTAGGTTTTCGGCAATATCTCGCATAACGGATACGTCCAGTCCTTTCAGGAGAGCGACCCTTTGCCTGAAGCTTTCGTTAAAGTCTATTTCTCCCCTCATGGCGGACTCGGTGATGGCTCGGACCTGGTCGCCCACTCCTGCCCTGTCGGCCAGTTCATCAATAACCTCTGTTTTAATGAGGGTTGAGTCCATATCGAAGCAAATGAGTCGTCGCATACGCCGGTACATGCTTTCTTGTTGGAAGGAGATATCCATTTCGTGCTTTTCGGCTGCTTCCAAGAATTGTCGTTGCAGTAGCTCTTTGTCCTTTGGGGTTCCCCGTACCGATATTTCGACGCTTGCTTTTGGAACGCGCAT
The DNA here is from genome assembly GCA_023388555.1 of Bacteroidota bacterium. Taxonomy (GTDB): domain Bacteria; phylum Bacteroidota; class Bacteroidia; order Bacteroidales; family Porphyromonadaceae; genus Porphyromonas_A. The sequence continues at coordinate 2,780 of JAEWGA010000024.1, read as the reverse complement.
CGACTCGTCCAGAGGGATACGCCCTGTTAGCCTCTTCAGGTCGTCGATATTCATACCTTGGTCCGCCACCGCTTGCGTGATAAGTGCCAGCATTTTTGCTGTTATTCGGCGAGCCAGTACGGTGATGATGTATTTATTTTTCCCTTGTAATCCTACCCAGGTGGAGTAGTCTTGCTCCGAAACGGGGCGGAAGGTAACGGTGATTCCCAGTTCGTTGGCTTTGAAAAGAAGCTCTTTGAGTACTCGTCCCGAGGTTTCGGTATCGGTGCTAAAAAGTATACCAAGGCTTAGGTGGCTATGGATGTCGGTTTGTCCGATATCCAGCACCGTAGTTTCGTGTTGTGCCAGCACGGTGGTCATGGCCGCGGTGACGCCAGGCCTATCTGTTCCGTTGAAGATTGCCAAAATGATTTCGGTACCTTTCTGTTTCATAGTTACTGTATGTATAAGGGGGTTGCAGGGGTTATGGTTTAGCAAAAGCGTTTGGATTTTGGCGTAGGTATTCCATGATGTCGGCGGGAGGTCGTTGCTGTTGCAGCAGTTCCTTCATATAGTCCATATAGGGGGCAACGTGTTGCCAAAACTGGTAGTATCCGCTGCATAGGTAGTTTAGCCCTGGGTTTCCGTATTTATCTGGGATAAATCGGTTTTTGGGGCATTCCCCCCAGCAGGCGAACAGGAAGTTACACTCTTTACACTGGCGGGGTAAGGAGGTGTACTTGGCTTGCCCAAAATTTTGCTGTTGCTTGCTGTACATCATTTGTGTTAGGGTTTGTTGGTGCAGGTTTCCTAACTTGTATTGTGGGAATACGAAGTGGTCGCAAGCGTATACGTCTCCGTTGTATTCCATAACGCCGGCATGCCCACAATATTTTGCCAGGGTGCAAACGCTTGGCTGAGCTCCTACCCAGTTAGCCAAGGTGCTATCGAAGAGTTGAATGAAGTAGGTTCCTACATCGGACCGTACCCATTCGTTGAAAAGTGTGACAAGGAAGTTGCCCCACTGTTTTGCCGACACGGAGTAGTCCGTAAGCTGGCTTTCTTGCAGAGTGTCGGACTGAGCCGCTAAGGACATACCCTCTTTTGGGGTATTAAGTTTCCGCTCCACAATAGGAGCAAACTGTATGTAGTGGCACTCTATCTCCTTAAAAAAGTTGTAGAAGTCCAGCGGGTAGTCCGCATTAAATTCGTTAACCACCGCCATTGCGTTGTACTCCACGTTGTGTTTTTTGAGGAGGTTGATACCCCGCATTACTTGCTTAAAGGATGGGCGTCCCGAACGTGTACGGCGAAACTCGTCGTGAAACTCTTCGGGCCCATCGATGGAGATACCTACGAGAAAGTTATTGTCGTGCAAAAAGCGGCACCATTCGTCGGTAAGTAGAGTGCCGTTGGTTTGTAGCGCGTTAGAGATGAGTTTTCCCCCAGCGTACTTTCGTTGTAGTTCCAGTGCTTTTTTGTAGAACGAAAGGGGGCGCATCAGGGTTTCTCCACCGTGCCAGGTGAAGAGGACCTCGGGGGTGGTGGAGGTTTGTATGTAGTCCTTTGTGAAGCGTTCCAGCAGTTCGTCCGACATTACTTTGTGGGTGTCGTGGTAGAGGAGGCTTTTTTCCAAGTAATAGCAATACTCGCAAGCCAAGTTACATAATGCACCAGCGGGTTTTAGCATTACGTACATGGGGCGTGCAAAAGGGGTTGCTACAAAAGGCGCAGACATAGCGATGTAAAGGGGTTAAAGCTTCATGCTTCGGCGTGTCACCTCGATAACATTATATACGGCGGTGACGTCGTCCAGCAGGATTGTAATGTTGGGGTAGCTCTTGTTAAGCGAGCGAAGAGTGATGGTTCCTTTTTCCAGGTTTTGGCGGGCTATTTCTTTTACAATAACCCCCTCGGTACGGGTGACAAAGATAAAGTATCTCCAGGCGTGTGTGTGTAATTTGTACTGCCAGTAGTGTTGTGGTATCATGCGGGCCAGCACCATGTCGCCATCGGCTAATGCGTGCAGAGTGCCGTCGTCCATGGAGTCTCCTTTAATTTTAAAAAGTGCATACTCTCCTTGGTACTCTCTGTCCACCAGTACCTCTTCGTGTTGGAGTTGGTCGTAGGTGGGGTCTCCGTATCCGAGCAACCTTCCGGCCCGTGCATCGTCGGGCATAATAGGGAATGCTCGGTGCTGAACGTCGTGACACATGGTGGCGTTTCCCTCCTTAACGCCCTTCCCCATCTCTTCGGCTGTGGGCTTAAGGGGGCGTCCGACACCTTTAAAAAGCCATTCGTAAGAGTATCGGGGGAAGGCTTTCCACACCTTGCGTAGGGTTTTATCTTGAGGACGGGTTCCATGCTTCAGGATGCGGAACATCATGGCTGGGGAGCCTAACCCTATTCGTTCGCTAAAGGAGACATAGTTGAGCCCTTCGTGTTCCATGATATACTGTAGTCGTTCCCAGCGTGCAAGGGTGGCCGGGTGGTCTGGGTGCGACTCCAGGGTAGGGGGTATTAGCATTTCGCCCGTACCGTTCATAATCCACTCGTAGGAAAATAGCCCTGGGTAGGTGTTGCAAAAGCGGCGTATTAGTTCGGAAGATACAACGAGCGACTTTGGTCGGAGCGCCATTTTTACTACCGTTGGAGATATTTGCATGGCGGTGGCTACCTGTTTGATGTCCAGTCCATCCTGCCTCTCCAAATAGTCCAGGCACTCGGCGAACCGTTGTTTGCGAGCAGCAATTTCTTCTTTTCGTTTCGTTAGCATTGCTATTAGGTTACGTAAACTTTAG
>JAEWGA010000082.1 GCA_023388555.1 Bacteroidota bacterium | reverse complement strand
TTCTTCCTAAACGACTTGGAACTAATCCGGTACAACCAAGAGCTACTCCCCCAAGCACTTAACAAACCCTACGACCCAAGCCTAACACTGGACCAGCTTCAACACCAATTAGCACAAGGCCAACCACTAACAAAAGATGCCTTAGGAATGTATTATGACCGAGATGTACTGATGTACTACGGAGATCCCGCATGGCAAGTAGAACTCCCCACTCCCAAAGAGGCACCGGCCGACTATACCGTAACCTACAACTATACGCCTGAGGCACTTGAGATAATATTACGAACACACGAGAACTTTAACCCGTGTAATTACAAAGGGAATGGCTGGAAGTCCGAACACGTTGCCGACCTTCCCCTCGCTTTCTATTTCCCTCAACGGATAGATGCGCCCTTGCTGCAACAGAAAGCAAAACATAAAGGGAACTATATCCTTACAGAAGAGGCCCTTCTGCTTTACAACCCAACTTTACAACCCAATAGGACCTATAGGTGGCACATTCATTCGGTGCGTAAGTGATTGATATAAAACTAAAAAACTCCTCTGCATAACCCTGTTTAGGGATAGCAGAGGAGTTTTTTTCTGTGATAGGCAATAAAAAAAAGAGTACCCAAAGGCTTACTGGGTACTCTTTTCTTTTGTAGCGAGACCGAGGATTGAACTCGGGACCTCATGATTATGAATCATGCGCTCTAACCATCTGAGCTATCTCGCCCTCTTTTGCGTTGCAAAGGTAATAGGTTTTCGTTAGATATGCAAATCTTCCATCTGGCTTATATACACCAAAGCAGAGAAAGTTTTGGTGTTGGTGTTAGGGCACGGTACAGATGTGTGTGATGGGGTAGGGTTAAGAGTGGTGGGGAAGTAGTTTTTTTACGGCTTGGATAATGAGGGTAAGGTTCAGGTTGTTTAGGCAGAGGTAGTCGCCCCGTAAGCATGGTTTTTGCCCGTACACAGAGCAAGGCCGGCAAGGCAGGTCCATTCCTATGCAGTTTTGTAGCTCTCCATTCCATGGGAGAAATCCTGCGGCCGGATGTGTTGCCCCCCAAATGGAGACAACGGGCGTTCCTACCCACGCAGCCAAGTGTTGGTTTGCACTATCCATGCTTAGCATAACAGCCAGTTGTGCTATTTCTTCCAGCTCTTTTGCCAAGGAGGGTGCGTTGGAGCAGGTTAGGTATTGGGGAGCCTCTTTTGCCAGGGCGGCATTGGCGTGGCGTTCGGAAGCACCACCACCGTATAACCGTATTTGGTAGTTGGGAAAAGCTTCGTGTAGGAGGTGCAATAGTTTTTTTAGGTGTTGAGTTGGTAATACTTTGGCTTTATGTTTAGCGTATGGCGCAACACCAATAACCAATGATTGTTGTTTGGGTTGTTGTAGCCAAGGAGACCACCCTTGTTGCACTTTTGTAAGACCTGCCAATTGGAAGGCTCGGCTATATACCTGCGTCATGGGTGTTACATAGTTGGACGGAGCTACCACGGCTGTAGGTTGGCGTTGTAGTAACCTTTGGCGTTGCCTACGCGGTTTTTTTAATGTGTAGATGCGGTGACCTAAGGCACTGAGCAGAGCGCGTATAAGTCGGGTACGTAGCACGTCGTGGAGGTCGATAACATCTGCTTCCCTCCATTGTTTATGCAGGCTAAATGCCATACGTATTGCTCCCCATACGGACCCTTGTTGGCGGATGTCGTAAGGTATAACCTTTATGTTGGGGAGCAGTGGTGTAAGGAGCTGGGCATGCAAAGGCGTGGTTACTACACAAAATGATGTTTGTGGGTACTCTTTTGCAGCTTCGTAAATGAAAGGTAGTGACAAAGCTACATCGCCCATGGCGGTGAGGCGAAGAATGATATATTGCGAGGCCAGAACGGTTTTGTTTTTAAGCTAAAACTACTTTTGTTTATTGTAGAGAATGGGGTTTAGGTTGGGGTCGTTGTACATTTTCATTTGTTTGTACACCTTCATGTATTTTTGCCCGGCATTCATGTCGTGCAGCAATTGGTCGATAGCAAGGGTTAAGTCTTTGTTCTGCTCTTGCAAAACTGCCAATTTCCGCAAACATACATCGCGGTGCTCGTCGGTGGCATCGGCCCTGTGTGCCTCCACCTGCATGTGGTATATTTTTAGTTGTAGAATAGATAGGCGGTCCACCGCCCAGGCTGGGCTTTCGGTGTTAATAGTAGCGTTGGGTTGGATGTTTACGGTTTTGAAGAGGTCCAGGAAATAGCTGTCGATTAACTCTACCAAGTCCGTTCTATCTTGGTTCGACTTATCGATACGGCGTTTCAATGCCAAGGCATTTTCTGGGAGTATTTCGGGGCTTCGGATAATGTCTTCCAGGTGCCATTGCACAGTGTCTATCCAACATTTTAAGTATAAGTAGTACTCTATGGACTTGAATTCATAGGGGTTGCGGATAGGAGCATCCACATAGTCGGTAGTATGATAATCCTCAATAACTTGTTGGAAAATAGCTACTGCCTTTTGAGCAAATGAAGAAGAGGTAGAGGTCATAGTATTGGTAAAAAAAGGTGTCTGAACTTGTTCCTTGCTTAAAGTGCGATGACAGCACACTTAAAGAAATGAGCATTAAGTAGGTGCTAAGATAGGTATTATTTACCCAATCCCCGCCATTTGTGCAGGTGTAAGGGTGTTGTATTTGCCCAAATAGTATAGGTGAAGAGTAGGGGAAAGTTGAACTTCTGCTTTTTGATGTGTGTTTTGGTGTGTTTGGAAAGGTTTTGGGTGATAGGGGCTTTGGACTGTTCTTACCTTTGTGAGACAAAAACAAAGCCTCGAATAAATAGGTTTGGTACTCCTTTGGTTGGGGCCTTTTTTCGTATCTTTGGGGTAAATAGGGTTTGCCTATCTTGTTGAAATATATAAACTTTACTTCTTTGGCTTTGGTATGCCCAAGTTTTGCTTTCGTGGCGGGATAGCACAAATAAAAAAAATGAACCCCTTTGTGCTATTGCTTATAGTTATTGTAGTGACTTTACTGTCCCCCGGTGATAGTAGTTTGTATTCGCATTTGTCCAACAAACGTGAGATATCCGCTTTAGAGTCGGAACGCGACAAAATAAAAGCAGAAATAGAAAAAGACCGCAGGAAGTTGGATGAACTCCGTTTTAGGAAAGATAGATTGGAGAAGTACGCACGGGAAAAGTACTTGATGAAAGCTGAAGATGAGGATTTGTACCTATTGCATTTAGAGGAGTAGCCCGTTTTGTTCAGATAGTATGTTACCGAATCGTAGTTTATCGGCCCTTGTTAGTATTTCGTTAGTGCTTATTGCCACTGGAGCTATAGCACATTTGTATTACCCCATTAAGGCGGGGTACATTTTGGCATTAGGCGGGCTATTGCTAAGTGTTTGTTATTTAAGCAGCGTTGGCAAGCAAACCACTGTAAGGCTTCGCCGCTTAAACAGGATAGGCTTCTTTGGCGCCCTTGCCTACTTGGTGGGCGGCGGGTGTATGCTACAAGGCCTGAATTGGTGGATTGTAGCTTTTTGTATAGGAACACTTTTGGTTGTTTATAGTTTATGGATTAGTATGAACTCTGCCGAATAATTGCCACGAGCGTTTCATGTTTTTTTGTGTACCTCACTTTCCCAAATATAATAGATATGGACCACAAGAGCATCGTTATTATTCCGACGTATAATGAAATTGAGAATATCCAGAATATTATTGCAGCGGTAATGGAACTACCTGATGCGTTTGATGTTTTGGTGGTGGATGATAACTCGCCCGATGGTACCGCTGCCGCAGTATCCCGACTAATGGCCCAATACCCTTTGCGACTACATTTGCTGCAACGACAAGGGAAGTTGGGGTTGGGCACAGCTTACATAGCCGGGTTTAAGTGGAGCTTGGATAGAGGATACCATTATATTGTAGAGATGGATGCCGACTTTAGCCATAACCCTGCCGACCTTCCCCGCTTGTTAAAAGCATGCCGAGATGAAGGGGCCGATGTTGCGGTGGGATCTCGGTACTGCAATGGTGTAAATGTTGTGAATTGGCCTTTAGGACGAGTGCTGATGTCGTACATGGCATCGGTTTATGTACGTATAGTTACCGGGATGAGTGTGCGTGACTCCACGGCCGGTTTTGTTTGTTATCGTGCCGAGGTGTTGCATACCATGGATTTGGATAAGGTGATGTTTAAGGGGTACGCCTTCCAGATAGAAATGAAATACACGGCTAAGCTGTGTGGCTTCCGAATAGTAGAGATACCTATCATATTTATAAACCGGGTATTGGGAACGTCCAAAATGAATACTTCCATTTTTGGAGAAGCCTTGTTTGGTGTTGTTAGGCTACGATTGCGAGCCCTTTTTGAGAAATTTCCCCAGAAAGGGAGCAAGCGCATAGCTCAATTCTCGGAAGATGAACTGCCTCGGGACAACTATTGACTTATGGAAACGCTACTAATACAAAATGCTACCATAATTAATGAGGGGGAGAGTTTTGTGGGGGGAGTACTTGTTGTGGGCGACCGCATAGCCAAGGTTTACCGTGGAGAAATACCTGCCTCATCCCCCCTGCAAGTATGCAAGGTGATAGATGCTACCGGACTGCTATGTATGCCCGGTGTTATTGATGACCAGGTGCATTTTAGGGAGCCAGGCCTGACGCATAAGGGTGATATAGCCTCGGAAAGTAGGGCGGCTATATGCGGTGGCGTTACATCCTACATGGAAATGCCTAACACCCTCCCCCAAACAACAACCTTGCAAGCGTGGCAAGAGAAGATGGAACGGGCCGCCCAAACTTCGTACGCTAACTATGCTTTTTATATGGGGGCTACCAATGATAATGCCGATGTGTTGCAGCAAATGGACTTGCAACATACGCCAGGCGTGAAGGTTTTTATGGGGTCGTCCACAGGAAACATGTTGGTGGATAATGAGGCAACGTTGCAACGCATTTTTTCCGAAAGCCCTATACTCATAGCTATCCATAGCGAAAGCGAAGAGGTAATAAAACGCAATAAGGCCAAAGTTGTTAGTGTATATGGAGATGACCCCGCTGTAACACTCCACCCTGTTATTAGGGACTCCGAGGCGTGCTATACCTCTACCCAAAAGGCTATTAGGTTGGCCAAGCAAACGGGAGCAAGGTTACATATCCTGCATATCTCCACAGCACAGGAGCTGACTTTGTTACAAAAGGATATACCTTTACAACAAAAGAGAATTACCGCAGAGGTATGTGTGCACCATTTGTGGTTTGAGGAAACCGCTTACTCCTCCTTAGGGGCACGAGTGAAGTGGAACCCGGCAGTAAAAAGCCAGTTGGACCGCGAGGCTTTGCGGGAAGCCGTACGAACAGGTGTGGTAGATGTTGTGGCAACGGACCATGCACCGCATTTGTTGGAAGAAAAGCAAGGTGGCGCTTTGCGTGCAGCATCGGGAGGTCCATTGGTGGAACACTCTTTGCTTATGATGCTGGAGTTGGCTCGCCAAGGCGAATGGAGTTACGAATTGGTGGTAGATTTTATGTGCCACCGCCCTGCAACTCTTTTTGGTATTGAACAAAGAGGTTTTATTAGGGAAGGGTATTATGCCGATTTGGTGCTGGTAACCCCCAATAGCAGCTGGATAGTAACGGATAATAACACCCACTACAAATGTGGTTGGACCCCTTTGGCTGGTACCACATTGCACCATGCAGTGCAGAGCACTATTGTAAATGGACAAGTAGTGTATCACCAAGGCGAAATATCACCTGTTAGGGCTGCGAAACCCTTAACCTTCCAACACTAACAACACAGAAACCAATTTATGAAGAAAGCTCGTATACCTGCTGGCTTATACGGAATGGGAAAGTTCCTTTGGCTGTTAGCGGTTATAGTGACCTTGCCCGTAGCAGCCCAAATAGACATGGATAAGCAGCTAAGAGACCGCAAGCATACCCAAACGTATGACGATAGCGATAAAGACAGGCATGGCTCCTTAAATGCATTTGCCTTTACCTCCCGTGTTGGCGACTTGGTTGCGGCTCCTGTAGACACCGTAAAACTCAACTTTTTTCACCGAGCTATTCCGGAAGGGCGCAGTATTGCAGAAGCATATACGGGTGGTTGGGCATCTCCCTATCAGTCGAAAATTTACTTTGACCGCCCTATGGACTACTGGGGTGACTTTTTCTTTTTGATGCCTATAGCTCCTTTGTTGCACCGAGGAGAACAGGACCGTTTATTCGATACAAAAGTGCCCTACACATTTGCCTCTTATGTTAAAGGTGGAAGCTCGGACGAGTTGGAAGAGAACTTTCATACCCTATTCACCACCAACTTGGGCAAGCAAATTAATATTGGTGGAGAGTTTAATTATGATTATGCCAATGGGGTGTTTGCTTCTTCCCATGCAAAAAGTGTAAATTACCGAGTATTTGGTTCTTATACTGGTGATAGGTATGAACTACTCCTTTCGGTAGGAAATACGAACGCTTTGCATGCTGAAAATGGAGGCATCATGAACGACCGTTACATTACCCACCCCGAAGATTTTGCTGACGGCCGCCGAACAGTACAATACGGAGACATTCCAACACGTTTTAATACAACTTGGAACAGGCTGGTGTATGGGCATGCTCACTTGGTGCATAGGTATGCATTAGGATTTCATAGGAAAGACTCTGTGAAAACGGGAGATTCCATAGCGTTGCGCAAGACGTTTGTTCCCGTAACCCGTTTCTTTCACGACGTTGCTTATGAAAAAGGAAGACGCCACTTTTACTCCCGGGACCCCAATATTATAAACTATGCCGAAACACCTGTAATTCCCCGTCCGCAGGGTGGGGGGACTTATTACCCCGATGATAAGTTTTCCCTAATGAGCATAAGGAATACTGTAGGGGTAGAACTTATGGAGGGGTTTCACAAATGGGCAAAGATAGGTTTGGCAGCCTTTATAGCGTTCGACTGGAAACGGTATACCCTTCCGCCTTTTTGGGCTGAGCAAGAAGAAAAGGGAATAATTAAACATGCCGAACGTAGCACCGTTATAGGAGGGCGTATCCAGAGCCAGACGTTAAAACACCTTACATATAGGATACAGGGAGAGCTGGCAACTATTGGACAGCAGGCAGGCGATTTCTTGGTGGAGGCAGATGCTCGGCTGAAATTTCCTTTATTTGGAAAGCAGGTTTTAGTTTCGGCTAACGCTTTTGCACGAAATCAAAAGCCATCTTATTTGTTAAGGCAATACCGTTCTCCATTATATGAATGGGACAACGACTTTAAACGGACGCAAACCCTTCGTCTTCGGGGGCGTATATCGCAAGCCGATTTAGGAACCACCCTATACGCTGGTTTAGAAACACAACAACAACCCCTATATGCCGCAGAAGATGGTAAGCCTTCCCAGCTAAATGGAAATGTAAGGATACTATCCGTTGGTGCTACCCAGCAATTACATTGGAAAGCTTTACACTGGGATAACGATATAGTTTGGCAGTACAGTAGCTCGGGATTAGTAGCTCCTTTGCCAATGCTTTCGGTATACTCCAACCTGTATCTTAAAATGAGCATTGCTAAGGTGCTAACGTTGCAGGTGGGAGTAGATGGCAAGTTTCATACCGCCTATTATGCGCCTTATTATGACCCCGTAACGCAACTATTCCGGGCGCAAAACGAGGTGAGAGTCGGCGGTAAAATACCATTCATGACAGGGTATGCCAATGCCCACCTTAAGCGTACAAGGTTTTTTGTGCAATACTATAACCTGAGTGCACTGCTGGATAGGCCGAGCTACTTTTCGATGCCACATTATCCCCTTAACCCACCCCGACTAATTTATGGAGTGGCTGTGGACTTACGCAATTAATCCGTAGCACTTACAGATGACGTTACGTATTACCAAATGGGCTTGGATAGCACTGTTACTGGGTGTTGTTGGAATTGTAATTTGTTATACCAGCACCTTAACAGGTCGTTTTAAGGAGTGTGTGCCCGCTAAAGAAGGAGCGCCCCTTTGGATAGCGGTGGACCTGGCTCCAGGCAATTTCCAAATAGGAGAGAATGGGGAAATAACCCAAACACAGGTAGAGTTAGTAAAAGAACTACTCCCCACAGATAGCATCGTATGGATACCATGTGCGCATAGGGAAGAGGCTATCCAACTCGTTCAAAAAGGAGAAGCCAATATATACGCTTGTTTGTATCCATTAACGGCTACGGAGATTCCGGCAGGCTTGGTGCCTACCAAAGAGGTTTATATCTCCAAGTTTGCCTTAATATTTAGGGCTGATACTGTGGACTGGAAGTCGGAGTTCTACAATGGGGATACCATAAGGGTTCATATCCCCAGCAGTTCTCCTTCGTTAAAACTTGTGCTTAAACATATTCAGGAGCTATCCTTACCTCAGTTAAGAATTATGGAGGAGCCACAGTGTTCGGCAACAGACCTTGCCGTTCGGGTTGCTTCGGGGGAAATAAACTATACCGTGGCCGATGCAGCATTTGCACATGCCCTTTGCCAAAGGTTACCTGCCCTTGCCTACGATGATGCCATAGCCCAAGATATGTATCATGCTTGGCTACTAAATAAGAAGGACTCTGTACTACTAAAACGAATTAATAACCGTATACAACAACTGCCAGCCCCGTTGCCAGTGCCTGCACATAAGAAATGACAGTTGTAACACGCCCTTGGATTATGACTTTTGATGAATTTGACCTTGCCCCAAGTGTTTTGGATGGCCTGGATGCCATGAACTTTCGAGAACCCTCTCCTATACAGCAACAAGCAATACCCCCAATACTCTTAGGGCATGATATCATTGCTTGTGCACAAACTGGAACAGGGAAAACAGCAGCTTTTGTATTGCCTTTGCTTAGCTTACTATCCTCGGGAGAATATCCTACGGATTATATCAATGCCGTTATCATGGCTCCTACCCGTGAGTTAGCATTACAAATAGACCAACAGATAGAGGCCTTTTCCTACTTTGTAAACCTCTCGACAGTTGCTGTATACGGCGGTACTGGTGGGGCAGAATGGGAACAACAAAAAAGAGGGTTGCGCTTAGGTGCAGATATAGTGGTGGCAACTCCCGGTAGGTTAATATCGCACCTGAACTTGCGGACGGTAGACCTTAGTCGTGTTAGCTTCTTTGTTTTGGACGAAGCGGACAGGATGCTGGATATGGGCTTCTACGACGATATCCTCAAAATTAGCAAGCAGCTCCCCGAGGATGTTCAAACCATCATGTTTTCGGCCACAATGCCACCTAAAATACGCAAGATGGCAAAAGAGATAATGCGAACACCAAAGGAAATTAATATAGCAGTGTCGCGCCCACCCGAGAGCATTCAGCAAACAGCTTACTTGTGCCACCAAGATGATAAGAAAGCCCTCTTCCTGAATGTAATAACAGAACACCAAAACGAGCGCTGCATTGTTTTTGTCTCCTCCAAAGAGAGAGTAAAGGAACTGCGAAAAGAGTTATCTATGCGCGCTTTTTCGGTTAGGGAGATGCACTCGGACTTAGACCAAATAACCCGTGAAGAAGTGATGCGAGACTTCAAGAGCGGAGCCGTTAAACTAATAGTAGCCACTAATATAATATCCCGAGGTATTGATGTTGATGACATAGACTTGGTGATAAATTACGATGTGCCATCGGACCCCGAGGACTATGTACACAGGATAGGACGTACCTCCCGCGGAGTTCATCAGGGCGGAGCTGCTGTTACGCTTGTTTCGGAAAGAGACTACTTCGCTTTTAAGGAGATAGAGGCGTTCCTGGGTTATTCCATTCACTCCAACGACCTTCCAGAAGGTATACGCCCCTTGGTAAAACCTCAACGCAAGAAACGGCGTAGCACACCGCCCAAGAACTTTAACCCTAAGCGCAAACAACAACGTTATAAAAAACATAACAATTCACCCCGTAAAGCTAAAAAGAATGACTCCGCAGTTTAACCCTATACACTTACAACAATTTCGGCACTTGCTGGAAACCCCTTGCACGGTAGCTGTTATTTCGCACGTAGGACCCGATGGCGATGCTGTTGGTTCTACCCAAGCTATGCGTATGGTGTTAGAGCAACAAGGACATAACGTTACTGTATTATACCCTACAGCAATACCCGAAGGTTTTCGGTTTACCCTACACAACACCCAAGCTATCATAGGCAAACAACAGCCCCAAGAGGCAGAGCAAGCCCTAATGCAAGCCGATGTTATACTATGTTTGGATTTTAACACTCCGCAAAGGGTAGACCTTTTAGCTTCGGCGCTTATAGCCTCACCAGCCAATAAAGTGTTAATAGACCACCATTTGTACCCTAATAACTTTGCCTCTCTAATTTTCTCTTACTCCGAAATATCTTCTACCTGTTTACTCCTGTATCACCTATTTGCTGCCATGGGATGGCAAAAATATATCCACCGAGACTGCGCCGAGGCTATTTATTTAGGTATGATGACCGATACAGGTGGGTTCTCCTACAACTCCGAGGACCCAGACATATATACAGCCCTTTCGGACCTCCTTCAGCGAGGTATTCGTAAGGACACCGTAACAGCACAGGTAATGCGTAACTATACCGTGGACAAAATACGCCTTAATGCCCATGCTGTTCTGAACAACATGAAGGTTATCCCGAATTACCATACAGCCATTCTTACCCTAACTCATAAAGAGAAGAAAGAATTTAACTATAAGGTTGGAGATACCGAAGGGCTTGTTAACGTGCCGCTTGAGGCCAAAGAAATCGTATTCTCTATATTCATTTACGAGGTGGAGGATTACTGCAAAATATCCCTTCGCTCTAAGGGGAATTTTGCCTCCAACGTTTTTGCACAAACTTTTTTCAATGGAGGGGGGCATCTTAACGCGTCGGGAGGCGAAGTAAGAGCATCCATAGAAGAAACCTATAAACGAGTTTTAGAGGCTTTGGAACAGATGCATCCTACTCAAGATGACCTTCCAAACTACGATAGCTAATACTCATAAGTTATGCCTCAGTCCTTTAGTGCCCTGTTAGCCCAGGCCTCGGTAAAACAGCCCCTAATTATTGCAGGGCCTTGTAGTGCAGAAACCCCACAGCAACTGCTTTCCACAGCAACTGCATTACAAGCTTATGGCGTAAAGGCCTTTAGAGCAGGATTGTGGAAACCACGGACCTACCCAGAGGACTTCCAAGGGATAGGAGCCGAGGGGTTACAGTGGCTTGTCCAGGTACGTAACCAAACAGGCATGCTTATTGGCACCGAGGTTGGTTCTGCCGAACATGTTCGCCAACTGTTAACCATTAAGCCCGACTTTGTGTGGATTGGCGCCCGTACTGCTCTTGACCCTTTTGCCTTAGATGAGATTGGTGCTGCGCTACAAGGAACACCAATAACTGTTTTGGTGAAGAATCCGCCTATACCCGATGTACATGCTTGGATAGGAGCTATTCGGCGCATACAATCGCATAACATAAATCATGTGGGCGCTATCCTCCGAGGAACCAGTCCCACACTACCCACTGTTTACCGGAATATGCCTGCATGGGAGCTTGCCGAAGCATTATCCCAAGTATTGCCCAATGTCCCTATTCTAATTGACCCCAGTCATATAGCGGGGCGTTCGGCATTAGTGGCAGGTGTGGCCTCGGAGGCTATTCAGCGCGGCTTTACAGGCCTGATGGTAGAGGTGCACGAAAATCCAAAGCAAGCCCAAAGCGACGCAAAACAGCAAATAACACCCCACAGCTTGGCTACACTTTTAAATCAGCTGAGCCAAAAACCAGATGCCCAACTTGCTTTAAAGTTGCTTCGGCAAGAAATAGACCATACGGATCAGCAAATACTTCGGCTTATCCATCAGCGTGCACAGCTGTCGGCCCAAATAGCTCACTGGAAAAAAGTGCATGCCGCCCCAACCTTCCAGCCCAATAGGTACGAAGAGGCCTTAGCCCACCGTTTGGCTTGGGCCCAAGAATTGGACCTTCCAGCTACCCTAATTCACAACCTATACGAGTTGCTTCACGACCATTCTATACAAATACAGCAGCTCCTAACCAGCCCCGACCATGACCATTAACCAAGCTTGTATATCCCTTAAAGGTGTCCGCTGTTTTGCTCACATCGGTTTTTTGGAAGCAGAGCGCATAGCAGGCAACCTGTTTGTTGTGGACCTGGATGCTTTTTGCCCTGCCATACAGTCCATGACCCAAGATAACTGCGTAGATACCCCTAATTACGCCCAGCTATACAGCCTTATCCAGGATGAAATGGCGCAGCCTAACCGTTCTCTTGAGCATACCGCCTACCAGCTATTGCAACGCATTAAAAAAGGCTTCCCTATGGTAACTGGTGCACGCCTCTCCATAACAAAAAAAACACCTCCTATACAACAATTCGATGCCGAAGGAGCTACTTTCACAGTGGTTGTAACATTCTGACCTAAAACCAACACCAACCTGATAAAACCAACACTTACAATGGAAGGTAGAAAAATCAGTTTCTTTAAAATTTTTGATGCTAGATTAGAGGAACTACACGTACCTGTGTACCAACGAAAATACAGCTGGCAAAAACAATAATGCTACCAATTATTTAACGACCTCCTCAGGTTGAAGAACGAAAGTGCCAGTGCCTCCAATGCTCAAGAGGTTACGCACTTTATGGGGGCTATTGTAACCGAAAGTAAAGGGCGCGATAAGGTATTTATTATCGACGGACAACAACGTATTACAAGTATTAGCCTGCTTATTTTGGCTGCTCTATATACCTGGGAAAACGGAAAGTTAAAGGTGAGAGAAGGAAATAAGCCAAGAGAGGAGGACTACAGTTTTTATTTAAAAACATGGGTACACGAACCCAAATTACACCTAATAGAGGAAGATGACAAGGTGTACCAACAGCTTCTGAAAGGGAAAATAGAACGGTTATCGGACAGTAACCATAACCTTGTAAACAACTATAAATACTTCTGCCAACTACTGGAGGAAAATGCCGAGGACTTCACCTTCGATGATTTAATAGGAACCCTCGAAAAACTTGAAATAATTCATATCCTATTAGGCACTCATGATGATGCTCAACTAATATTCGAGAGCCTAAACTCTACCGGATTAGCCCTCACCGAAGCCGACAAAATTCGGAACTATATGCTCATGGCTCTTCCTGCAGAGGAGCAAACCACCTATTATAAAGAGTATTGGACTCAAATAGAAGAGTACACCAAAGCAGCTCCAACATTATTCTTCCGAGACTACCTAACCATAAAAAAAGAATTAGGAAAGCCAGTGAAAATCTCGGATATATACTACGAATGGAAAAAATACATGGCGGAGAGGGATAGAAAAAAGGAGATTGTCCAAATTCATACCTATGCAGAATACTACCACAAGGTAACTACCGGTAAGGGAATAAAAAAAACAACTATAAGCAAACAGATTGCCGAGATTAGCACATTAAAGATAACTGTTGCCAATAGTTTTTTTATCCAATTCCTAAAATATGCCGACGACCAAGAACTAACGCCTGCCCAAATAACAGAGGTATTAGATGTTATGGAAAATGTTTTTGTCCGCCGAATTATTTGCGAATACAATACCAGTGCCCTTTCTCAAATAACCTGCTCACTACACCGCAATATACTGGAAAGACTTACAGAGTCTACAAAAAAGACGCTTGCTGCTCCTCCCACTTATACAGAAATACTTAAAGCCTATTTACTGAAATATATTCCAAAGGACGAAGAGTTTACCGAAAAAATAAAGACGCGTCATCTTTACAATATCCTAAAACCTCATCTCTACTTTATCCTTGACCGGTTAGAGAATAAATTTGAAACCGAAACGAATACAGTCATCTCGGACCTCAAGAATAAGAAGATAAGTATAGATCACATTCTACCCCAAAAATTAAACGAACATTGGAGATCCGAACTTGGTGAGAACTGGGAAGAAATTCATAAAAAATACTTACACACCTTGGCCAATTTAACCCTTACTGGGGGAATAGCCAAATGTCCAATAGGCCTTTTTCTGTGAAACGGAATGATGATGCTTTAACAGACCGCAATGATAGAAGATGGGGATTTAGGAATTCCACCTACCATCTGACTCAAGAAATTGCCCAATATGACCAATGGACAGAAACCGAAATTTTAGATAGAGCTAAGAAACTAACTGACAAACTACTCCAAATATATCCCTTCCCCACAACAAACTTCTCATTAAAAAACACTACCGCAGAATACTCTTTAGCCGATGCTTTTTCGCCCACGGGCAGAAAATTAAAAGAGTTCTACCTATGCGGTCAGTTGTTTAAAGAAAACCACTGGAATGGTATGTTGGTAGCCGTAGCACTAACACTTGCCAATAAAAACCCCAAGACTTTTAAATCCATTGCTACCCGATCGGAAAGAATTGTTTGTATTTCCGAACAACCTCTGGATACTACGTTCTGGAGGAAACTTACAAACTCTCCAAATGAGAACCGATGGGTTTTCATCAACCTTAGTAACGAAGCAAAACTGCTTAACCTACGCAAGTTGCTAACAGAGTTTGGAGTAGACCATACCGATTTAATATTCATTCTAACCGAAGACGAATAGGCTACCATAACTCTCCTCGGTTTATTCCTTTCCAGTATGGCAAGTCTATTTAAAACAGACTTTCCCCCGCAACTCTTCCCCTACCACAAGGTCTAGTCCATTTGTATTAGGTTGCCTAACGGTTTGTCCTGCACAACTTATTCCTTGTGTTTCTCAGTTGGTTATTTCTGGGATGCTACATCTTTAAATAGGGAGGTTAGAAAGGAGAAACTGGAGGCTGTCCTTTTGCCAGAGCTTAGGATGTGTTTTCCCCTTATTGGGAATTACTTCTCTTTCTCAATATAAATATGTATTGATTTACAGCAGAGTGCGATTGTATTGCAACAAATATGACTTTTAAAATTGATTGTCAGCAATCGCTTATATTGTCTTTATTGCTCCGCTTCTTCAAGTTCTATTCTATCTGCGAGCTCTTCTTGGTATGTGGTCATAAACTTGTTTAAATCCATAAAAGCATACCCCACTAAACGATAGAACAGATTCTTGTATTCTATCTTTTCTGTTGCAGTGAATAGAGTTTTACCACCTTCCACTGGGGCGAATGTTGCCTGCCACGTTCCTGTGAATATTTTATTATCCATCTCAAATCGGTAGAAATAGGGCGCTCTCTTCTCAAGTGTCTTGATTCGGATAGTTACGCCATTGGCACTCTCTTCCCATTCCTCAATATCCCCTTGGGTACGGATAATTTTTAAATCATCCAAAGATCTTCTGTAATGCCATTCTTGATTGTTGGTCACGATAGCAAAAACTACATCAACAGGAGCATTCAAAATGCACTGTTTTGTCTCCGTCCTGATTCTTGGGAGGAGTGCGCCTATGAGTACGACAGCCAATACAAGAAATAGAAGAACGCTCGATATTATGTACAACACATTCTTCACGTTCTATTTGATTATTATCCACTTTCCAGCCTTTGTAGAGCCTTCGTGCTTGATAACTCCTTCTTTAACCATCCTCCTAAGATAATAACGAATACTGTCCTCCGTTCTGTTTAACCTTTTGGCTAAATCTTTCCTTGTAACTTGCGGAAAGTCTTTTATTTCATCTAATATTTCATCCTCTATATTTCTTGGGCTTTTCTTGGGTCTTTCTTGGGCTTTTCTTGGGTCTTTTCTGTGCTTTTCTTGGGTAGTTTCTCTTCCAAAGCCTTCTTCAAAATACTTTTGAGAAACATTCTCAACTACCCGAAAAGCTGTAATCAGTGAAAAATCAAAAGAGGCTTGCCCGTTACCGTTTTCTTCCAACTCCTTCTGAACTCGGTAGACTCCACGGCTGAATCGGTTTACATAGCCCAAAACTTTCATTGCTTCGGCAATAAAGGGATTCCGATAATCACTCACATTGGGGAAATTATCGGGACTAACCTTGCCGTACAATCCTCCAGGGTTTTGAATCTCAATGCGGTCGTCGTACTCATAAAACTGAATAGGAGCGTTACCTTCATAATCCCTATGCATAATGGCATTCATCAACAACTCTCGAGTAGCCCAGTATGGGTACTTGGAAACCGTTTCTTCCCGAAGGACACTTACGGGAATAGGACGCTTTTGTGAGATACTTGTCTCGACAAAAGCATCAATCTTAGGCAATACCCGACAAAGATTTCCGCTAAACTTATGTTCATTGAAAATATCACCCGCACGATCCTTACCCTTGAAGCGTACATATTGAATATACGCCCCATGTACGTGTCGCTCAGGATTCTTTCCAAACAGGACAATAGCCCCATTAGTCGGACAGTTATAACGCAAATCATATAAGCCAAGAGAGGCAAGTTGATCCGTAATATCTCGTTTGTCTTCACCGAGAATATCCTCAGCCACAGCTTTGGGCAAAAACTCCTTATGAATGAGAGCTACATCCAAGTCATCAATGCTCGTTCCCAGACAAGGCATGGCATCAAAGGTACGAACATTGGAAAGTCGCCTTTCTGTGAGTATCTTTTCTTCTGCCTCTGTTGCTGTGCTCTT
>JAEWGA010000079.1 GCA_023388555.1 Bacteroidota bacterium | reverse complement strand
GGTAGTAGCCGTCCCAGAAGCCGCGGTTAAACACGGTGCCGAGCCTGTTGTTCCAGTGTTCTATTTTTTCGTCGGAAAGGGTACCGTCCAGCGCTGCCTGTATTGCTTCGTTGTAACATTGGCAGGTGGTCCGTACATATTCTGGTCCTCTGGCTCGTCCTTCAATTTTGAATACACGTACACCGGCATCCATCATTTTGTTTATGAAATGAATGGTTTTAAGGTCCTTAGGCGACATAATGTAGCTGTTATCCACCTCTAACTCAATATCGCTCTCCTTATCCTTTACAATGTATTGCCGGCGACATATTTGGTTGCAGGCCCCGCGGTTGGCCGAGGAATGCATTTCGTGTAACGACAAGTAACACTTACCGCTTACTGCCATGCAAAGTGCTCCGTGGCAAAACATCTCTATACGCACTTTCTTGCCTTTAGGGCCTCGGATATCTTCCTGCTCAATAGCTTGGTGTATATGTGCAACCTGCTCCAATGTTAGCTCGCGGGCCAGCACTACAACATCGGCAAACTGAGCATAAAAGCGTAGCGCCTCCACGTTGGTAATATTAAGCTGGGTAGATAAATGCACCTCTACCCCTTGCTTGTAGGCGTAGCTCATGGCTGCTATGTCGGAGGCTATGATGGCCGATACACCGGCGGCTTTGGCTGCATCTACTATTTGGTGCAGCAGCTCCATATCCTCGTCGTATATAATGGTGTTAACCGTAAGGTAGGTTTGTACACCGTGCGGTTTGCATATCTCTACAATGGTTTCAAGGTCGTCCGTGGTGAAGCTCTTGGAGCTTCGGGCACGCATATTCAGCCCCCGGATGCCAAAGTATACAGCGTTGGCGCCCCCTTGGATGGCAGCGTGGAGGGACTCGTAGCTGCCAACGGGTGCCATTATCTCGAAATGGTGTCGGGAAAGAGCGGTCATTTATTTTCTGGCTCCTTAAAAAAGTTAGGGGTTAGTCTACCGGTAGCTCGCGCAGCACACGAATGAAATGAGGGAAGGTGATGGTTTCCTCCGCATTGTCGGTAACCACATGTAAAATAGCTTCGTCCTTTGCTGGCTCAACAAAAGTGTCCACGTTAAAGGACTGCCCTTTCCAAACAAAACTTTTCCGGAGCTTTATTACCGGCTTCTCCTGTAATGCTTGCCTGCGATAGGTGGCAAACTCGTCGGCCGATATTTGGCGTTCTACCTCTACGCTCTTGCCGGTGGTACTGCTAACGGCTCGCTGGGTAATGAAGTATACAAACGTTCCTTGCAACCCTCTTTTCCGTATTTTAATCCCTCCAGGAACATCGGTTTTAAGGTCGTATTCATAAATTTCTGTTTCGTTGCCGTAGGGTATCTCTCCCACCAGCTCAACAAGGTATTTTCTCCTTAGGGCGCCATCGGCCTGGTCGCCCACTATGGATGCTATAATGGCAAGGCAGTTCCCTATTTTTCGTTCAAAGTCCTTATCGTTATCTACAATGCGCAGGTTATGGTGTCCTGTCCAGGCGTGCAATACCTTCTCGTCCACCTGGCAGGCAAGCTCTATATTCTCGTGCCGTGCCGAGTTGTTCTCGGTAGTATAAAACTCGGCGGCGCCATTGGCTGCGGTAACCATGTGAATAACGGCATCGTAGCGGGCATCGCGTATCATAACCTCGGAAACGCCCATTTCGTCCAAAATTGCCAACCACATATCACGGTCCATATAAGCCGAGATGTCCATGGTACCCCTGTCCGATATAAGAATAACAGGTTGCGACACCGTGCGTGCCAGTTGCATAAAGGTATCCTCCATTTGCATCTGGAACCGCAAAATAGACTTTTCTATATTGTAAAAATAGGTTTTGTCTTCGGTACAAAAGTTTACCGAGGCGTTCATAAACAGGGTGGGCGTTTCGGGCAGGGCATAAACCAGGAAGCCACGGTCCGTAAAGCGCTCTATTATTTTTACTAATGCTGTTGTTTTGCCAGCGCAGGGGCCTCCTGTAAGGGCAATCCTAAATATGTTCTTGTTCATGAGGGGGGCTATGTGTATAGGAAGGAGCACTACTCTCCTCGTAGTAGCGGAAGGAGTTTATGAAGGGTATCCACAAAGAAGTCGGCCTCTTCTATGGTGTTGTAAAGGGCAAAGCTAACCCGCAAGGTGCCTTCAACACCTAAATGTTGCATTAGTGGTTGGGCGCAGTGGTGTCCTGTGCGTATTGCTATGCCGTTAAGGTCCAGCAGGGTACCTAAGTCGTAGGGGTGTACATCTTTAATAACAAAGGAAAGTACCGCCTCTTTGTGGGGAGCATTGCCAAAAATGGTAGCACTGGGCAGCTCGGTGCGCATACGCTGGGTAGTATGAGCCAAAAGGGCGGCTTCGTGCTTGCTTATGTTCTCCAACCCCAGGGCGTCAATATAGGTTAGTGCTTGTTGTAGGGCTACACTCCCAATGTAATTAGGTGTTCCGGCTTCGTACTTGTAAGGCAACTCTGCAAACTCGGTATGTTGCATGGTTACGCTCTTTATCATTTCGCCGCCACCTTGGTAGGGGGGCAGTTTTTCCAACCATTGGCGTTTCCCATATAAAACGCCTATCCCTGTAGGGCCATACACTTTATGTCCGCTGAAGGCGTAAAAGTCAGCATCTAACGCTTTAACATTTATGCGTTGGTGGGCAACAGATTGTGCCCCGTCCACACATACCGGCACCCCATGTTTATGGGCAATGGCAATAATTTCCTCTATGGGGTTTATGGTGCCTAACACGTTGGAGGCATGGCATATAGCTACAAGCTTTGTACGGTCCGAGATGAGTTGCTCATAAGCCTCTAACTCTATTTCTCCCGTTGCTGTTATGGGGATAGGAACAACCTTAAAGCCATACGCCTCTGCTTGCATTTGCCAAGGCACTATATTGGAATGGTGCTCCATTACGCTTACCAGTATTTCGTCGCCAACGCCCATGCAGCTACGGCAGTAGGTAGCGGCTACCAGGTTAATGCTTTCGGTGGTGCCACGGGTAAAAATAATTTCTTCGGGACTATCCGCCCCAATGAATGTTGCAATATAGCGTCGTGCAGCTTCGTGTGCTGTTGTAGCCTCGCGGCTTAGGTAGTGTACCCCGCGGTGCACGTTAGCATTTCGGGTGGTGTAAGCTTCTTGCAAAGTTTCCAGTACGCAGCTGGGTTTTTGTGTTGTTGCGGCGTTGTCCAGGTATACCAGCTGTTTCTCCTTGGGTACGGTAGTGCTTAGCGCCGGAAAGTGCGCTCGTATTTCCTTTATGTTTGGTAAGGTGTATTGGATTGAAGTCATTGTTCGGTAGCTATACGGGTAATTGCGGCAAAGTGGTGATGTTATGAAACCTGCATTGGTACCTTCCTTTGGGCAGGAAGCAGGCAATAGGGGTAAAAGAAACCTTTGGGACCCCTTGTGAAACTTTCCCAACCAATGGCCGTAGTTTATTTCAAAAGTACGATTTTAAGCCCACATAACCCCTAAAAACGGCCTCTCCATAAATAAAAAAGTGCAACCGCTCGGAACGAACGATTGCACTTGTACCTAAAATCTTGTTGTATTTATGAATAATGCAACGTGGGTTATCGGCCTGTTGCGGGGGTGGGAACACCCTTGCGCGCAGCATAGATAATCTTCAGTGCATCTGCTTCACGTAGTTTTTGCTTGACTTCGGTCACGACACCCATCTTGGTGGACTCATCAACTTTCAGGACGGTAGTCATATACGCGGCCTCTGCTTCCTTTTTGGACGACTTCTCCTGCGCTATAAAGTCGAAGATGTCGTTAGGGGTTGCAAATTTGTCGTTGAGCTGGATTTGAGTTTCCGAACCATACTTCTGCTCATATTGCTTCATGGGTTTCCCCATATAGATGTATGTGGCCAGAGACTTCTTTTCCAGTACGGTGAGTTCGCTTGCTGCTGGCAAGGACACCTCCACCATCATGGACACCTCACGAATAGAAGTTACCATCATGATAAAGAAGAGGAACGCAAACACCAAGTCAGGCAACGATGAGGTATTTAGCTCGGGCATCTCGCGCCCGCCGCCTTTTGTAAACTTGCTCATAGTTATTCACCGTATTTTTTTGGGTTAGCTTCAGAAATCTTTTGTGGGTATAGGTCTATGACGGCTTCTTGTTGCTCAGGGCTTAGTTCGTCAAAAGTTTTTCCCCACTTCTTCTGTGCAAAATCTTCACGCAGCTCTCCGTAGGCTTTGGCAAGCTCATTTTGCACTGTAATGTAGTCCGAGTACTTCGTGTCTACGTTATTGGTCAGTGATATAATGTGTTGCTTGGTTACCTTCATTGTGCCTAACAAGGGGATGTTAACGTCCACACGCTGTGGCATGTTGGGGTCATCGTTCTCGTTAAGTACAAAGGTTTTCACCTTTTCGTTAAGCTGTTGTAATGTTACGTACTCGCCATTGCACAGGATGTCTCCTTGGGTGTTTACAAGTACGCGCATCAGATTTCGCTTATTAACGTCTATCGAGGCTATTTGGTCGGGGGGAATCGAGGGGGGGAGCCTACGCGCCAACCCCTTGTCGGACCCCATAGATGTCGTTACAAGGAAGAAGATAAGCAACATGAAAGCGATGTCGGCTGAAGACGAGCCGTTAATACTCGGCGTTTTTCTTTTTTTAGCCATACTATTTACTGCTTTGTAATGTTACTAAGTTGAATCACTTCTTTGCAAGAGACTTTACACCGCCCCATATTATACCTACTATTGCAAGGGCAACGAGGGTATAAGTGGAGTACAGCCACATATCGGAGAGCTTTAGCCAGAACGGAGTGTTGTACTCGGCAAAGCTACTGCCTAAGGGGAGTTTGTCGGTGCTACCTATAGCATAAGTGACAAGTAATAGAGCTACAAACAGGATTGCTATCACGAGCGAGGTGATGGCACCCTTGGGGTTGCTTTTTAGCTGGGCTACGAACTTTGATAGTCCAAATAGCAGGAGTGCTACTACCGCTGCTGCAAATATAAAGTATACCCAGTACAACAGTGTTGTTGTGAATACGGGCTCGGGGTTAGCAGCAGTGGGGTCCACCTTCCCTCCAAAAAAGAAGAGGGCGATGATGACCACCGAGATGGCGGCAAGCACCAACAGGGTCCAGCTGGATATCTTGCGGATTTTTGTTACAGCCATGTCGGGTTAATTAGAGGTTTTTGTACTTTACGTTGTATTTTACAATGTAGTCTACAAGTGAAATGGAAGCGTCTTCCATACGGTTCAGGATACCTTCGTATTTGCTAAGCAGGTAGTTGTAGAACACTTGCAGGATAAGAGCTACTATCAAACCACCAATAGTGGTAATAAGAGCTACCTTCATACCTCCAGCAACTACTGTTGGGCTGATGTCGCCAGCTTGTTCAATAGCGTCGAATGCTTGCACCATACCTACTACAGTTCCCAAGAAACCTAAAGAGGGGGCCATTGCAATGAACAGGGTAATCCAGGAGAGGTTCTTTTCCAGGATACCGGCTTGCACTCCACCGTAGGATACTATTGAGCGTTCTACAACATCGAGGCCTTGGTCTATGCGTAGTAATGCTTGGTAGGCAATAGAGGCAACAGGGCCGCGGGTGTCGCGTGCTAAGTTTTTAGCACCTTCCACATTGCCCTTGTCGAGCATATCTTCAATTTTAGATAAGAATTCTTCGTTGTTGGTATCGGCCAAGTTGAGGTATATAATACGCTCTAAGGCAAAGGCAAGACCCAAGATCAAAGAGATAGCTACGGCAGCCATAAACTCGGGACCTCCTTCAATAAACTTCGTTTTTAGCGCTTGGTGAAATCCACCTTCAGTTACTACTGCAGTATTGTCAGCACCTGCGGGAGCAGTTTGCTCAGTCAGTGGCTCAGCGGTACTGGTAGAGTCTACTTGCGCGCTAACTGCATTAGTGAAGCCTACAGTTAGGAGGCCCATCAACGCGATGCTTGCTAGAATTCTTTTCATTGTACGTCTGTTTTTAAGATTAATGATTGATACTTTTCTTGTCTGGTTGTTACATATTGGATTGTAGTCCTCTACCATCAAGGTAATAAGGAGCGGAGAGAGCGGGATTCGAACCCGCGATACGCTTTTGGCGTATACCCGCTTTCCAGGCGAGCCTCTTCAGCCACTCGAGCATCTCTCCAAGTTTTGTTTTTCGCTTTAAACCTAAGCCCTAATACGCTTATTAGGGGCTGTTGTGTTTGCTATTTAAGCGTTACTCATACGCAAATCTAAAGTTTTTATTTCGTTTGAGTGCTATCTGAAGCCTTTTTTGCACCTTTTTTTGCGTCTGAAGTCTTTTTTTCCAACCCCCAAGGGGGCAAATGCTACTTCTCTGTATTGGGTTAACAGGGGAGTTAAGCCGTTTCGTATAGGGCTAAGTTAAACATTTTAGCAGAATTGTCAAGCAATTGCTTGGCCATTTGGTTGTATCCCATTTGGTATTGGTCGGCTAAAAACTGTACAATATTGGGTATGTAACTTGGCTCGTTACGTTTGCCGCGGTAGGGGGTGGGCGCTAAGTAGGGGGCGTCGGTTTCCACTACAATACGGTCCAGGGGTATCTTGGGGAGCAGGCTTGGCAGGTGCGACTTCTTGAAGGTTACCACCCCGTTAATACCCACCATGAAGTTGGGTAGCTCCAGCACTTGCTGTAGCTCGGTTTCGTTGCCGGTGAAGCTATGGAATACACCGCGTAAGCCGGTGGGGCCCACCTCCATAATGCACTTAACCACATCGGCTGTGGCTTCGCGGGTATGTAGCGTTACTGGTAGGTTGTACGCTTTTGCCCACTGGAGTTGTGTGCGTAAGGCGTTGTACATCTCTTTTTTGTAGGTTAGGCTCCAGTAGTAGTCCAGCCCAATTTCTCCTATCCCTATATACGTATGCGGGTGTTGTTGCAACTCCTGTTCCAGTTGTTGTAGTTGTTGTTGGTAGCTGTCGTCCACGTAGCAGGGGTGTAGCCCCAGTAGGGGAAGGCAGTGGGGCGTAAAGGTTTGGCAGCAGTTGTGGAGTGCTGTTAACGAGGCGGTATTTAGGTTGGGGAGTAGCATGTACTTAACCCCATTGTCCAGTGCGCGCCGAATAACCTCGGCACGGTCGGGGTCAAACTCTTCTAAGAATACATGCGTGTGGGTATCCACCAAGGTGGTGTTGGGCCATGTAGGCTGCTGAGTATTGCTCATATACACCTATCCATTAACTGCACCATTAGCTCTCCTATTGGTGCTATGTTCTTACGGGCTTGTGTGTGGGTTATGCTCTCCAGCTCTTTTAGGGCTGTTTGGGTGAGGGCTGCCACCTTCTCTTTTAGCTTTTTATCTGTTCCATTTTTGCGGTACAGTTCCAGCACGGCGTTTATTTTCTGGGTTGGGTCGGGTTGTTGCCATGCCAGCCTCCAGGCTTCGCTATTTTGTTCGGCTTCTTGGGTTAGTAAATAGGGGTAGGAGCGTTTTTCGGCTAAAATATCTCCGCCTATTTGTTTCCCAAAGGCGTCGGTGCCAAAAGCATCTAAATAGTCGTCCACCAGCTGGAAGGCCAGTCCAAAAGCGTTGCCAGCGCGGTATACTTTTTCGGCATCGGTTTGGGTAGCACCTCCCAGCAGTGCGCCCATCTTCATGGCCGAAGCTATTAGGCAAGCTGTTTTAAGCCTAATCATTTCCAGGTATTGCAGTTCTGTTACACCTTCTTGGTGTTCAAACTCCATGTCGTACTGCTGTCCTTCGCAAACCTCCAGAGCCATTTTCACAAACTCGTGGTATATGAGGTTTAGCTCGGAGGGTGCTAATGTTTGTAGCTCTTGGAAGGCTTTAATCATCATTGCGTCGCCCGAGAGTATGGCGGTGTTTGCGTCCCACTTGCGGTACACTGTAGGTTTACCGCGGCGTGTGGGGGCGTTGTCCATTAGGTCGTCGTGTAGTAGCGTAAAGTTGTGGAATACCTCCACGGCCTTAGCTACTGCCATTGCGCTTCCCGAGGGGGCTTCCGTTGAAAAGGCGCCACACACCCATAACAGCAACATGGGGCGTAGCCGTTTGCCGCCCATTTGTAGGGCGTAGCGGATAGGGTCGTAAAGTCCTTTGGGCTCTTGGCCTTCGGGTATTACGGAGCCTAAAGCCTCTTCTATTTGGTTAAGGAGTTGTTGTGCTATTTTGTTCATACCGTTTTGTGCTTGGGCTGTAGGTTACTTTTGGGGCGAAGCCTTTTTGGCAGCTGTTATAAGGTACAGTATGATGCCTATGTACATTAGCAAGGTAACCACGTGCGACCACCCCGAGGCGCTCCACGCTGTGCTGTGGTAGTGTATGTTAAAGTAGCGCAGGGTGGCGCTAACAACCCCCATGAGAGCTCCTCCTGCTATAAAGCCCGAGGAGAGGAGTGTGCCACGCTCTGTGCGAGCTTTGTTTACTGCGGTGTTTTTACTGCGGCTACCTACATACCAACTAACAAGTCCGCCAACCAAGAGGGGGGTATTTAGCTCGAGCGGAATAAACATACCTAACGAAAAGGCGAGGGCGGGCACCTTGAATATGGTGAGTGCAATAGCTATTAACGCGCCAATACCGTATAGTCCCCATTTGGCCGAGGTGCCGGACATTAGGGGATCTATAAGTGCTGCCATAGCATTGGCTTGTGGGGCGGCAAGTGCTCCGCTGGTGAAGCCGTAGGATTTGTTCAGGATGATGATAACGCCGCCCACGGTAGCTGCCGATACTAATGTGCCTAAAAACTTCCAGCGTTGCTGGTTAAGGGGGGTAGAACCTAACCAGTAGCCTATCTTCAGGTCCGTAATAAAGCCGCCAGCCATGGAGAGGGCAGTACACACTACTCCGCCTATGATTAATGCCGATACTATGCCGGCTGTACCTTTCATGCCCACGGCTACTAACACAATGGAGGATACGATGAGGGTCATTAGCGTCATGCCAGAAACTGGGTTTGTACCCACAATAGCTATGGCATTGGCTGCCACGGTTGTAAACAGGAAGGCAATAACGGCAACCAGTATAAGGCCTATCAGGGCAAACAGCAGGTTGTTCACTACGCCAAAGTAAAAGAACACGCCAGTAACTATAAGGGCTAATAATACCCCCCAAGCAATAACCACCATTCGCATATCGCGTTGGGTTCGTGGGGTTTGGGTTTGCGGTGCCGCTTCTTCTGTTTTGTTTCCTTTAAGTTCTTTGGCTGCCAAGGAGAGGGCGCCGGTAATAAGTTTTCTACTGTTAATGATACTAATAACCCCAGCGGTAGCTATACCGCCAATACCTATGTCGCGGGCATAGGTGCGGAATAGGGTTTCGGCATCCATTTGCCCTACGGGGAGTGTTATGTTGGGGTCTCCAAAGGAGAGGACGGTTTCGGGGAAGAGGGCCGAGAGTAGCGGAACAATCACCCACCACGCCAAAAAAGAGCCTGCACATATTATGAACGCATACTTTAAGCCTATGATGTAGCCTAACCCCAGCACTGCGGCCCCGGTGTTTACCTTTAGGAGGAGTTTGGTTTTTTCGGCAATGGTTTGGCCCCATGGTATCACCTGTGTGCTTAGCACCTCGTGCCAGGCTCCAAAGGTGCTTACAGCAAAGTCGTACAGCCCACCTATAAGGCCGGCTATAACGAGCGGTTTAGCTTGGTCGCCCCCTTTCTCGCCCGACACCAATACCTGTGTTGTTGCGGTGGCTTCGGGGAAGGGGAATTTGCCGTGCATGTCCTGCACAAAATATTTGCGGAAAGGTACCAGTAACAATATTCCCAGGATGCCTCCCAATAAGGAGCTGAGGAAAACCTGAAAAAAGTCCACCGATATCTCGGGGTACTTGGCTTGCAGTATATATATAGCTGGCAGGGTAAATATAGCTCCTGCCACAATAACACCGCTGGAGGCGCCAATGGACTGTATCATAACGTTTTCCAGCAAGGCGTTTTTACGCTTTGTTGCCGACGATAACCCTACCGCAATGATAGCAATAGGTATGGCGGCTTCAAACACTTGTCCTACTTTGAGCCCTAAGTAGGCTGCTGCAGCACTAAAAATAACAGCCATAAGCAACCCCCAGCCTACGGACCACGCTGTTACTTCGCGTGGGTGTTCTACTGTTGGCGGAACGAGTGGGGTATATTCCTCGCCTTCTTTTAGGGGCCTGAAGGCGTTTTGGGGTAAATCGGCGGGGTGTTGTTGTTTGTTTTGCATTGTGTTAGGGCTATTAAATGTTTATGTTTTTCGGGCGTATAATATAGGTGTTAAGGGGTTGGGTTTATTCCCAATGTCTCTTGTGCCAGCCGTATCTCCTGTGGTGTGCCAGTATGCTTGCCGTTAACGTCCGATAGTTTTACGCAGTAATGCCACGGTTGGGTGGCGGACATTCGGCATTTGTACAGCTTCATTACAATGTTCAGCGGTTTAACATTGTTGCCTACATCGCAGGTAAGGTTAGTGCCAATACCAAAGGTGGCTCTAATTTTCCCTTTGCAGTAGGCCTGTATGCTTACAGCTTTGTCCACGTTAAGGCTATCGGAGTATACTATATATTTTAGCATAGGGTCTATGCGTAGTTGTTTGTACCGTTCTATCACTTTGTCCGTAAAGGTGTAGGGGTCTCCGCTATCGTGCCTTACGGAGGAGAATAGCATGGCGTGTTTCTTGCTGAAGTTGCGCAGGAACACGTCGGTGGTATAGGTATCGGTAAGCACTGTCCCTAAGTCGCCATCGTAAACGGATATCCAATGCTCCATAGCCATGTAGTTGGCCATTTTATAGCCATATACTGCGCCATGGAACTGAATCCATTCGTGGGGGTGCGTTCCGGAAACCCTTAAACCGTGCTTCATGGCGTAGTACATGTTACTGGTGCCGTACAGGGCTTCGCCGGCATGCTCCTTTAATAGGCTGGTAACTAAGTCCTCCACCTGGCTGCTGAACCTGCGTCGCATACCAAAAATGGAAACTTGCAATCCCTCTTGTTTTATACGTCGAGCTTTGGCTATGGTTTGTTGGCGTATGTGTTCCAGGTCGGGGGTTTGTCCGGTAGCCCTAAAATATAGCTCGGACACCATTGCCAATATAGGTGTTTCCCATAGCGTAACGCGGTACAATAGCCCTTCGGCTACAATTTCCAGTTTCCCATTAACTATGTTAACGGATATTTCGCGGGGGTTGTACCTGTACCCTTTCAGGAAGTCGATATACGTAGGGGGTAAATAGGGGAGTTCGCGGTTCAGGAACTCTTCCTCCTCTGGGGTTAGTTGGAGGTGCTGCATACGCTCTATTTCGGCACGTAGTAGCTCCACAAAACCCTTGGGGTAGGTGGGGTTGTCCCGGGCTATAAATTTAAACTGACCGTAAGCTCGGGGGAATAACTTGGAGTAAGCGTACCCGGTGGTGAATTTGTACAGGTCCGTATCCAAAATGCTTTGTATAACAGGAGTATTCATAATGGGGAAGAGGGGTAGTGAGGGGCAGCGGGCCTGCCAATGCCCTCGTAAACAAGGCCAACGCTTTGTGGGTCGGCAGGGTCATAAATGTTGCGTCCATCTATCAGGAGGGTACCACGCATACGTTGCTGTACCTGCTTCCAATCCACAATTCGGAATTGTTTCCACTCTGTTATTAGCAGGGCAGCATCGGCACCAAGGGCAGCATCGTACAGGTCGGACGCATAGTAAACCCCCTGTTGGGGCAGTTCCTTTTTGGCAGCCTCCATGGCAACGGGGTCGTACACTCTAACGGTAGCACCGGCTTGTAGCAGTTGCTTAATAAGCACCAAGGAGGGTGCTTCCCGTAGGTCGTCCGTTTCGGGCTTAAAGGATAGCCCCCACACCGCGTATGTTTTTCCTTTAAGGTTGCTACCGTGGTGTTTTACTATTTTTTGGTAGGGTAGTTGTTTTTGTTGTTCATTTACGCAGTCCACGCTATGCACTACGTTCATGGTTAGGCCTAACTCCCGAGCGCTTTGCACCAATGCTTTAACATCTTTAGGGAAGCAGGAGCCACCATAGCCGCAACCTGCATACAGGAAGGCGTTTCCAATGCGTTTGTCGGCTCCCATACCTCGGCGTATGTCATCGATGTCGGCCCCCACCTTCTCGCACAGCAGGGCCAGCTCGTTCATAAAGCTGATGCGCGTTGCCAGCATAGCGTTGGAAGCGTATTTAGTGATTTCGGCCGAGAGGATACTCATAAAAATCACCCTGAAGTTTTTAAGCAAGAAGGGGCGGTACAGCTTAGTGATAAGCGCTTTGGCTCTTTCCGAGTCGGTGCCTACAACAACCCTATCGGGGCTCATAAAATCTTGTATGGCGGCTCCTTCTTTAAGGAACTCGGGGTTGGAAGCTATGTCGAATGCAATATCCACGCCCCGTTGGCGGAGTTGTTGACTAATTACCTCCTGCACTTTATAGGAGGTGCCTACGGGAACGGTGCTCTTGGTTACTATAAGCAACGGTTTTTCCATGCAGCTGCCAATGTCGCGCGCCGCTTGGAACACGTAAGAGAGGTTGGCGTTACCTTGTGCATCGGGCGGAGTGCCTACTGCCAAAAACACGATATCCACTTGGTTAATGCAATGCCGGATGTCGGTTTCAAAACTTAGCCTACCCTCGGATTGGTTACGTTGTACTATCTCTTCTAACCCAGGTTCATAAATTGGGATGATGCCTTGGCGCAGGGCTTGTATCTTGGCGGAGTCGATATCCACACATACTACTTGCACACCCATTTCGGCAAAGCAAGCCCCCGAAACAAGTCCTACATAGCCAGTTCCTATAATAGCTATACGCATATATTTTGTATACCGAGCATTGCCCTAATGGGTAAGGGCGTTTTTATAAGTGGTGAGTTAATAGGACAAATATAACACTTTATCGTTGCTGTGCTACCCTAAAAGTGGCACAGCGCCCCTTTTTTGGGGCATAACATGGGGCTGTGGGGGCGGGAACAGCACCGCGTAAAGGGGCTATACAAATGTACAATTTACATTTCGGACAGGGGCGGTAAGTGCCAAAAACGAACAGAAAAGGAGTGGCCACATCTTTTGGAGCGATTTTGTTCAGCAACACGCCAACACCTGCGACTTCCGTACCAGCGAGGCGTGGGTGATACTCTCCCCCATTGAACAAAGCATTAAAAACAAGATAGAGGCCGTTGGAACGCCACTAAAAGAT
>JAEWGA010000066.1 GCA_023388555.1 Bacteroidota bacterium | reverse complement strand
AGGTTACCGAGTGCCATAGCTCTCCTATGGGTGCCGATTGGTTGTGTCCTAAGCATTGCGGATAAGTGGTGGGTATATCCTGGATAAGGCTACCGCCCAAAGCTACGGCCAGTACCTGTTCGCCCCTGCAAATACCTAACACTGGGATGTTGAGGCGTAGGGCGGCATAGCACACAATTAAGTCGTAGGTGTCCTTTGGGGTGTTTACCTTTCCTATTTTTGGGAGTGGCTCTTGGGCTAACCAGGCGGGATGCAAATCGGCTCCGCCGGTTAAAATAATGGCATCGCACATAGCTACAGCCTGGGTAATAACCTCCTCGTTAAGGCTATAAGGCAGGACAATAGGTACGCCACCGCAGTGGGTAACACTCTTTATATAAGTGTCGCGCAGGGTTAGGGTGTCGTCCTGCAGGTTGGCCGATAGCCCAATTTTAGGGCTTTCCTTCTGGACGGAAAGTTGCTGGATACGTTGCTTAAGCTCTTGTAGGTTGTATGTGGAGTGGGTAGGTGTCATTGACTAAGGGGGGTATGAAAGGGAAAACAATTACTTGCGGACTACCATGCCATTAGGCGTAAAGGTATAGGGATGTCCTTGTTGCTCAATAAATTGTAGCGCCTCTTTTAGCTTGGGAAGGTCCAGCTGGCAAAGGTGCTTTAAATCCTGTATGCCAATACTTTCCTGAGCAGTAGGCAGTTGTATATTCAGTTCGTGTAGGAGTTGGTCTATTTGTCGGTACGAAAGCTCGGTAGGGGGGTGTTGTAAACAGTAGTCGCACCAGCCACAAGGCTTGGTGTCTTCTTCCCCAAAATAGCCTATAAGGTGGCGCACCCGGCAGTTGGTGTCCTCTTGTACATAATCCACCATTTGCTGGAGCCTGCTCGCCTCTGCCTGGTAGCGTTCCTGGTATACTGCCGAGGGTATCCGGATGCGCTCTTTGGGTAAGCGTATTTGTAGCATCCTAACAAAGTTGCTTCTTTTTCCAGGCACATACCGTATAACATGTATTTTGGAAAGGTACAGCAATGCTTGGTAAAGTGTTTCGTGCGGAATATGCAAGCTGGCACACAAAGCCTCCTCGTTAATGGTGGCTTCCTCGGTAAACAGCCCTTCGTAGTTTCGTAGGAGTTGCTCTATAATATTGTCGTACAGTGTATTCTCTTGGTCGAAAAGGTCGTACAACTCATTCCGCTCCACTAAAAACTGTAAGCGCGAGGGGCGTTCTACATCCTCCTTATACTCTATATAACCAGCTAAGGTGAGCAGGTTGAGCGCCGAATAAACCTGAAACGAAGAGTAGCGGAACACCTTGGAAAAAGCAAAAATATTCATTTCGTGAAGCGTTCCCTCCCCAAACCCCACAGCTAACTGGAAGTAGTTACACATAGAGTCGTATATGTTTCTTATTTGCTCCAGCGGGGGGTAGCTTTTTTGCAGGCGGGTGAAGGCATTTGTTACATCTCGGCTACGGTCGAAGAGCAGGATGGCATAGGAGCGCTGGTTGTCTCGGCCAGCTCGGCCAGCTTCTTGGTAATAGCCTTCGGGGGTGGCGGGCAGGCTGGGGTGTATTACCAGGCGCACGTTATCCTTATCAATACCCATGCCAAAAGCGGTGGTGCATACCATTATGCGCAGCTGCCCCTGTTGCCACAACTTTTGCTTGTTGCCCTTTTCTTTGGCCGAGAGCCCGGCATGGAAATAGTCGGCCGAGAAACCGTGTTGTTGTAACTCCTCGGCAATATCTTTCGACTCTTTTCGGCTGCGCACATACACCAATGCGCTTCCTGGCACTTGGTGTAGGATGTGAATCATCTCCCTAATCTTGTTTGCCGTTTCACGCACTACGTACGACAAAGCGGTACGGTAAAAGCTTTTCCGAAACATCTTAGCGGTAGCCGAAAAGCCTAATTGCGCCCAAATGTCGGCCACCACTTTGGGGGGAGCTGTAGCGGTTAACGCCAGACAAGGCACGTTGGGTATAAGCTCGCGGAACTCCAAAATGCGCAGGTAGGAGGGCCTGAAGTCGTATCCCCATTGCGATATACAGTGGCTTTCGTCCACCACCAGTAAAGATACGTTCAGCGACTGTATGCGCTGCTTGAAAAGAGGGGTTTGCAAACGTTCGGGCGACACATACAACAGTTTATAGTCCCCATACAAACAGTTGTCCAGTGTAGCGCGTACCATACTGCCCGACATCCCAGCGTGCAGGTAAGTAGCCTTAACATTCAGTTTATGTAACCGTTCCACTTGGTCGCGCATGAGTGCCACCAACGGTGTTATAACAACCGTAACGCCAGGGCTTAGCAGGGCGGGTACTTGGAAAGTAATGGACTTCCCTCCACCAGTAGGCAGCAATGCTAAGGTGTCGTGCCCTTGTAAAACAGAAAGTATAATATCCTCTTGTAAGGGGCGGAAAGAGGTGTACCCCCACACCTTGCTCAGCATTTGCCGGGCTTGTTGCCTAAGTTCCAACTCTTGGCTGTTGTGGCTCATGGCTCGGATGGAGTTGGCTCGGGCAAGTGAATGTCCACAATAACCAGTTGCACCATTTTTTGGCCTCTTCGGCTCATCTCCTCTATGGTGTAAAGGATATCAAACGGAAGCCCTTTGCTAATATAAGGGTAGTACTCGGAAAAGTTATAGGCAAAAGCCTGAAAAAAGGGCGATTGGTCCGGCATACTTAGCAGCATCTTCAGGTGGGTTTTCTTACGACCCATTACCCGGGGAGGGGTTAAAGAGACCACTCCGCGGGTCAGGAATAAAGGCTTCTCGTTGGCCGGCCCAAAGGGCGATAGCTTGCGTATTTGTCGGCGCAACATAGGAGTTATATCGCTAAAAGCTATCTCGGAATCCACTTCGTAACGGGGTTGCAGTACGGCACTGGTCACCATCTCATCGGCTCGTGCCGATACCGCTTTTATAAACCCGTGGAGTTTTTCTTTTCGTAGGGTAAGACCAACAGCACAAGGGTGCCCCCCAAAGTTCTCCAATAAATCCTTACAACTTTCAATAAGGGCATACATGTCAAAGCCCTCTATGGAACGTACCGACCCGCTTACTATTTGTTCCGAGGCGTCCGAGAGTACAATAGCCGGCCTATTGTACTTTTCGGTTAGGCGCGATGCCACAATCCCTATTACGCCCTTATGCCAAGTGGGGTCGTACACTACAATAACCTTGCGGTCCTCTATATCGGTATAACTCTCTACAATGTTATTAGCCTCACGGGTTATCTCGCGGTCCAGCTCGCGTCGCATGTTATTGTACTCGTCCAGCAGGTGGCTCATCTCCTTTGCTTCCTGAGCATCACGTGCAAGCAAAAGTTCTACGGACTCGCGGCCGCTTTGCATACGCCCCGAAGCATTGATTCTGGGACCTATCTTAAAAACAATGTCCGACAAATCCAGCTCTTTTGTTTTAATGCCACTCACCTCTATAATCCCTTTAAGCCCTACTGCAGGGTTATGGTTAAGGTTGCGCAGGCCGTGGTAGGCGAGTATCCTGTTTTCGTCCTGCAATGGCATTACGTCGGCAGCAATGCTTACAGCCACTAAGTCCAACAAGTCGTACAGGGCGCACATATCTGTTCCGTTGCTTATTGCAAAGGCGTGCATTAGTTTAAAGCCCACACCGCAGCCACTCAATTCGTCGAAGGGGTATGGGTTTCCTGGTAGTTTGGGGTTGAGTATTGCTACGGCTTGTGGCAGTTCGGGACCAGGCATGTGGTGGTCGCAAATAATAAAGTCGATGCCTAACTGTTTGGCATACTCTACTTTGTCGCACGCTTTAATGCCACAATCCAATGTTATTATTAAGGTGCATCCTTGTTGGTGGGCGTAGTCGATACCCTTAAACGAAACACCAACACCTTCATCGTACCGGTCCGGTATGTAGTAGCTTATATTCGTTGTAATGCGCCTAAGGTATTTGTACACTAAGGTTACGGCTGTTGTGCCGTCCACATCATAGTCCCCATACACCAATATCTTTTCTTTATGGCCAATAGCTTTGTTTAGGCGTTTAATGGCTGTATCCATATCCTGCATAAGAAAGGGGTCGTGCAGGTTTTGGAGTTTAGGGGTTAGGAAACTGTTCATTTGCGGAATGGTTTGCACCCCTCGGTAGGCCAATATACGGGCTATTACCGGTAATAGCTTACCAGCCTGTTGCAGTTGGTAAGCTTGTTGTTGCTGTTCGGGTGTTAAGGTGCGGATATGCCAGTCTCGTCCCATTGCTACGTTTGGTGTTAACTCCAAATATAGCAAAAAACAAGCCATCTCTTGCTTTTGCGGGGCTGGCTA
>JAEWGA010000056.1 GCA_023388555.1 Bacteroidota bacterium | reverse complement strand
CTTTTCCGAATATACATAAGCCTATCCTTCCAGGTGCAAAAATACGTAACCGAGGCAGAAATTCCCTAACGGCCTACTCTCCTTTTAAAGAATTCAATCCCGACATTCGCGTATCGTAAATTCCATTACTGAGTTTTGTTGTATATATCGATAGTACATTGTACGGTATTTTCCCTATTCTTGCTGCTTCTTGTGAGAATGTACTATCCTTGGTTGCAAGAATCTGACTGGTTTGGGAGAGTGCCAACATCTCACCGAAAGCCGAAATTATCCCTTGGGCATTATCTCTGCTGGGGGTTGAGAACGGTGCAAAAACCCTACCTTGAAAAATTGTTTGAATGCGTTCACGCTCTTTAAGAGAGTCCGTAGCAATAAAGAAGTGCACACTGCTATCTGCCTCTATCATTTTCTGCATAGCGGATATGAAAAGCTCGGTAGGGCTTTGTTCAATGGATATTCTATGGTCGGTACGTCGTATATGGACGCCTATCATATTATCGGGCCAACCTGCTACCAATGCTTGGCAAGCCTGCAACACCTCAAATGTGGGTTCTATATGCTCATACATATTTGTATCGTCATATAATTGCCAACAAGCGTAAATCAGGATGTATTCCCAATCTTGGTTTCTGCACAGCTCCTCTATATTCTCGGGCGATTCGTCTACCCATCGCTTTAGTGTTTTCACATTCAGGCAGAAGTCATACCTAAACAAAATGGGCAAAATGGGAATCCATAAATTATGTCGGCGCGGATAATCTCGTAATAGGTGGTCCTTCCAAGACGCTTCCCTTATAGTTATCCCCCTATTTTGCAGTTCGGGCTTCAAGGTAAATAACCTATGAGAAGGGCAAGCTAATCCCTCGTCCATGTACCATATAATTTCCAGCTGTATCTGGTACTTTAAGCATAAGGATATGGACGAACAGATGCACTTTAACCTGTTTGCCAGTCCGCCAAAAGGTATTAGGGTTATTTTTCGTTTAGGAGCTAAGAGTTCCCCTTCTACGAGTTCTTTTTTCTCCTCCATAATAGATTTATTTCGTTTAATAAGGGTTTATACCCCCTCATAGTAGAAAACAGCCATATTGTGGGTAGCAAGATAGCCGTAGTTTTAACAATGCTATTTATGATAGGGCCCGAAACATTAGGAGTCACTTCATTTGCAATAATAGCCAAGGCCAGTATCCCCCACCCTTTTATCATATCCAAGTCCATTGGCGAAACGTTCATGCTTCTTGCCAATATAAGCTGCGATACACTGTAGTTAACCACTAAAGTTCCCAAAGTTGCCAAGGCAGCCCCGTTAATTCCCCACCATTCAATACAAATATAGTTAAGCAATATGGAAAACAGCGTTACTATTAAAGTGAGTATGATAATCCACCGGTAGTACGGAGAGTAGCGCAGTATTGTATTTCCAAAAGAAAAAGAGACGTCCACCACCCGGCTTAATCCCAAAAAGAAAACCACCCATTTCCCTTGCATATAGGTATTTGTATTGGGGATAAGCATAAATATCGTGTCGATATTTACCCATATAGCAACAAATAACACTCCCCCTATTAGGAGTTGGTAATGCGCAATTTTTTTGAACAGCTCCTCGGCCCGCGAGTACTCCCGTTTCTGTATGTAACCGGACACCTGCGGAGATAGCATGGCGATGTGCGAACGAGATGGAATGTCGATGATTGCAACTATAAAAAAAGCTATCGTATATATTCCGCTATAATCCAATCCCATCTGAGCCGAAATCATAAATATATCCAACCTTCCAACCAAATTTCCACTCAGTGCTGCTAATACTATCCAAACAGTGTAGGACAAAAAACTCCGGCCAACTTCCCGCTCAACAGGTTGTAGTTTTGCACGTGTACCAATCGGATCTAACCAAATACAGTATAAGAAATTCACTGCGGCAATAACCCCGTATGTTCCAACAAAAGCTCCAACCATCCAGCTAAAGCTAATTCCCCCTACTCCATAAGCTATATACACGCCTAATAGCAGCACTCTTAGCAGCACTTCTCTTATAACTTTAGGTACTGCAACCCGCTGGTATATAGATGCATACGTTTCCAGTAGCGTTTGGTATATAAGAAAAAACATCATGGGTAATACCCATAAACTATACTCCTTAAATATGGTGCTTTTATTACCAAAGTAAGTGGTTACAGTATCTCCCAGCAGCAAGTACAAAGCCGCTATTATTCCCCCGCCCAACAAAGGGATTAGGATGAGATACCTGAAGAATCCCCTATTCTTCCCATCTTCCGTTTTCAAATAGGGGTAGTACCTTATGGCGGAGGACTGTGTTCCAAGCATTGCAAACCCCGCCAACAACATTCCCACCTCGTAAAGCACTCGGGTCAGTCCTATTTCATTGGGCGAAAGGAATTTGGCCACCACAAAAAATGTGGTCAGGAACCCTATAAAGGCTCCTGCAAAGGTGCTTACCATTCCCTTAAAACTTTGGCGGAATACAACCCCCATTCTCTGCTTAGTTTAGTAAATTAACCACCCCGCTATTCCTGCTAATACAATGAGCATGATAGGATGTATTTTCTTGGACAACACCAATCCTAAGGTTGCAAAAAAAAGGATATAGCTTTTGTAGTCAATAAAATTCTCATGGTTAACCAATAACAAAGCTGCTGCGGCAATAAGTCCAATTGCTGCAGGCCTAATGCCTGTAAACACGGCATCCACATGTGGATTGGAACGAAATTTTGCAAACGACAACGATATTAGGAGCACCAATACGAACGAAGGTAACACAACAGCTGTTGTAGCAATAATACTACCCCATATATTTCCTGTTACGGTGTAACCAATATATGTAGCGCTATTAATACCAATAGGTCCGGGTGTTAGTTGCGATATAGCCACTATGTCTGTAAACTCTGCAAGCGTTAAAAACTTGTGCCTATTCACCACCTCTTCCTGGATTAATGAGAGCATAGCATAGCCTCCCCCAAAACCAAAAAGTCCAATTTTAAGATACACCCACAGTAGTTCCAAGTATATCATAAGTCGTCCTCCTTTCCTTTGTCTTGTTTTTTTAGGGTAGCGGCAATTTGTTTCGTGTATATCCAGCCCCCTACTCCCGCCAATATAATAACCAATATAGGCGACACTCCTAACAACCACACAGCCAAGGCCACTGTTGCCGGAATCCACAATGCTACAGCCGATAACCGCAACGCCTTCCACGTAGTAATTACAGGCGCCGCAATTAACGCTACCACGGCGGGGCGTAACCCTTTGAATATACGTATCACATGGGGGTTATCCCGGAACGCGGAAAAAAACATTGCAACAACCAAGATGATTAAAAAGCTGGGCAATACGGTAGCCAAACCACACGTTATAGCCCCTACAAGCTTACGAATCCTATACCCTACAAAAATGGATATATTCACCGCGAATACCCCAGGAAGACTTTGGGCCACAGCAAATAAATCCACAAATTCTTCTTCGGTAAGCCATTGTTTTTTTGTAACTATCTCTTCTCGGATCATTTCCAACATAGCATAGCCTCCACCAAAAGTGAAGCCTCCTATCAGGAAAAAGGTCCGGAACATTTGCCAAAGTTGCTTTGTCATTTTTCTTTCTAACGTCCGAAACTAAGACAAAAGTAAGAATAATATCAATGCCGATTTTCTAATACCCTATATATAATTAACCAGGCTCTGGGGCATACCCAACTACAATCAATCTTTTATTTTTGCACTAACCCGCGTTAAAGCTTGGAAGCACCGCAGTTTTCGGGGGCTTTTATAACAATCCCACGCCAGCAATGAACCACCCCTATATAGCATCCGCCATCCATTACTTTATAAATAGCAACAAACAGCAGCAGCCCTCTGTGGAAGAAATAGCCGCGCACCTTAGCATATCCAATGGCTTGCTTCAAAGGTTGTTTGAGGAATGGGCCGGCACCACTCCCTTACATTTTTTCCGATGCCTGAATAAGGAGTACACCCAACGTGTGTTACAAGAAACGCACACCGTGCCCTTTGCCTCCCCAATAGGTAGGCCTAATAACAACCAACATGTATGTATAGAAAGAATGCACCCAACAGAATACAACCGTGGCACCACCAAGCTCCTTATCCGTTACCATTTTGAAGAAACTCCTTTGGGCGAAATATTTATAGCCACCACCTATAAAGGCATCTGCTATGTGGAGTTTACAAAAGAACACACCCTAAGCATTACCAACCTAAAACGCAAGTTCCCCAATGCCACATGTGAGCATATTGCCAACACTCCACAACAGTATGCTAACTTTATTTTTGCTCCCAATAAAAGCTCCCTTAAAGGAACCACATTGCACCTAAAAGGTACCGACTTCCAACTGAACGTTTGGAATGCATTGCTCGGAATACCAATAGGCGGACTAACGACTTACAGTACTATTGCTGCTAACGCCAATGCTGCCAAAGCTGTTAGAGCGGTAGGGACAGCCATAGGGCAAAATCCCGTAGCCTTACTCATTCCCTGCCATCGTGTTATTCGTTCCACAGGAGAATTAGGAAGCTACCATTGGGGTAAGGTACAAAAGGCAGCCCTTATAGGTTGGGAAGCCATCCAGAAAGAGCTAAGCATAATTTAAGCCGGCATTATTGCAATATGCCCATATACGCTTTCCTCCTCTTATAGTGCGTGGTTTTACCCTCCCCCTTTCTTCATTGGCCAAAGGCTTACCTCTTCTGCCTTCCCACGCTCCTTTGTACAATAAAACATACATACCCCAAGCCAGAGCGCTACACCCCAAGAAATCTACTCCTCGAAATCCCTCAAAAAAACTTCTTAAAAACCATGCCTAATAAATCTGCTCTCAACAGAGGAAAACAGGGCGCTAAAAATGATGCAAAATCAGGGGGGGGGAGTAAGGTAAAAACCGGGTGAAATTTCAGGGGAAAATTTGGGCGGAAATCGGGGGAGAAGTTGGGCGGATTTGGGGGAGATTTTGGGGGTGTTTTTTTTGACCTAAAATAGGGGTGAAAATGGGGGATTTTCAGGGGTGAAAGCTCGACCGCCCGCAATCCCTTTAATGGAGCGGGTTTGCGAGGGGTGTTAAAAGTTGTGTAAAAATAACTGCGCTTTCTTTTTCAACAAACTGCGCTTTTCGTTACGACAAACTGCGCTTTCTTTTTTGAAGGACTCCGCAGATACTTTTTTTACCTCCTCCCAAACACCCCAAATTTTCAC
>JAEWGA010000041.1 GCA_023388555.1 Bacteroidota bacterium | reverse complement strand
TGGTACTGTTAGGCGTTGCCGGTAACTTTAACAAAATGGCAGGCCAAATACTAATACCCCACCTGTACCAGGACCGCTCCTTTGCTATGGCACAACTGGGTATTTATGGCGGGTGCCTAAAAATAGCAGTGGTAATGGTAATGTTTATGCAAGCTTTCCGGTTTGCGTACGACCCCTTTGTGTTTTCCAAAATGAAGGCGCAGGACAACCTTAACGCCTATAAGGTTGCTATGAACTACTTTTTGCTGTTTACCTGCCTCATTTTTTTAGGCGTAATGTACTATATAGGGCTGTTTAAGCATATTGTGGCGCCAGCCTATTACGAGGGGTTGCCCGTTGTGCCTGTGGTAATGGCCGGAGAGATACTTTTTGGAGTGTATTATAACCTATCCATGTGGTATAAGTTAAGCGACCGCACCTACTTCGGCGCCATCTTCTCCTGCATAGGCTTGGCAGTAACGGTGGCCGTGATACTTATTTTTACCCCACGCTATGGCTTCATAGCTTGTGCTTGGGCTTCGTTGGTATGTAATGCCGTAATGATGCTGCTTTCCTACCTGTTTGGCAGGAGGTATTACCCTATCCCGTACAATACCGGACGCCTGTTGGCTGTAGCTGTAACAGCAGCTTTGTTTTATTTGGGGGGTATGCAAATAGAAACACCCAACCTGCCTTTAACCTTAGCTATACGAACCTTGTTATTGTTACTGTTTTTACTTGTGGGCCTACGCCTGTTAGGAAACAATACCCTACAAGTTATAACCCAAATATTGCACCATAAACGTGTATGAATACACCTAACACTCCACACATACCCGAAACAACAACTACCCCCAAAGAGGGCTTCCGAGCCTTTTTGCGGGATTACTTCGACCTTAAACGAGAAAAAGAAAACGAGTACCAAACCATAGAACTCCTAAAGGCCGACGTGGACTTTAGAGGCCCAAGGGTGTGGATTCTTATTTGTGCCATATTCATAGCCTCCTTAGGCCTTAACGTTAACTCCATAGCCGTTATTATTGGTGCCATGCTTATTTCACCCCTCATGGGCCCTATTATTGGGTTGGGGTTAGGCTTAGGTACTACGGACTTTGCCTTGGTGAGGCGATCCCTTAAAAGCTTTGCCATGGCTACGGTAATAGCGGTTACTACATCTACAGTATACTTCTTTTTAAGCCCCATAAGTACAGCTCAAAGCGAACTGTTGGCCCGTACCCAGCCAACGTTGTACGACGTCCTGATAGCCTTCTTTGGCGGTTTGGCAGGCGTTATTGCAGGCAGCACCAAGTACAAAGGAAACGTAATACCTGGCGTGGCTATTGCTACTGCCCTAATGCCTCCACTGTGTACCGCAGGCTA
Organism: Bacteroidota bacterium; assembly: GCA_023388555.1. Lineage (GTDB taxonomy): Bacteria > Bacteroidota > Bacteroidia > Bacteroidales > Porphyromonadaceae > Porphyromonas_A. The sequence goes on along the minus strand of JAEWGA010000041.1, from coordinate 3,618 downwards.
TGGCATTGCCAGCGGACAGCCTTCGTTTATTATAGGTGCCTTTTACTTGTACATCATTAACACGGTGTTCATTGGGCTTTCCACTTTTATGATGATTAAGCTGTTGCGCTTCCCTCAAAAATCCTTCGTGGATACCGCTAAAGCTAAACGCCTGCACGCCTCAGTTTTATTTATTGTATTATGCACCGTAATACCAAGTGTTATTTTAGCCTACCAACTGATACAAAATACTTACTTCGACCAACAGGAACGAGCTTTTATGGAAAAGGAGTTTAACTTCCCCAACACCCAAATAATACGGCACCAGGTGCACCACCAAGGTAAGCAGCGGGTAATAGAGGTAACCCTTTTGGGCGAGGAGTTGCCCGCCTCGGTACTACAAAGCCTTTCGGACAAACTGGCGCAGTACGGCCTGGAAAACGCTGTGTTACGTGTGCGCCAAGGTTTTGGTAATAACAAGCTGGAGGAGCTTAGGGAGAATATTTTGGATAACGTTAAAAACTCCTCCTTGCAATTTATTCAGTACCAACAGCACCAAATAGACTCGTTGCGCCAAACCTTACAAAAGCAGGAACATTTGCAAGGTAAAGCTACCGAGGTGGCAAGCCTTATTGCCGAACTCTTCCCCGAGATAACACGTACCGAGCTGGGCAAGAGCTATGGCGTTGTAACCCAAACACAACAAATAGATACCCTGTACACTATATCTTTGTACTCCGAGCATAAGTTAGCAAACAACACCCAACAACGTATAGAAGGGTGGCTACATAAACGCTTCCCCAATGCTACTATTCATTTTAACACCCAAAAGAAATAACCTATGAGAATATTTATGAAACACTTAGTTGCACTGTTTTTAGTTGCTTTTTTAGGTTTAACGCTAACGGCAAAGGCTCAGCCCGGCTATAATCCTACACCCGAAAACAAACAGGCTCGGGAACGCTTCCAGGACCACAAACTGGGTATATTCCTGCACTGGGGGCTGTACAGCATGTTGGCTACCGGGGAGTGGACCATGACCAATAAAAACCTAAACTATAAGGAGTATGCCAAGCTGGCTGGGGGCTTTTATCCAGCAAAGTTTAATGCCCACGATTGGGTAAAGGCCATTAAGGAGGCTGGTGCCGGATACATTTGCTTTACAACACGGCACCACGAAGGCTTTTCCATGTGGGACACCAAACTCTCGGATTATAGCATTACCCGCGCAACACCCTTTAAAAGGGATGTCCTGAAGGAGCTGGCTCAGGCCTGCGAACAGGAAGGCATCGACTTGCATTGCTACTACTCCCTTATTGATTGGTACCGGGAGGACTTCCCCTGGGGACGAACAGGACGTGGAACAGGTAGGCCCAACGAAAAAGGAGACTGGCAAAGCTATTTATCCTTTATGGAAGGGCAACTGCAAGAGCTGCTAACGCAATACGGAAAGGTGGGTGCTATTTGGTTTGATGGCTGGTGGGACCACCCCGCCGACTTTAATTGGGAGTTTCCGCGCCTATACTCCCTCATCCACAAGTTACAACCCGCTTGCTTAGTTGGTAACAACCACCACACAACCCCTTTTGAGGGAGAAGATATTCAAATTTTTGAGCGAGACCTGCCCGGGGAAAACAAGGCCGGACTTTCGGGGCAAGGTATTAGTCACCTCCCACTGGAAACATGCCAAACCATGAACGGTATGTGGGGATACAAAATGGAGGACCTTAACTACAAAAGCACAAAAGAGCTAATTCATTACTTAGTGCGCACCGCCGGTAAAGATGCCAACCTACTACTGAACATAGGCCCCCAACCCGATGGCGAACTACCTGTACAGGCTTTGGAAAGGCTTAAACAATTAGGTGAGTGGATGAAGCAGTACGGCCCAACCATTAAAGGTACACGTGGTGGGGTGGTAGCACCTCGCCCATGGGGCGTAACAACGCAGCGCGGTAAAACATTGTTTGTGCACGTGTTGGACTGCCCCGATGCAGCACTGTTTTTACCCCTACCTAACCATGTAAAGGTAAAGCAAGCCCGCTTGTACAAAAACAACCAAAAGGTTAGTTACAAGGCTGTGCCAGGCGGCGTTTTGCTTGTGTTGCCTACCGAACGCGACGAAATAGACACCATAATACAGTTGGACTTAAAGTAACCCCAATACCCCAATTTGTACCAATGTTTCACAGCTAAGCTTGGCTACTCTTTCAAGAATAGCCGAGTTATTAGCTGTTGACAGGAGGGAACTTATTAATAAAAGCAAGTGAACTTATTCCTTTTAAGGTAATAAGCACAATAACACAGAGGTGTATATATGACAAGTATACAGCAAAGAGAGCAATTGCAGTCTCAGATTTGGAAAATAGCCAACGAAGTGCGTGGCGCTGTGGATGGATGGGACTTCAAGCAGTTTGTTTTGGGAACATTGTTCTACCGCTTCATCAGCGAAAACTTCACGGATTACATAGAAGGTGGAGACGATAGTGTTGACTATGCTTCTTTCCCAGACAGCAAAATAACTCCCGAGATAAAAGAAGACGCTGTCAAGACAAAAGGATATTTTATATATCCGAGCCAGCTTTTTGCCAATGTGGTCAAAACAGCCCATACAAATCCCAATCTTAATACGGATTTGAAGGCTATATTTGATTCTATCGAAAGCTCTGCCAACGGTTATGCATCCGAAAAGAATATCAAAGGATTGTTTGCCGATTTCGACACAACAAGCACCCGGCTCGGCAATACCGTTGAAAACAAGAACAGCCGTTTGGCTGCTGTTTTAAAAGGTGTGGCAGGATTGAATTTTGGAAGTTTTGAAGAGCATAAGATAGACCTTTTTGGTGACGCATACGAATTCCTGATTAATAACTATGCAGCCAATGCCGGAAAATCGGGCGGAGAGTTTTTCACTCCGCAGAATGTTTCAAAACTCATTTCGCGGCTTGCCATGCACAAGCAAACGACCGTAAACAAAATATACGACCCTGCTGCCGGCTCTGGTTCTTTGCTACTTCAAGCCAAGAGACAGTTTGAAGACTATATTATTGAAGATGGCTTCTTTGGTCAGGAAATAAACCATACAACCTATAATTTGGCCCGTATGAATATGTTCCTGCACAATATCAATTACGATAAGTTTAACATCGAACTTGGAGATACTCTTATCAATCCACAGTTTGGAGACGAAAAGCCTTTTGATGCCATCGTTTCCAACCCGCCTTATTCGGTAAAATGGATTGGTTCGGATGACCCCACACTTATCAATGACGACCGTTTTGCTCCTGCTGGGGTGCTTGCGCCCAAATCCAAAGCCGATTTTGCCTTTGTCCTACACGCTTTGCATTACCTGTCCAGCAAAGGGCGGGCTGCCATTGTCTGTTTCCCCGGCATATTCTACCGAGGTGGCGCAGAGCAGAAAATCCGGAAATATTTGGTGGACGGCAACTATGTGGAAACCATTATATCACTGGCCCCCAATTTGTTCTATGGCACTTCGATAGCGGTTAATATCTTGGTGCTGTCCAAACATAAGCCCGACACCAAAATCCAGTTCATAGATGCCAGCCGAGAAGGATTCTTTACGAAAGAAACCAACAACAATGTACTGGAGGATAAGCATATAGACAGGATTATAGA
>JAEWGA010000029.1 GCA_023388555.1 Bacteroidota bacterium | reverse complement strand
GCCTCCTGCTGTTGGGCGGTAAGGGGGCTGCGGTTATCCCAGCCACATTCGCCTATGGCCAGCAGCGGACGCTTGTGGGTGGCTGCAAACCTGCAAATGGCACTGGTCCACTCCTGCGGACTGTTGCTATAACGTTCCAGCAGGAGCAAGGCATTGGGCTGCATGGGGTGGATGCCTACGGTTAGGGCGTTGGCACGGGGGTGTGCTGCCTCCCTCTCCCATTGTACGGACTGTACAACAAAAGTGTCGTTATGCCCCTGGTAAAGGGCGCATCCGCCAGCATGGGTATGGAAGTCCGTAAACTCCGGCTGCTCTGTTTGTGGCATGGTACGGTACGGGCTAAGGGACGGGGTCGTAGCCACTACCGCCCCAGGGGTGGCACCGTAAAAGGCGTTTTATGGTTAGCCATAGCCCTTTTAGTGGGCCGTGTTTACGCAAGGCCTCTACCGCATAAGCGCTACAAGTGGGGGTATACCTGCAAGCCGGTGGCGTGTAGGGCGATATACAGCGCTGGTAAAAGCGTATGGGCATAATTAGTAACCTTACCAACAGCTTACGTATCATGGCGCACAAGCTACAAAAGGGTTGGGGGATAAAGGTAGGGTAGGTATACGCTCAAAAGCCTTTATCACGGCCTGCTCTACTTGGCTTGCCGACGCCTGCGACGCCTCTCCTATAAACATAAAATGGAGCAACAACGTAGCTGTTGGCGGGGTGGGCATACGCTCCCATAGCTGCTGTTTATGGCAACGGTAAGCCTCGCGCAGGTAACGTTTTATGGTATTGCGTGTGTTTGCCCTTTTGGCGCGTTTCTTCCCCACGGTAACAAGTAGTTTCACGGGGACCTCCTGGGGGGGTACTGCAAGGCAAACCACCCGGAAGGGGTAGGCTATAAAGCCTTGGCTGCAAGCACGAAGCGCATCCACCTCACGGTTTAGGCGGATGCGCTCTTGCTTAGGTAATGTATGCAAAATGGGCATATGTTGGGCAGTATGGTATTACTGCAATAACGACTCTATGGCTGCTACCATGGAAGGGAAGGTGGGGCTTGGGGCGGCCACCGCAACGGTAAGGCCTGCCTCCTCCATAGCCTTTTCTGTGCCTTTCCCAAAGCAAGCCAATAGCTGAGCCCCTTGTTTGTAGTTTGGCACGTTCTCGTACAACGAGGCTATGCCGTTAGGGCTGAAAAACACAATAAGGTCGAAGCTACGTATCTCCTTGCTATCAAAGTGTTGGCTAACCATACGGTACAGCATGGTACGCGAGTAGGAGATTTTTTTTGCGTCCATTGCCTCAAAAAGGTCTTCCTTAAAACCCTCGGCTACGGATACAAAGTATTTCTCCTTAGGGTGTTTAAGTACCAGTTGTACCAGTTCGTCCGACTTCCCATTAGGGGCAAAAAATATTTTGCGCTTGCGGTACACTATATACTTCTGCAGGTAGGCGGCAACGGCTTCGGAGCCACAAAAGTATTTCATTTCGTCCGGCATGGTGATCCGAAGTTCTTGCACCATCCTAAAAAAGTGATCCACAGCTGTTCGCGAGGGCATTACAATAGCGGAATGCGAAAGGATATCTATTTTCTGGTCACGAAACTCTCGGGCGGTAACAGGTTCTATTTTAAAAAAAGGCTTGAAGGTAAACTCTACGCCATATTTTTCCGCCAAGGAATAATAGGGTGACTTGGGGTCGGCAGGCTCGGGCTGCGACACAAGTATCTTTTTTATCTTCTGTTGCATGTTAGTACTATCTACTACCCACCCCCGCTGGCTTGCCACATAACATTGGCAATAAATAGCATAGGGGCAATTTCACAGCCGCAAAGATACAAAAATAGGTGCAAAGGGTGCTGCAAGCCTGTAACAAATACGCGTACCGATACGCTAACAATAACAATGCGCATTACTATATACAACAGGGCAAACACTCCCAATACGGCTATGGGGGGCAACGAGGTAAGCAACAAAAGGGTGGTTGGAAGGTATAGGGTTAGCCCCCACAAGCTAATGAGCGATAGTTGTGCTATGCGCCAGTGGGCGCTTTCCTGCGGGGTCAGGAAGGTATAACCAATCCAATGGTAGGCCAAGTATACCAACAAGTCGGCCAGCAACAGTCCCCCGGCAACTATACCTATGTTTTGCCAATACGCTGGGGTGCTGCTTGCCTTACCTAACAGGTTATGGGTAAAAGGCTCTAAGCATATAGCCGATAGCAGGAGGGCTTGCACTATATAAAACAGGCGTATAGGTAGTTGGAAGCCGTTTTCGCGCAGCCCTAAGTTATCTCCCCGGCGTATAAACAGTAGCTTAACCAGGTACTTAGGTTTTATTTTGGGGAACAGTAGCATCAGCATCGCATACAGCGTGAGCATAGCCAGTACAACCACTGTTAAGGAGTTGTTGTACACGGCTTCTTCGGGCTGCCGTACCAATGGGTACAGGGTGTTAAAGGTGGGCCAACTGGTTTCGTGCATACTGCCCTATGGGTTATTTACGCCACAACTCCTGTTTGTTGGCGGGCAGTAGCTCCAGGGCGTGTTGCTCGGCGGCACGCATAGCCTGCTGTTCCTGCTCTGTGTGGTCGTTCAGCCCGCATGTATGCAGTATGCCGTGTATTATAACCCGCAGCAGCTCCTCTTCGTAGGGGCGCTGGTACTCTTGGGCGTTGGTGTGTACGGTCTCGGTGCTTATAATGATGTCGGCAAATATCATATCCTCCACACTTTGGTCAAAGGTTATAATATCCGTGTAGTAGTCGTGTTGGAGGTATTTGCGGTTAAAGTCCAAAATGGTTTCATCGTCACAAAACTGGTAGGCCACGTCGCCTACTTGTTTACCGTAATGTTGTGCTACGGTACGAATCCATTCCGAAACGGTGCGGCGCCTAAAATTAGGCACTTTAACCTTTTCTGCGTAAAAAGATATTGCCATGGTGTAAAGCTTTTATGGAAACGGGTAAAACAACGCTACTACAAATATAAAGGTTTAAGGTAACAAGCGTATAGTGTTGGCGGGGGGCGGGTGTGTTATTCGCCTTTGTCCATCTCTGTTGGGGTTACAATGCCATTAACAAGGGCATAAAAGGTAAGCCCCGAAACGGTTTTTATTTGCAGTTTGGTTGCAATGTTTTTGCGGTGCGACAGCACGGTGTTGGTGCTTATGCCCAGCTTCTCGGCAATTTCCTTGCTGGTGTAGCCTTGTGCTACGGCACGCAGGATATCCTCTTCGCGGTGCGATAGTTTGCGGTCGTCGGGACTGGTGGGGGCAGTGCCTTTAAGCTCCTGCAAAAGGGTGCTTAGTTGCTCCTGTATCTTTTCCAAGGGCCACGAGCAGCACAGGTAATTGGTTGTTTGCTGTTGGGGTAGGGGGGCGCTTTCCAGCAAAACCAATAGCTTGGGGTGTTCCACCAACCCGCTTTCCTGGTACTGGAAGTAGGCTGGGGGGTCCAACAGCAGTAGGTCGGCTGGCTCATGGGGGGTACTCAGGTAGCTGCTCAGTCCCTCCCATAAGGATATGCTTACCGGCAGTGGCAGTTGTTCCAATATAGCATACAACCCTTGTCGGCACACGGTATTGGTCCCTACCAAAGCTACATGTATGGGGGTGTTGGTTCTCTCCACAACAGGTTAGGGGTATAGTAGTTTGTGCAGGTAGTTGCTGTAAACCATATCCTGGTGTAGTGTGGAAAGGCTAAAGAGTACAGCCGAGTACAGGTTATCGTCGTAATGCCCCTCGGTATGCTCTATCATTACCCGCATAAGGTCTTCCAACAGGTCGGTTTCGTTTTCCTCTTCTTTTTCGGGGTGGCTGGGTGGCTGGGTATTATCGCTGTAGGAGTTCACTTTTTTTTCCAGCAGCAGCTTTATGTCCAACAAATATTTTTTCACCAAGATGAGTGCCGAGCTATTGGGGCTGCTTTTGTGTAGCAGTCCAAGGTGTATGCTTATGTTGGGTAATAGTCGGTACAAATAATCTTGGTGCGACTGCCACAGGTACACCCTCAGCCGGCTCTTTTGTTCGGGCGTAAGGGTTACGTTAACCGGCCTTTGGGCCGAAAGGTAGCCGGTAAGTAAAAACAGCAGGAAAGGGGCATCCATGTTGTGTGCTGCTGCGGCTTGTGCCACTGTTTGTTCGGCAAGTCCAGGGCGGATGCCTAAGCGGCGGAGTACAGGGAGTATCATCACTTCCTGTATCACTATATTGCTTAGTAGCGTATGGGGGGTAATGGTAATCATGCTTTTGGGGGGTGATTTGATGGGGCTGGGGGCAGGAATTCCGAGGCGTCCTCTCCAAACGCCTCCAACTCGCGCACCAACGAAGAGCTTATGTAGCTTAATGCGGGCCTACTTGTTAGCAGCAGGGTATCCAAGCCATGGTGTTGCAGGTGATAGGCAGCCATTGCCTGCTCGTACTCAAAGTCGGAAGCGGTTCGTACCCCTCTCACTAACACTGCGCCGGCTGTTTGTTGGGCAAACTGGTACACCAATCCGTTCCAGCAAACCACCTGTACACGTGGCTCGTTTTTGTACAGCTCTTCTATTTGCTGGCGATGTTGTTCTGTTTGTTGTTCTGCTGTTTTCCGGGGGTTTACACACAGCAGTATAACCACTTTATCTAGCACTTTTAGGGCGCGGCTCACTACGTCGTGGTGCCCTTTGGTAAAAGGCTTAAAGCTACCGGGGTATATGCCTGTGCGTAGGGGTGTTGTCATAAATCCTCCTCCACTTCCAAGTTATTTACTATAAAGTCCTGCCGGTCCACGGTATTTTTCCCCATGTAAAAGTCCAGCAGCTCCTTTATGTTATCTTCTTTACGCATCACCACGGGGTCCAGCCGCATATTTTCGCCAATGAAGGCCTTAAACTCCTCCGCTTTAATTTCTCCTAACCCTTTGAATCGGGTAATGGAGCAACCTTTCCCCAATTTTTTCACTGCCTCGTCTCGTTCTCGTTCGTTGTAGCAGTAAATGGTTTCATTGTCCTTGCTGTCGCGTACCCTAAACAGGGGTGTTTGTAGTATGTACACATGGTTTTTGCGCACCAAGTCGGGGAAGAATTGCAAAAAGAAGGTGATGATAAGCAGGCGGATATGCATACCATCCACATCGGCATCGGTAGCCACAATAACCTTGTTATAGCGCAGGTTCTCCAAGCCGTCCTCAATGTTTAATGCCGTTTGTAACAGGTTAAACTCCTCGTTTTCGTAAACCACCCTTTTGGAAAGGCCGTAGCTGTTGAGTGGTTTCCCGCGTAACGAGAACACGGCTTGGTAGTCCGCATTACGGCTTTGGGTTATGCTTCCACTTGCCGATAACCCCTCGGTAATAAATATGGAGGTACGTTCTGGCTCGGGGGCTTTGGGGTCGTTGTAATGGTAGGTGCAGTCCCTAAGTTTTTTGTTGTGTACCGATGCTTTTTTTGCGCGCTCCTTGGCCACCTTGGTTATTCCTGCCAACGACTTCCGTTCCTTTTCGTTCTCCTGTATTTTCTTTAGCAACGCTTCGGCGGTGTCGGGGTGTTTGTGCAGGTAGTTATCTAAGTGCTCCTTCAGGAAGTCGGCAATAAATTTAGCAACGGTAATACCGCCTTCTTCTATCTCCTTGGAGCCGAGTTTTGTTTTTGTCTGGCTCTCAAACAAAGGGTCCTGTATGCGTATGCTCACGGCAGCAACAATACCGCCCCTAATGTCGTTAAAGTCGAAGTTTTTATTGTAAAACTCGCGGGTAACTCTCCCCACCGCCTCCTTAAAGGCGGAGAGGTGAGTACCCCCATGTATCGTGTTTTGTCCGTTAACAAAGGAGTAGTACTCCTCGCCATACTGTGCCGAGTGGGTGAGGGCTACCTCTATATCCTTACCTGTCAGGTATATTATGGGGTACAGCGGGTCTGCCGTCATATTTTCCTCCAACAGGTCCTGCAACCCACGGCGCGAGTAGTGCCTTTTGCCGTTAAGGTAAAAGCTGAGGCCGGTGTGGAGGTAGGAGTACATTTTTATCATCTCCACCACATAATCCTCGCGGTAGGTGTACCCCTTAAACAGGGTATCGTCGGGGTGAAAGTATACCTGGGTTCCGTCCTCTTCGGTGGTTTCGTACAGGTCGGTTTCGGAAACAAACTTACCCTTTTCAAACACCACCGTTTTACCCATACCGCTCCGGAAGGAGGTCATCTCCATACGTACCGATAGTGCGTTAACGGCCTTTAACCCCACACCATTCAGTCCCACCACCTTTTTAAACACCTCGTTGTCGTACTTGGCACCGGTATTCATTTTCCCGGCTATATCGCGGAGTGCGCCTTGCGGAACGCCCCTGCCGTAGTCCCTAACGGTAACCCGCCGCCCCTCTTCAATGGTTATGCGTACTTGCTTGCCAAAGCCCATGGCAAACTCGTCTATGGAGTTATCTATCACCTCTTTAAGCAACACGTAAATACCATCGTCGGGTGCCGAGCCATCGCCCAATTTGCCTATGTACATACCTGGCCGCAGCCGTATATGCTCCATGGGGTCCAGGGTCACCACCTTTTCCTCGGTATAGTTAGCTTGTAGCTGGGCTGTTTCGTTATTGGCTGTTGTGTTGATATCCGCTTCTGCCATAAAAGTTCTTGTTATCACCCTGTGCGGGGGTGTTGGTTTCCTTGCCGTTAGTTATTGTTGTTGGGCTGGAGGGGCGTTACTTGTTGTATAGCTTCGTTTATGCTCTCCTGTTCCAAGGTGTAGTCCTGCAGGTTACCTTCTATATAGCTGTTGTATGCCACCATATCCAATAGCCCATGGCCCGATAGGTTGAAGAGTATAACCTGCTTGCGCCCCTCTTGTTTGGCACGTAAGGCCTCTTGTATGGCTGCCGCAATAGCGTGGTTGGACTCGGGGGCGGGTATGATACCCTCGGTTTGGGCAAACAAAACCCCCGCCTTAAAGGAGTCGGTTTGGGGAATGGCTACCGCCTCCATACGCTTCTCCAACAGCAGTTGCGACACTATGGTGCCGGCTCCGTGGTAACGTAGCCCTCCGGCGTGTATGTTGGAGGGCATAAAGGAGTGACCCAACGTATACATAGGTAACAGGGGCGTGTAGCCAGCCTCGTCGCCATAGTCGTAAAAGAATTGCCCTCGGGTAAGTTTGGGGCACGACTGCGGCTCGGCGGCAATAAACCTAATGGGGGCAGCGCTGCCTTGCTGTAGCTGGTGACGCATGAAGGGGAAGGCTAACCCCGAAAAGTTGGAGCCGCCCCCAAAGCATGCTATAATGGTGTCGGGCTGCTCTCCGGCCATCTGCATCTGCTTCTCCGCCTCCAAGCCAATAACGGTTTGGTGTAACGACACGTGGTTAAGTACCGAGCCTAAGGTGTACTTACAGTCTGGCGTGGTGCGGGCAAGCTCTATCGCTTCCGAGATGGCTATGCCTAACGCGCCCTGCGAGTGGGGGCTGCGGGTAAGCTCATCTTTACCAGCACGGGTCGACATAGAGGGCGAGGGGGTTACCTGCGCTCCAAAGGCCTGCATAATGCCGCGCCGGTAGGGTTTTTGGTTGTAGCTCACCTTCACTTGGTATACTGCCGACTCCAAGCCAAACCGGTTGGCTGCATAGGAGAGGGCTGCACCCCACTGACCAGCTCCCGTCTCGGTGGTTATATTACGCACACCCTCTTGCTTGCAGTAGTAGGCTTGCGCAAGGGCGGAGTTCAGCTTATGCGACCCTATGGGGCTGACACTCTCGTTCTTAAAATAAATATGTGCTGGGGTATCCAATGCGCGCTCCAATGCATAAGCCCTAACAAGGGGCGTGGGGCGGTAGTTTTGGTAGGCTTCCCGCACCTCCTCGGGGATAGGTATCCAGCTGTCCGTTTGGTTTAGCTCTTGGTGGCTAACCGCCTTGGAGAAAAGTGGATACAGGTCCTCTGCCGTAATAGGTTGGTGCGTTTGTGGGTTTAACATGGGGCGGGGCTTGGTGGGCATATCCGCTAAAATGTTATACCAGTGGGTAGGAATATCGGCTTCGGTCAGGAGGTACTTTTTTGTCTTCATAAACTAAGAAGGCGGTAGGGTATATATAGTTATATGCTTAGCAATATTTTGCCACAAAGGTAGGTAAATTATACCGAGGAGCAGTGCCATGCTACCCGCCAGCACTACCCTGCCGCCGCTGTTTAGCCGTTCCATGG
>JAEWGA010000055.1 GCA_023388555.1 Bacteroidota bacterium | reverse complement strand
ATATTTGATTTTAGACAACAGAAACGACTCCAAGCGTGTTAAAGCGACAAGCCTCCAACACAAACATAACACAACAGTAACCAAATACCACAAAGGCATTATCTTTGTAAACCCAATCCTACAAAAGAAGCAACCCTTAATGGGGCTCCTTTTACTCTTTGTTTTGTTTGTACATACATTAATTATGGCATACCTCAGCACCAATATCCGCAAAGTAACCACACTGCATTTGGCGGAACTAAAATCACATAACGAAAAAATATCTATGCTCACCTGTTACGACTACTCCATGGCGCAACTGCTGGATGCGGCTGGCATAGATGCAATACTTGTGGGCGACTCCGCTGCTAATGTTATGGCAGGGCATAGCACTACACTCCCCATAACACTGGACGAAATGATAACCTACGCCAGCGGAGTGGTACGGGGCGTACGCCGTGCCTTAGTAGTGGTGGACCTCCCGTTTGGGTACTACCAAGGAAACCCACAGCTGGCATTGGCATCGGCAGTGCGCATTATGAAGGAAACGGGAGCCGATGCCGTAAAATTAGAAGGCGGGCGCGAAGTAGCAACCATAGTACAAACCCTAACAGATGCTGGCATACCTGTTATGGGACACCTTGGCCTTACCCCACAAAGTGTACACGCCTTGGGCGGATACGGCCTGCAAGCCAAAACCGAAGCTCAAGCTACCAAACTGGAGCACGATGCCCTGCAACTACAAGCGGCGGGGTGCTTTGCCCTGGTGGCAGAAAAAATACCGGCAACCCTTGCTAAAAAGGTGGCTAACCAACTCCACATACCAGTTATAGGTATTGGAGCTGGCCCCGATGTAGATGGCCAGGTACTCGTTTTACAGGACATGTTAGGCATCACCCAAAACTTCGCCCCTAAGTTCTTACGCCAGTATGCCAACTTAGGCACCACAATACAGGAGGCCGTTAAGCATTATATCTCGGATGTTAAAGAGGGCGACTTCCCAGCCCATACCGAAAGCTACTAACCCTACAACACCTTTGTAATGCTGGACCTTGTATCCTTTTGCGACTATACCGGAACCTTTGCCTTTGCTATTTCGGGAATCCGATTAGCATCGGCTAAAAAGTTCGACTGGTTTGGAGCCTACGTTGTGGGGTTGGCTACTGCCGTAGGCGGAGGTACTATACGGGATTTGCTCCTGAACCAAACACCTTTTTGGATGCTAACCCCAAGCTACCTTGTTATATCCTTTTTGGCCCTTTTGTTTGTAGTAGTATTCCGGAAAGCCGTGATACGTATTAACAACACCGTTTTTATATTTGACGCCATAGGGTTAGGGCTCTTTTGCTTAGTGGGGATAGATAAGGCTTTGTCGTTAGGCTACCCCTGGTGGATAGGTATTGTTATGGGGACCATCACAGGCTCCTTTGGCGGACTGATGCGCGACATTTTTATCCAGGAACTTCCTCTGGTATTCCGAAAGGACATTTACGCATTGGCTTGTGTTTTTGGGGGCGTGGTTTACACATTGCTCCTACATAGTGGCACCCCCCCACAAATAGCACAAATAGCGTGCGCGGTTTCGGTTATCGTATGCCGTATTGTTGCCGTTAGGTTCAACCTGAGTTTACCCGCTCTAAAGGGGGAAGGAAACAATGAAAAGGAGTACTAACCTTAAAGATATACTCGGGAGGTTAGCCTCATTATCCAGCCCCGAAGTTGCCAAAGCCACCCAACGGTTTTTTGACACTTCGCCTACCGGATATGCCGCCCACGATGTGTTTATAGGGATACGTACACCACAGTTGCGTAAGTTGGCACGCCATTATAGGGAGGTAAGCCAAGACACATTGGAAGGATTATTACAAAGCACCCCCCACGAGGCCCGCGCCTTGGCCCTAATGATTATGGTGGAAAAGTACAACCACAGCAAGCTGGAAACAAATAAGGAGCAACTCTTCCAGCTATACTGCCGTAACCTTTGCCACATAAACAACTGGGACTTGGTGGACATTTCCGCCCCCCACCTTGTGGGTAAACACCTACAACAAGGGGAAAAAAACATAGTAGAGCAATGGGCTACGCACGAAAACTTGTGGGTGCGACGCATAGCCGTTGTAGCATGCAGGCCCTGGATTCAGGCTGGCGACTTCCAAACCTTCGAAACAGTTTTACAAATACTCCACACGGACCCTCACCACCTTATTGGTAAAGCTTTAGGATGGATGCTGCGGGAGGTGGGAAAGGTAAACCAGGCACACCTGTTACAATTGTTGCATAGCTATGCTCCCCGCTTAGCTGCCGTTACCCTTTCCTACGCCACCGAGCACCTAACCAGTAGTAACCGAGAACAACTCCGGCAGTTGCGAAAAAAAAGCACACACTAAAAGGCACACCCGGCCTTCCGCCCTTTTAAGTAGGCTAATACCCTTTACAATATATTGTTACCTTTGCAACTGTATGGTTGTTGTTAAACTGGCGGCTGTAAGTAGGAGCCTCCGAAACAACAAAAAAGTGTAATCAATGCACAACACAGGGTAATAACAGGCAAACCGCCCCTACATTACCACTTATTAAAAAAAGATTTTGTTATGAAAAAGGAAAACAACATCGAAAAGTCCGTGGAGTTTGTTCCGGACGAAGATGACAAAGAGTTCAAACGTATGTATCAGGCAGCTTCTAAAGAAAAACAAATGAATATGGGGTACGACATTCCTAACGATGCTGACGATGAGGACATTGTTATAACCCGTTTGGCGAATAAATGGTTGCGTGATGGGAAACCCGTAGAATGAGACTGTAAATTAAAGTGTGTCAAGTAAAGGAAGCAGAAATTATTAACTTTACAGATACACTTTAATTATGAGCAATTCATTTGACTATGAACAGTTTAAGGCCAATGCCATTGAACAATTGAAGGCTGGGGTGCCTCTTTCTGGCAAGGAAGGAGTATTGGCACCTCTGTTGGAGAATCTGCTTAACAGCGCCCTTGAAGGAGAGATGGACAGCCATCTGGAAAGCGGCGAACGCGAGTGGGGCAACCGCCGCAACGGTCGCATGAGCAAGCAGGTACAGACTTCGATGGGAGAAGTGACCATAAACACTCCGCGAGACCGGGACGGCACTTTCGATCCCCAGGTTGTGCGCAAGCGCGAGAGGATCCTTGCGGACTCCCTTGC
>JAEWGA010000073.1 GCA_023388555.1 Bacteroidota bacterium | reverse complement strand
GGGTTGGGTGGTGAGGACACGGATAAAAATCGTTACCTTTGTGTATTATGGAGTATTGCGCAATACTTGGCGCGTAGTAACGCTTTAGCATACAGATGAAGCCTTGGCAGTTGATATCCATTTTTGGCGACTATACGTTGCTGATGCGGGACGTTTTTAAGCGTCCCACACGGTGGCGTATGTTTGGTAGGGAGCTGCTGCGCGAGATGTATAAGTTGGGCGTGGACTCTTTATGGATAGTTTGCGTGATATCGTTGTTTATAGGAGCAGTTATCACGATTCAGTTAGGGATAAACCTTACCTCTCCCCTCATCCCTAAATTTACGATAGGCTTCACCACGCGCGAAATAGTGTTGTTGGAGTTTTCCTCTACGGTGATGTGCCTTATTTTGGCGGGTAAGGTGGGCAGCAGCATAGCCAGCGAGATAGGCACGATGCGTGTTACCGAACAGATAGATGCAATGAACATAATGGGCGTGAATGCCGCTAACTACCTTATTTTACCCAAGGTGGTGGGTATGATGTTTATTGTACCCTTCTTGGTGGTTGTAAGTATGTTTGTGGGTATCTCGGGCGGTTATATAGCTTGTGGGCTTGTGGGGGATGTACCGCAGGCCGACTTTGTGCGAGGGATACAGTTTTGGTTCCGTCCGTTTTATATCCTTTATTCCATTATAAAAGCGGAGGTGTACGTGTTCCTGATAACTACCATAGCCTCCTACTGTGGCTACCGTGTTAATGGTGGGGCATTGCAGGTAGGGAAGGCCAGTACCTCGGCGGTAGTTAATGGCAGCATAGCCATTTTGGTGGCAGACCTTGTTTTAACCCAACTCCTGCTGGTATAAGCAATGATTACCGTAACCGATATACGTAAGAGTTTTGATGAAAAGGAGGTGCTTAAAGGTGTTTCGGCAACCTTTAAGGAGGGGGAATGCTCCCTGATAATAGGACGAAGCGGTGCCGGCAAAACGGTACTGCTGAAAACTGTTGTGGGGTTGATTACGCCCGATGCCGGGAAGGTGATGTACAACGACAAGGACCTGCACAGCCTGTTAGGGAAAGAGATGAAACAGCTCCGTAAAGAGGTGGGGATGTTGTTCCAAAGCTCGGCTCTGTTTGACAGTATGACGATATTGGAGAATGTGATGTTCCCGTTGGATATGTTTTCGCCCATGAGGGGGGCAGACCGGCTGGCTCGTGCCAAGGAGTGCCTTGAGCGTGTTAAGCTTTACGAGGCTCGGTATAAGTACCCATCCGAGGTGTCGGGCGGGATGATGAAGCGCGCCGCCATAGCTCGTGCCATAGCCCTGAAGCCCAAGTACCTGTTTTGCGACGAACCTAACTCGGGGTTGGACCCCCAGACCTCGCAGCATATCGACGAACTGATACAGGAAATAACCCGCGAGCTGAAGATGACAACCCTTATTAATACACACGATATGAACTCTGTTAGGAACATAGGAGACCACGTGCTTTTTTTGCACCAGGGACGCTTAGAGTGGGAAGGTAAGGGCTCCGATATAGAAGCGTGCGATAACCTGATACTTAAAAACTTTGTGTTCCTGAACGATAACGGGTAACCCCCGAAGCACTTGACTTCCAGAAAAAAGAAATAACAAAGAAATCCTTTATATTCCACCGAAAATACAACAATGGCAATAGCAGACCCCAATACCCAACCAGAGGTGACAACAACCGAGAAGTCCCTCAATTTTATAGAACAAATAGTAGAAAAGGACTTGGCCGATGGCCTTAACAACGGAAGGTTGCAAACGCGCTTTCCGCCAGAGCCTAACGGCTACCTGCATATAGGCCATGCCAAGGCTGTTTGTATGGACTTTGGTATAGCCCAGAAGTATGGAGGTACTTGTAACCTCCGCTTCGACGACACAAACCCAACGAAAGAGGATACCGAGTACATAGAAGCCATAAAGGAAGATATCCAGTGGCTCGGCTTCCAGTGGGAGAAGGTTTATTATGCGTCCGACTACTTTCAGCAGCTGTACGACTTTGCTGTTGACCTTATAAAGCGCGGCCTTGCCTATGTGGACGAGCAGACCTCGGAACAAATAGCGGCTCAGAAAGGGACACCTACCGAGCCTGGCACCGAAAGCCCTTACCGCAACCGACCCGTGGAGGAGAGCCTGGAGCTGTTTAGTAAGATGCGCCATGGCGAGATAGCCGAAGGTGCAATGACGTTACGTGCCAAGATAGATATGGCAAACCCCAACATGCACTTTCGGGACCCCGTTATATACCGCATTATCCACCACCCGCACCACCGAACAGGGAGGGAGTGGAGCGTGTACCCGATGTACGACTTTGCACACGGACAAAGCGACTACTTTGAGGGCGTAACCCACTCCATTTGTACGTTAGAGTTTGTAGTACACCGCCCCTTGTACGACTACTTTGTGGAGCTGTTGCGTAGCGGAGATTACCGTCCGCACCAATACGAATTTAATCGGCTGAACCTTACCTATACCCTTATGAGTAAGCGCAAGTTGTTGGAGTTGGTGCAGCGCGGATTGGTCCACGGCTGGGACGACCCCCGCATGCCCACCGTATGTGGGTTGCGTAGGAGGGGCTATACCCCAAAGTCGGTTCGTAACTTTATAGACAGGATAGGGTACACCAAGTACGACGGCACTGTAGATATGGGGTTGTTGGAGCATGCTGTGCGCGAAGACCTTAACCAATGTGCCGAGCGTGTAGCCGTAGTGTTGGACCCCGTTAAGTTGGTGATAACAAACTACCCCGAGGGGCAGGTGGAGCTGATGACCGCCCAAAATAATCCTGAAGATGAGAATGCTGGTAGTCATGAAATAGCCTTTTCGAGAGAGTTGTGGATAGAGCGCGACGACTTTATGGAAGATGCGCCCAAGAAGTATTTCCGCCTTACCCCAGGACAAGAGGTGCGTTTGCGCTGTGCATACATAGTGAAATGTACCGGTTGTAAAAAGGACGAAAATGGGAAGGTGATAGAGGTGTATGCCGAGTACGACCCCGAAAGTAAAAGTGGTATGCCCAACAGTAACCGTAAGGTGAAGGGTACGTTGCACTGGGTATCGGTACAGCACGCTTTGCCGGTAGAGGTGCGTTTGTACGACCGCCTTTTTGAAATAGAAAACCCAGCCGAGAGTGCCGAGAAGGACTTGGCGAAGCTCATCAACCCCAACTCGGAGCAGATAATACCCCACGCGTATGCCGAAGCGTGGCTGGCAAAAGCCAAGGTGGGTGACCACTACCAATTTCAGCGTATAGGCTACTTTACGCCAGATTTGGACTCTACACCCAACCGGTTGGTGTTTAACCGCACAGTGTCGTTGCGCGACACCTGGAAAAAGGTGAAGGATAAGTGATAAAAGGGTGTATCCTCACCAACAAACAGCAATTCACGAATAACAATTGTAAAACCTTTTTGCAAGATGAAAAAAGCAACCTTGGTGCTATGGCGTATGGCGTTAGTTTGTATAGGTATACTACCCCTACAACCGCAAACGCAAGCCCAAACACAAGCCCCCAAAGGCACTGCGGTGATAGATAAAGTGGTATGGATAGTTGGCGATGAGCCTATCCTGCTTTCCGACATAGAACGCCAACGCCAGTACTACGAGTCCATTGGGCAACGCATAGGTGCCGATGCTATGTGTGTGTTGCCGGAACGCATGGCTATACAAAAGCTATTTTTGAGTCAGGCTAAAGTGGATAGTATTGTGCCTAATGAGGTAGGCATAATGCAGTCCGTAAATGCTTGGATAGAGCAGGTTACAAACGAGCTTGGCGGGCGCGATAAGTTAGAAGAGTATTTGGGTAAACCCCTCTCCAAGATACGGGAAGAGCGCCGTAAGATAGTTAGGGAAGAGTCCACCGTACAAGAAGTGCAACGTAAAATGGTGCAAGAGATAAAGGTTTCTCCGGCAGAGGTGAACCGCTTTTATCAAACGGTAAACAAAGATAGCCTTCCCTTTATGCCAATGGCTGTTGAGGTGCAGATAATAACGATGCGCCCCAAGGTTTCTGCCAAAGAGGTGGACGATATTAAGGCCCGCCTTCGAGGCTTCACGGCAGAGATAGAGAGCGGCCAAAAGGAGTTTTCCATGTTGGCACGCCTGTACTCCCAAGATAAAGCTACGGCCCTAAGGGGAGGGGAGTTAGGGTATGTTGGGAAAGCCGCCTTAGAGCCTGAGTTTGCGCACGTGGCGTTTGCATTGAACGACCCCAAGAAGGTGTCGCGCATAGTGCAAACCAAGAGTGGATACCACATAATGCAACTTATAGATAAGCAGGGCGACAAAATAAACCTGCGCCATATATTATTGCAACCCGAGCCTTCGCAACAAGAGGTGGAACGCACCACTGCCCGCATGGACTCCCTGCTGAATATTATACGTAAGGATAGCTTGGACTTTGGGGCAGCAGCCCGTTATGCCTCCTACGATGAAGATACCCGCAATGCGAATGGGCAGATGGTTAACAGCAACATGCAGTCGCAACACTATGGCACCAGCTTATTTGTAATGGAGGACCTCCCAGCCGAGGTGGCGAACCAGGTAGGCCGGTTAGAAGAGGGGCAACTATCGGCCCCCTTTACCATGACCGATAAAAACAACAACATAGTTGTGGCGATAGTGCGCCTTAAACGCCGGGTGGCAGGGCACCGCGCCAATTCGGTGGACGACTTCCAAGTGCTAAAAGAAATAGTCCTGAACAAAAAGCGCACCCAGAAGCTGGACGAGTGGATTAGAGAAAAGCAAAAAACCACCTACGTTAAGATAAATCCCGAATACCGAGGCTGTAACTTCCAATACCCTGGATGGATAAAAGAGTAAAAACAGCAACAACCCTTGTAGGGGCTATCTTCCTGAGCTTATGGCTGGGGCGTGCCGGCATCCCGACACACCCCGTAGCGTTGCATACTGTGGCGGACACCGTTGTACCTTTGCAAGGTACTCCCACGGCTCCCACGGCAACGGCCAAGGAACGCATATATATAGAAAATGTGGACCTTTGGAGTTACGACAAAGAGCTAAACCCCGACGCCCAAATACTAAAGGGGAACGTGCAGTTTAGGCACCACAATGCTCGTATGTACTGCGATAGCGCCTACCTATACGAAGCTACCAACCGGTTTGAAGCCTTTGGGAATGTACACATAAACCAGGGCGATAGCGTGCAGATTTATTGCGACTACTTGGACTACGATGGCGTAACCATGCTGGCCCGCCTGCGCGATAATGTACGTATGGAACACCGCCAAACAACCTTGTTTACCGACAGCCTGGACTACGACCGGGTTAGCGGTGTAGGTTACTACTTTGATAAAGGCGTAATAGCCGATACCTTGAACACCCTCTCCTCCTTATACGGAGATTACTCTACTGTTACCCGAAAGGCAGTATTCCAGCAAGATGTGAAATTGGAAAACCCCAACTTCACCCTTTATTCCGACACCTTGGAGTACGATACCCAAACGAAAATTGCTACCATTTTAGGTCCGACCCAAATTGTGAGCGATAGCGGACGCATAGAGGCTACACGGGGTATGTACGACACCGAGCGCGACCGCTCCTACCTTATGGATAGAGCCGAAGTGTACTCTGCCGACCGATTCCTGACCGGCGACTCCATTTATTACGACCGGCAAGGGAAGTTTGCCCAGCTGTTTGGCGAGGTGATTATGCGCGACACCTTACAAAAAACAGAACTGCGGGGCAACTACGCCGAGTACCATGAAGATACCCAGTATGGTGTGGCAAAGGATAGCGCCTACATTGTTGAATACTCCTCTGCCGATACCTTATATGCCCATGCCCAGCTGTTCGAAATGGTAAAAAAAGACTCTGTAAACTACTACCAGGGTAAGGGTAACGTGCGCCTGTTCCGTAACGATGTGCAGGCCGTATGCGACTCCATAGTGTTTAACACCCGAGACTCGGTGACCAAATGCATAGGGAAACCCTTTGTGTGGAGCCCCCCCTCGCAAATTACAGGCGATACCATTGTTGTGTACACTAAGAACGGTAAACCGTGGTACGCCCATGTTTACGAAAACGCCTTCTCGGGCCAACAGGTGGACTCTGCCCACTTCCAGCAAATGCGTGGCTCGGAGATATTCGCCTACTTTGGCAATAACAGCGTGGACTCGGTGCGCACCTCGGGGAACGCCGAAACAATATATTACGATGTGGATAAGGACAGCGTACCAGTGTCGCAAATACGAACTCAAAGCAGTGCCATACTAATGGCTTTTGAAAACCAGGAGCTGGTAAAGGTAAAGCTACTGGACAAGACCACAGGTAAAATGACACCTATTGAGCTTGTCGCCCCCGAGGATTTGTATTACCCCTCTTTTGTGTGGTTTGCCGAAGGGCGTCCCACCTCTCGCACCGACATCTTTCGTAAAACCCCGAAGCCAGGACGCGCCAAAGGTGAAGAGTCTGTTCCGCCAGAGCAAGCAGTAACGGGCAACGACCCTGTGCCAGTGCCAGAGCAGGTAGCCTCCAGCGAACCACCTCCCTCAGGAACCAACCCTGTTACCCCACCACCAACAACCCCCGAAAGTAACTAACAAGCTATGGCTATATTCCCCTTTTTTAACCAAAAGAAACCACGCCCGTTCCATTACCAAAGCATTTATAGGGACGAGCGTAAGGAGGAACTGCAACGCAAAGTGGAGAAAGTACGTGAGGAGCTAAAAGGCCAGAAAGAGCGTACTGCCGACGATGTGAAACAGGATATGCGGGGTGCTATTGTAAGCCAGTCCTCCACCCTGCGAAACAGGAAACGCCGTACAGGGAACAACCAGGGGCGTTCGCGCCAAAACTGGATATTGCTACTTGTTTTAGCTTTACTGTTAGTGCTGATGTGGCGTTGGTATTTTGCGTAACGCCCCTTTGTAACGCTTTTTTTAATGGACAACCTGATACATTTACTCCCGGACCCCATAGCCAACCAGATAGCTGCCGGCGAGGTTATCCAAAGGCCCGCATCGGTAGTGAAGGAGCTGGTTGAGAATGCTGTTGATGCGGGAGCTACGAAAATAGATATAGAGATAGTAGATGCCGGCAAAACCCTGATAAGGGTTATAGATAATGGGCGCGGCATGGCCCCAATGGATGCCCGCATGGCTTTTGAACGCCACGCTACCTCCAAGATACGCAGCGCCGAGGACCTGTTTAAACTTACCACAATGGGCTTTAGGGGCGAGGCATTGCCTTCCATTGTAGCGGTATCGCAACTCACACTGCAAACCCGTACCGCCGACGAAGAGTTAGGTGTACGCATAGATATTGAAGGCTCCAAGGTTACCAGCACCCAAAGCGTTATGTGTGCCGTGGGGGCAAACTTCTCGGTTAAAAACCTCTTTTTTAACATACCCGCCAGGCGCAAATTCCTAAAAAGCGACGACACAGAATACCGCCATATCCTTACCGAAGTACAGCGCATAGCCGCGGTGCACCCCACCATAGCCATATCGCTTAAACATAACGACAGCTACGTATTGCGGCTAACCCCCTCTACCTTAAAACAGCGCATTGTGGACCTTTTTGGACAACGCCTAAACCCATCGTTGCTGTTGTTAGAAAGCGAAACCCCCATAGTGCAGATACAAGGTTTTATATCCCGTACCGATGCATGCCGTAAGCGCGCCCCCCTGCAGTACTTTTACGTTAATGGCAGGTATATGCGTCACCCCTACTTTCATCGGATGGTTATTAATGCATATGCCCAGCTGATACCAGTGGGGGAGAACCCCGAGTACTTTATATACTTAGATGTAGACCCGGCTACCATCGATGTAAATATCCACCCCACCAAAACCGAAATAAAATTTGAGGCCGAAGCCGAAATAGGCAAACTGCTTTCTGCCGTTATACGGGAAACTCTTATGAAAGGCGCCACAGTACCTACTATCGACTTTGAGGAGAAGGTTGTGGATATCCCCCTGTATACCCCTATGGACGAAAAGGAGATGACGGAGCTTCCTATTGTGTCGGCACAACCGGTAAAGTTGCCCTACAGCGCTCCAATAGAGTTGCCCAACACCTCCCTGCCCGAAGAATTCCAGCTACCCGACATGAGCGATTGGGATAGCTTCTACCGTAGCTTTGAGGAGCAGCGGGTACAAAGCACTCCCTCCCATACGCCAGTGGCACAGCAGCCCAGAGGGCTAACCTTTAACGAGCCGTTAAATAACGACCCGGAAGAAAGTTTACTCCTGCCAGAGGGCACGCCCACACTCCCCTCCCCAATGCCGTTGGTAGTGGCTGGCTATGCCTTGTACAACAACGAAGACCAGTTACATATTGTACACTTGGAACGCGCCAAAACCTTGGTTACCTACCACAGCTACAAGCAAAATATGAATAACCGCCGGCAGGTGTCGTACCGCTTACTCTTCCCCGAACTACTGGACTTAGGGGTGCAGGAGGAAGCAGTGCTACAACGCCATTTGGAACTGCTTACAACCCTTGGCTTCGATGTGGCAGAAATGGGCGGCCACGCCTATGCCATTAATGCCATACCCGAAGGCTTCCCCGCTGGCGCAGAAGCCGATGTGCTGTTGGAATTGTTGCACGACTGCGAAGAGTGCGAACGCGAACCTTACGAGGTATTGCAAGACAAACTGCTACTTTCCATGACCTACAAACGCATCCAGCACGAGGGTATACCTACCGAGCCAGAAAAGGTGCAGGACCTGCTGCAAGCATGGCAACGGCTACCACACCGCACCCATACCCCCGACGGGAAACTTATAATGTCCCTTTTACCTACGCAAGAATTACGAAAGAGATTCAAGTGACCAACACTTTCTTCTCACCTATTATTTAATACATCTATTAAAATAGTTATCATGAAGATTACCAAATGGTTAGCTGCCCTAAGCCTGATGCTCCCCTTCTCTGGGATAGCTCAGACTTTTAACGAGTGGCAAGATCCGCAAACCAACGAAGTCAACCGACTTCCCATGCGCGCCCGATTCTTCCCCTACACCTCGGAGCGTAGTGCCGAAGCTGGCGATTTCCTGAACTCCTCACGCGTGGTTTCGTTACACGGCCAGTGGAAGTTTAAAGGCGTACCCAATGCCGATGAGTACCCCAAGGACTTTTACCGCACGGACTATGACGACTCCGCCTGGGGAACTATGCCTATCCCTGGGATGTGGGAACACAACGGATTTGGCGATCCTCTGTACCTGAATGTGGGGTATGCCTGGAGAGGCCATTTCAAAAATCAGCCAATGGCTAAAAATCCAACCCCCGTTAAAGATAACCGGGTGGGAAGTTACCGTAGGGAAATTACTGTGCCTGCCGACTGGAAGGGCACCCCTATTTACCTATACATAGGCTCTGTAACCTCCAACGCCTACATTTGGATTAATGGTAAGTTTGTGGGCTATACCGAGGATAGCAAGTTGGAAGCCGAGTTTGATGTTACCCCCTATATTAAGCCTGGCCAGCCTAACCTTATAGCCTTCCGTGTGTTCCGCTGGTGCGATGGCTCCTACCTGGAGGACCAAGACTTCTTCCGCCTTTCGGGGTTTGCCCGTGATACCTACCTTTACACACGCCCCCAAGCTCGTATTACAGACCTTAAACTGGAGCAAGACCTGGAAAACAACTACCAGGACGGCGTAATGAAACTCCACCTGAAAACGGTAGGTAAACCCACAGTACAAGCTACCTTATATGCTCCTAACAACCAAATAGTGTGGGACTACACTACCCAAGGTACCAAAGAAAACGACCTCTCCGTTAAGGTGCCTCAAGTACTACCCTGGACGGCCGAAACCCCAAACCTGTATAAACTGGTGCTGAAAACCTTCGTGAAAAACCAGTTGCAAGAGGTTATACCGCTGAATGTAGGGTTCCGACACATGGAAATACAAGGACCATTGTTCCTACTTAACGGTAAACCAATAAAATTCTTGGGTGCTAACCGCCACGAAATAGACCCCGAAGGGGGATACGTAGTGTCCCGTAAACGTATGGAGCAAGATGTTGCTATAATGAAGCAACTCAACATGAACGCTGTGCGCACATGCCACTACCCCGATGACCCCTATTTTTATGAACTGTGCGACAAGTATGGGCTATATATGGTATCCGAAACCAATATCGAGTCGCACGGAATGCACTACGGTCCTCAATCGCTGGCTAAACAACCCCTATGGGGCAAGGCCCATGTGGAGCGTAACTTGCGCCATGTTGTTGCTCGTGGTCACCACCCCTCAATAGTTATATGGTCCATGAGTAACGAGGCTGGCGATGGAGTTAACTTCACCGAGGCTTACCGTGCTATTAAACAGGTGGATACCACACGCCCCATTACGTTAGAGCGTGCTGAAGGAGGCCCCAATACCGATATCACCTGCCCCATGTATCGTAGCCCAGAAGAGTGTCGCCGTTACGCTACTAACAACCCAACCAAACCCTTCTACCAATGCGAGTATGCCCACGCCATGGGTAACTCCCTGGGCGGGTTCCGTGAATATATGGAGGTGTTTGACCAATACGACTGCCTGCAAGGAGGCTTTATTTGGGACTTTGTGGACCAAGCTCAATTTGCTTACCGCAACGGTGTTAAGTTCCGCTCCTATGGTGGCGACTTTAACGACTATGACCCCTCCGACATCAACTTCTGTAATAACGGACTGATAGGCCCGGACCGAACCCTGAATCCTCATGCCTATGAAGCCCGGCACGGCTACCAACCCATAGCTACCAAGCTCCTTAAAAAAGGAAATAACGTAACGCTAAGGGTTACCAATAAACGATACTTTGCTCCCCTGGCTAACCTGGATATACGTATCGACTATGTGGTAGAAGGCAACATCCTTTCCACTACACACATCGACTGCCCCGAAGTGGCTCCACGCGACTCGGCCGACTTGCCGCTCACCTTACCAGCGTTGCCAGAGCAGGCCGACTGCTTCCTGAACGTGTACTACTCCCTGAAAAAAGAACAACCATTCATGGAGGCAGGATGGATACTGGCACAAGACCAGCTTATCCTTCAACAATACCAGCAACGAATGCCTACCCTAACAACCCTGGGTAACGATGTGCGTATAGATAGGCGTGAGGCTGGGAAGGTTATCTTCTTGGCAGGAAACACGGTGGCGGTATCCTTCGATGCCACAACCGGATTCCTAAACGGTTACACCCTGAATGGGCGCGACTACCTAACACCCGGAACTCAAATGACGCCCCTGTTCTACCGTGCTCCTACCGATAACGATATGGGGGCTAACCTCCCAAAACGTTTAGAAGCATGGCGCCAACCCAAATATGAGCTTCAAAAACTCTCCTTCGATGTTGTTGAGGGTAGGGGATGCGCCGAGGCGCAATACCTTATGCCCGCTTCGGGAGCTACCTTGCGCTTAACCTATATCATTGATAGGGATGGTAAAGTAGTTTACCGCCAACGCCTAACCAAAGGCAACAAGGAGGAGGCACCTAAGTACATGTTCCGTTATGGTATTCATTTGGAAATGCCCAAGGACTTCAGCTACGTATCCTACTACGGCCGAGGACCATTGGAAAACTATGTGGACCGCCAAACTAATAGCATGATTGGTAAGTACACCTCTACCGTGGCTGAGCAATTCTATAATTACATACGTCCGCAAGAAACAGGCCTTAAAAGCGATGTTAGGTACTGGATGGTTGTGGACCGCCATGGTGAAGGCTTAGGGTTTATTGCCAACCAAAGCTTGTATGCATCCACCCTGGAATACAGCATAGATAGCCTGGATGAATACCCACGCTACCAAAACCGCCATACCGAGTTTGTGGAAAAAGACCCTAACTCTCAGCACGTGCAAGTGGACTGGCTCCACATGGGGTTGGGTTGTATTAACTCGTGGGGATTATTACCATTGGAAAAATATATGATTCCCTACGCCAATTACGATAAGGAGCTAACTATTTACCCTGTTTCGGGCGTAAGTGTAGAATAATTGCTCCACAATAATATTATAGCCCCTGCTTACCTTTGGGTAGGCTGGGGCTATTTTTTTTCCGGACAAGAGCGTTCGGACTGCAAGACACCTTTTCCAGATATATTTGGGCGTTGCCTAAAAGAAAGGCGTGGGAAAACACAAAAAGGTGTGCCAAAATAGCAGAGAACTTTTGGGCGGGGCTTTAGGGTATCTTCTTTTTTGAGACCTTTGAAAATCAGAGGGGCTGAAAATTGGAGTTGGATTGGGTTCAAAAATGACTTCATTCGGGAGAGAAAAAGTCAGAATATTCCTTCCCCTTACCCCCTTCTGAGCTCTAAATGCGAACT
>JAEWGA010000076.1 GCA_023388555.1 Bacteroidota bacterium | reverse complement strand
ACGTAGTACAGCCCTTTGTACTCGGCTATTTCGGCACAGTTAGCTCCAAGTTTTTCGTTGGGGTTCCTTTGGCTAAATATATTTTTCAGCACTTCTCCTTTCGAAGAAACGAAGGAGAGGTCACCCTTATCGGCTTTATCCAGTACTATAAGTGCTTTACTATCGTTAAAGTACGGAATAAAGCGCACGGGCAATATAACGGAAGCTAACACCTTGCCCTTGGCGTCCTTTAGGCCAAACTGTACTTTAACAGGTTCACCAATCTCCTCTGGCGAAGTAGCAGGTGCTCCAATTTTCAGCACCTTCTTTTCCTCATTGGTTTCCACGGACCACCCTTCGGGCAGGTTTTCCCCAGATACCTCGGCTACACTTTGGTGTAATGTAACAGGTATCTCCAGCTTTTCTTCTGGCAGCGAAAGCAGAACGGTGTCGGCAACAAAGGTCTCGGGGTCTATTTTTTTAGAGCCGTCCCACAGTTGGATTAGTTCGGCAATTTGAACCTTTCCCCCAGTGTTATCCACTTGCTCTTTAGAGGGGTCCTTCCCTTTGTCGTCATCTTTACGGGGGCGATTAATGTCGTCGGAACAACTAATCATAAATGCTACAACAGCAGCTGTAGCCAAAAACATTGCCTTGCGAGGCAAAGACTTAAGTTTCAAGTCTTTCATACTGTTTGGTGTTTAGTTTAGTTGAGTATTACCCAATTTATATTACATACAGCGTAAGGAGGTGTGTGGTCAGTAAGGTCTTCAACCAGAGAAGTCAAACATCAAAGTCTCCCCTTATGTTAGGGGGCTTTGTTCTCCTCACGCTCTGGGTACAAAGATATACTTTTTCCTAATAGTAGTATTGCTTACCCCCTCAGGCGGTGGTTGTGCCACTTATAGACCAACCACAACCTGGGGGGGGGAAGGGGGGTATATCGTTTATTCTCCTATACGTTTATTGGTAACAATAGGGCGAGCCTTAAAGCCTATAAAACAGATGTATGCCAAGGTAATAAATAGCAAGGACATCCCTATATTCATATCGCCGGTAAGGTCCGAAAGGGCACTAACCAATGTAGGGCCAACAGCCCCTCCAGCCATTCCGGTACACAGTACTCCGGCCAAAGCACCATGGTGGTCCTCAAAGCTATTGAGGGCTAACGAGAACACCAAGGAGAACATTACGGACAAGCAGAAGCCAATGGAAACAAAAGCCACCTTAGCCACCTCTACACTTCCCCACAATGCTAAAGCTAAAGCCACAATACCTAATAGGGCTGCGGCACGCAGGATATACTTACCATCTACCAACTTAAGCAACAGCATACCAACCCCGCACCCTACAACCATAGTAATCCAGTAGTAGTGAAGTATTGCAGTACCCTCGGTTTGTGCTGGCACTCCATGGTATTTTTCCAGGAATGTTCCCATAAAATTGGTCACCCCTTGCTCGGTGGCCACGTAAGAGAAAATGCCAAAGAAATACATCCACACCAAAGGGCGTGAAAAAAGGTGCAGGTACGTTTTCCCTGCCACAGGGGAGCTTCCTTCGGCCTGCACCTTGGGAAAACGGGTGAGGAGGACACTCAAAATCATTAACGAAAGGAGTATCACAAAAATCCAATACACACTAACCCATGGCAAGGTTGGTGGGGTAAGTGCATCCAATAGGCGTATTATGGGATTTTCCTGCCCCCCCTGCTCCTTTGCCACATGGGTAAGCACAAAGCGGTACACCAAAGGGGTACACAACGATCCTATACCAAAAACAAACTGCCCCATTTGTGCCACAAAAGCATAGTTGCGCTCGCCGCCTACCCGTCGTTGCAGGGGGTTCATTACCGTTTGCAGCATAGCCACTCCTAAACCTATAATGAAGGAAGAGGCCAACAGCATGGCGTAGCCTGCCATGCTGGCAAAAAGGAAGGACCCCAGCAAGGGCAACCCAAAGCCACATAGCAGTACCGCCTTTTCGCCAAAGCGGTCCACCATCATACCGGCTGGGATGGACATCACGGCGTAGGCAACAAAAAATGAGGAGGGTAAAAAGCCTGCCAACAGCAACTCCTTTAGCTGGAAGTTATTTATGATATCGGGGATAAGTGGCGCTAATATATTCGTCATGAAAGATATCATGAACCAGTAACACATAATTAGCGCAAGCAGCATGTATCGTGTTGTACTTTTCATCAGGTTTCTTATGAGTTATAATACGGGGATATGGTTAAGAAGCGTTTTTCACCCCTATATTCTGTGTATAGATAACAAAGAGTCATTGCCCTCTGGAGCGAGAGCGATGACTCTTTATTTTACTATCTGTTAGCCTTTACACCATGCCGCACCCACAAAAGAGGGGATAAGGCATATAGGGCACAACTATTATCGGAGACGGAAACTTACAGGTATTGTAAAGCGGCAACGCACGGGCTTACCTGTTTGCATACCAGGCTTCCACTTTGGCATGGATTTCACCACGCGGGTGGCCTCTTTATCCAGCGAGGGGTCCACACCACGCAGGATTTTAACATCGGACACCGATCCGTCGCGTTCCACCACGAACCCAACCATTACACGCCCTTGAATATTGTTTTCTTGAGCAATAGCGGGGTAGTTAATATGTTCTCCAAGCCACTTCATCATGGCAGCTTCTCCGCCAGGGAATTCGGGCATCTCCTCCAAGAAGTCGAAGATTTGGTTATCATCCACCGACTCCTCGGCACGGCCATCACCTGCAGAAGGGGGGGCGAAGGTTACCTGCTTTTTATTTTCATCGTCATCGGCCGATAAAATTTCAATATCATCCACCTTCACGTCGTCTTCTACCTCAACTATTTCTTCAACTATAGCTGGGGCAGGAGGTGGAGGAGGCGGAGGGGTATTTTCATCGGGGGGTGTAACCTCAATGTCCTCTACCTCTTCTATCACGGTGTTATCGGCGAGTTCCTTTATGGTAATCTCTTGGTTTCCCCACTCGAAAGCGGCAAAGACGCAGGCTAATGCAAGCACTAACCCCATCAAGAAATAAAGGCCTTTGTTACGTTCCAGGTCCGCCTTTGGTGATTTTTTTATTTCCATAATCCTATTGCTTATGTTGTTTCTCTACTTATTCCAAAGATTTAGGTACTCCACAAATGTACACTATTTTTCGTAATGGGGCGCATTGTGGCTCTTTTTTTTGTCGGGAAGTTGCGTAATTAATCTCTCCGAGCAAATATACTTATGTAATACAGCAAGGTAACCAACGAGCCTAATGCGGCAATAACGTAGGTATAGGCTGCGGTTTTAAGGGCATCGAAGGCTTGGGGTTGTTGTTCGGGGGTTGTAACGCCAGCGGTGCGCAACCATGCCAAAGCGCGGGCACTGGCATTAACCTCTACTGGCAGGGTAACGAAGCTAAACAGTGTGGTAACGGCAAAAAGTATTATTCCAGCCAGAAGCAGGTGCGGAAATGTTTGTACCATAACAATACCAGCCAGCAACACCCACTGTACAATACTGGAAGAGAACTGAACGGCAGGTACAAGAGCAGAACGCATACGTAACGGCGCATACCCTTGTGCATGTTGCAATGCATGGCCTGTTTCGTGGGCTGCAATAGCGGCAGCGGCCACACTGTTGGAGTTGTAAACAGCCTCGCTTAGGTTAATGGTTTTATCTTGCGGGTTGTAGTGGTCCGTTAAACGCCCGGCAGTAGAAATAATTCGCACATCATGTATACCATTGTCGGCAAGCATTTTAGCGGCCACTTCTTTACCTGTTAAGCCGCTCCTAAGCGGAATTCTGCTATACTTTTTCACTTTGGCATTAAGTCTCCAGGAAACTATTGCTCCTAAAATCATAACACCAAACATAAAAAGGTAAAAAAGCCCTGTAGAAAGCCCCATAGAGTAAAAAAATGGAGTCATAACTTATTGGTGATATTAAACAGTTGTGTTAGCTATTCATATTCCAGCCTTTGCGTACAATGGTTTGTGCACGGTCCGGCCCTACCGAGAGTATCCTTACGGGCACTCCCAAATACTCTTCTATAAAGGTAACGTAAGAGATGAAGTTGGCACTAAAGTCACTCTCTTGGGTGTAATGCGTCATATCCTCATGCCAGCCTTCAAAGGTTTTGTAAATGGGCTTCACCTCTGGCGTCATTTCGTAAGGGACTTGCTGGGTAAGCTCTCCATTGAGTTCATAGTGGGTACACACCTTTATTTCGTCCAAGTTACTCAGCACATCGCTTTTCATCATGATAAGGTCCGTAACGCCATTTAGCATCACGGTGTATTTAAGAGCCACCAAGTCCAGCCATCCGCAACGCCTTTTGCGCCCTGTAACAGCGCCAAACTCGGCCCCTTTTCTGCCTATTTCTTCACCTATTTCATCATGCAGTTCGGTAGGGAAAGGGCCAGCACCCACACGTGTACAGTAGGCTTTGAAAATACCAAATACGCGACCTATCCTTAAGGGTGCTACTCCCAACCCAGTGCAACAGCCCGCCGATATTGTGTTGGAGGAGGTTACAAACGGATAGGAGCCGAAGTCCAAGTCCAGCAAAGAACCTTGGGCGCCTTCGGCAAGTACTTTTTTCTGCTCGTCCAGCGCCTTGTTTATGTAGTACTCGCTATCTATTAGTTGGTACTGGCGCAGGTAGTCGATAGCTTCGAGCCAACGCTGCTCCAAGTCCGAAAAATCGGTTAACATCCCCATATCTTGCAGCAGCTGCACATGGTGCTGTTTGGCTTTGGCATATTTGGCTTGGAAGTCCAGCAAAACATCCCCTACCCGTAGGCCGTTTCGGCTCACTTTATCGGTATAAGTAGGTCCTATACCTTTCCCTGTTGTACCAATTTTAGCGTCGCCTTTACGGGCTTCATAGGCAGCATCCAGCAGGCGGTGCGTTGGCAGTATGAGGTGTGCTTTTTTGGATATCAGCAACCGTTCTCTAAGGTCGATACCGCTCTGAGCCAAAGCTTCGGCTTCTTCCCTAAACAGCAGGGGGTCCAGCACCACTCCATTTCCTATTACATTGTACTTTCCTCCCTGAAAGATGCCCGATGGAATGGAGCGTAGCACATATTTTTTATTGTCGAACTCCAGGGTATGCCCTGCATTAGGTCCGCCCTGAAAGCGAGCCACCAAGTCGTAGTGAGGAGTTAAGACGTCCACCACTTTACCTTTACCTTCGTCTCCCCACTGAAGACCCAATAGTACATCTACTTTTTC
Organism: Bacteroidota bacterium; assembly: GCA_023388555.1. GTDB lineage: Bacteria > Bacteroidota > Bacteroidia > Bacteroidales > Porphyromonadaceae > Porphyromonas_A. The sequence goes on along the minus strand of JAEWGA010000076.1, from coordinate 7,087 downwards.
CATTCGCATCATATGTTAGTAGTACAAGCGCAGCACAGTTTTTTTTTTTGGCAGCTTGTACCCGGTTCCTTTTGTACAAAGATAAAAAATTCCCTTTCAATGTTTGGTTAGGGAAGAAAGTGCTTTGGTATGTTATAAAAGTAAGCTGGTGCACTTTCCTAAATAAGAAAGCACACCAGCTAAGTTTAACCTACCCTCTGGCTGTTTTAGCAGAGGGTTTATTTGGGGGATTATTAATAGAATCGGGCGCGGTTATCTTCTATATCGGCTTTCATAATTATCGCTTGCAGGGCCGACATCCGGATAAGGTTGGCACGCTCATTTTCCAACGAAGCCTTTACGGCATCCTGGTTAGGGAGGTTAGCCTCTTTGTCTCGGGCAAAAACATTCACCAGGTAGACTGTAGCCAACCCTTTAACTGGTACCAATTTGTTAAGTGGAGCATAGGCTGCAGCGGCATTAATGGCCGGCTCGAACCCTATATTTTCAATTCGGTTGGATGAGAACTGAACATACTTAAGCGTATCCACATGCTGGTTTACAGTTTGGGCAAAGTTCTCCAACGAGGCGTGGTTAGCATTTTTAAGTTGGTTGTACATATAGTCCACCTTGGCTTGGTTCAGCACCACAGGGTATATTTGTTCTTTCGCGTCGTCCACGGGAAGATAGCCTTTTTCTATTTCCTTACGCACAACGGTGAAGGCAAACTTATCGTCGCACTCTTTGATGTCGGACACTGCACCTATTTTGCTATCCAAAGCCCACTTCACCAGTTCCCGACTGGCGGTTAGCCCTGGTGCTATGGCTGGTTGCATACCATACACAGCTTGGTCGCGCAGCACTTGGTAGCCTTTGGCAATAGCAGCGGTATCTATACCATTGGTGTTTTTATGGCTAACCAGGAAGTTGTTCATATCGTTGTAAACAGTGGTATATGTTTGGCTGCTGGGTGTTGCAGCTTTGGTAACATAAGCCACCAAGTATTTACGTACTGGCGCTGTAGCTTTTTCCACTAAAACGATATGGTGTCCGTAGCGGGAGTCGATGCGTACAGGAGTTCCTACGGGGGCGGCAAAGAGTTTTGCGGCAAAATCTTTGTCTATATAGTGCTGGGCTGCATACTCGGTGAGCCAGCCAATTTCACCACCTCGGGTTGCTGTGTTTTTATCCAACGAGTGAGTTGTTGCCAAGTTAGCAAAGTCGGCAGGGTTTGCCTTAGCTATATTAAACAAGGAGTCGGCATTGGCAATACCTGCAACGGGTTGGCTGGATGGGGGTAGCACTATATGGCGCACTAAAAGGGAGTCGGGTGCCACTTTTACGTCTACTAATTTAGCTACCCGGTAGGTGTTGTTGGACTGGGTTACGGGAGAAACATATCCAACCTCTGCACCCGCGAGCTGGTCCGCCAAGTCGGTAGCAAACAGTTCATTCCGGAAGAAGTTCAAAGGCATATAAGCATCTATGTACTCTTGGTCCGAGTATTCGGCCACTACTTCTCCAGGGTTCAGCCCTTCACGCAGTTCTTTTTCGGCGTCGAGGACATCCTTATGGGCAGCCTCTACATCGTCGGCCGAAGGGCGTATAGTAGTGTATATAACATCCACAATACGGCCTGCTTCTGTTTTAAAAAGTTCTTTGTGTTGGTTGTAAAAGTCTTTAATAGCTTTGTCGTCCACTTTAACCACAGTGTCCGGCAGCTCTATTGCCTTTTGTGGCACATAAGCCAAGTTGGCTGTTTCGGTAGCGCCATTTAAGGCATCGGCAATTTCTAATTTATTTACGGCAACAGCTTTAGCTATTAGCTGAGTGTATTTTTCGTTTAGCCTATAGTCGCGTATTGTAGCCTCGGTGGTCACCCACATGTCGCGGTAGGCTTGCATTTGTGCTTGTTGCTCGGGAGAGTATTGGGAGCTTTGTTTAGGGTCTATGGACTTCAGGAAGTTTAGCAGGGCCACCTTGTCGTATTGCCCGGTTTCGGGGTTGGCGAACATGGGCGACTGTAGTAGCACAGGCGAAACAAAGTCGCCCTGAACCAAGTCGAAGGTTTCGGCTGGCGATACCGTCAGGCCGAGTTTTTCGGTTTGTTCGTCCAGTATTTTTTCGGATACAATTTGGGCATATACCTGGTTTCGGAGCTGACTCGTTTGGAGGTCGTTTAACGAGCCACCACCATATTGTTGGCGGTATTGCTCCAACGCTTTGTCTACCCTTGCCTGGTACTCATGAATTTTTACTTTTTCTCCGTTTACCACAATTGCGTTAGTACGAGCATCCTGAAAGAGGGTATTACCATGGTTCAAGAAGTCGCCCAGCAAAAAGGCCAAGAGGGCAAGCCCGATCGCAATAACAAGGATCACGGCATGATTTCTAATTTTCTCTAAGGTCGCCATTTACGTGCTCTTAATCTTTATATGGTAGTTTAATTTTTCTACGCTTCAAGGGTGCGAAGTTAGTAAGAATACCACATAATTACAACCTACCCAATTTAAGGGTTTCCCCTAACAACCCCCTACCCTAAGCATGAAAGCCCCTTTGCTGGGGAGGTGAAAAAGTTTTATGCGCTGCGCTGGCAACGACTCAGCAAGGCAAAAAAAAGTGTTTGGCTTCTCTCACAGAGTCCAAACACTAAAAAATAAAAAAGAATGAATACATTTTCAATCAGTGAATATGCTTTCCTTAGAGCCTCTTGTCGGATTCGAACCAACGACCCCGAGATTACAAATCACGTGCTCTGGCCAACTGAGCTAAAGAGGCAAAGGGTAAGCGAACTATATCGCACCGCTACAACCAACTACCCTTGCTGCGGTCAAGCCCTGGGGGGATTCATCAGGAGCTGGTCGTATAGGACTTACCCACCGCAAAGGTAGTAATAATTTCCAAACTGCCAAATAGTCTTCCCCCTTTTTTGCACAAACGGAGATGGGGTGGCGGATAAAAAGGGGCTAACCAGCTTGGCAGTACACCGCTAACGCAATATTATTCCTAATTTTGACGAACCGTATAAAACCGTTCTCCCCAAAGTTTATAACTATGGACGTAATACAAATTATTGAACTTGTTGCCGCCAGCATAGGAATCCTGTATGTGATTTTGGAAATGCGCGTAAGCATCTGGTTATGGCCCGTAGGGATAGTTTTGCCTTTATTCTATATTTATATCTCGTGGGTGAGTAAAGTTTACGGTAACATTTTGGTTAATGTGTATTACCTGCTGGCATGCATTTGGGGATGGTGGCAGTGGTGCAAGATGCGGAACAAGGGCGCGGCCGAGGATAGGATACGCACACTACCCTCCCGCACAACCTATATTTTAATAGGTGTAACGCTACTTATCATTTCCGTTATATATGTGCTCTTCTCCCAGTTTACGGATAACCCGCTTCCTTTATGGGATGCCATAGCTACCGGTGTGAGCATAGTAGGTATGTGGCTGTTGGGTAAAAAATATTTGGAAACGTGGTACTGCTGGATAGCCTCCAACGCATTATATAGTGGTATATTCCTGATCCAACATTACACCGTAACGGGACTATTTTTTGTAGTATACACTATTATTGCAGTGCTTGGTTTTAGGCAATGGAAACGGTTGCTCCCCAAAGGGGATGTGCAATAACCGTGACCTTTACAGTAAAAACAGTTATGGACACTTCTCTTCCTGTAACCCTCGACTTTACCCTCGACGCCCTGGGCGGCTTTGTCCCAGACGTTGCCATCCTTGCTAACGGAGACTTTCCCACCCACCCAATACCGTTAGAAGTGTTGGAAACCGCTCCGCGTATTGTTTTATGCGACGGATCGGCCGTTCACCTACCCAAGCTGCCCCCCAGCAAGGTAGAGTGTATTATAGGCGATGGGGACTCCCTTCCTGCAGAGGTACGCAACAATACCACTATACCTATTATGCAGGTGGCCGACCAAGAGACCAACGACCTTACCAAGGCGGTATGCTACTGTATGTCGCGCCAATGGCACCAAATAGCTATTTTGGGTGCTACCGGCCGACGCGAGGACCATACCATAGCCAACTTCGCGTTATTAGGGCTATACCTTAAAAAGGGGGCACGCGTGCTAATGGTTACGGACCAAGGCGTTTGCGTTCCTTTCTCGGGGCGTTGCCTATTGCGCCTGCCAGTAGGGCTGCAACTATCCTTTTTTAGTTTGGACCAACAACCCATGAGTGCCACAGGGGTACGCTACCCATTCTCGGAGCGCGTTTTTGACTCTTGGTGGGAAGCTACACTAAACGAGGTGACGTCGCCACAGGTTCACCTCCATACCAGCGGCACAGCCCTCGTATACCTTAGTAGAGAACACAAGTAAAGCCTTTTTTTCATGCTCATCCTTTTATCCCCCTCCAAAACCATACACACCAACGCGGCAGCGGCGGTAGTTTCATCGTTAACCATTCCTCTTTTCGCCTCGCAGGCACAGGCTTTAGCCCACGAAATGAGCGGCTACCTCCCCTCCGAGCTTGCCGAACTCCTTAAAGTGCAACCCAGCATTGCCGCCCAAGCCCACCAGTGGTTCCAGGTCTTCTGCTCGGCCGACACCCCAAACATATCGGCCATAGACGCCTACCATGGCATTGTTTTTCAGTACCTGGATGCCCCCTCGTTGCCCAACATAGCCAAGCAACGACTAATAGAGCGGCTGCGCATAACATCGTTCCTGTACGGATACCTGCGCCCCTCCGATGCCATCCACCCTTATAGGATGGAAGGACATGTGCGCACCCAGGTTGGAAACGGACAAACAATATTCGACTATTGGAAAGGATGGCTTACGGACCGACTAATTAAAGATGTAAACGAACAAGGTGGTATATTGCTGTTTTTGGCGAGCGAAGAAATGAAGAAACTTTTCGACTGGAAACGGGTAACAGCATCAGTACAAGTTATTCAGCCTACCTTCCTCACCAATAAAAACGGAAAGGAGAAACAAATTGTAGTGTATACCAAAATGATGCGTGGCAAATTGTGCAGGCACGCATTACTGCGCAACTGGAAAGGCTCCGAAAAAGAGATGCAACAGTTTGCTAACGAGGAGGAGGCGGCCCTAAGAAAAGGAAACAAAAAAGGTGAGTACACCTTTGTGTTTTAGATGCCATGGCAGCAAAAAATAAAACATATATAGTTTGGGTTGGCCGTAACCCTGGCATTTACTATAGCTGGAGCGAGTGCTATAAACAGGTTGACAAGCTTGCTGGCGCTAAATACAAGTCGTTCCCAAACATCACGCCCGAACAGGCAGAACTCATATTGGCCGAAGGGTACCAGTCCCACATTGGGCATACAAAGCAACTTTACCACAAACCCACCAACTGGGAGGATGCCGAAGGGCCTTTTACCAACGTTAATCCGCAGATAGATTACTCGGGCGTAGCAGTAGATGCCGCATGCTCCAAAAACCCAGGCCCTATGGAGTACCAAATTGTGTTTTTGGAAACGAAGGACGTTATTTACAAAAGCCCCGTATACCCACAAGGCACCAACAATATAGGGGAGTTTTTAGCACTGGTACACGCTATGGCTTGGATGGAGAAACACCAATATTACGTTCCTATTTACAGCGATAGCATATTGGCTTTATCCTGGGTAAAACGAGGAGAGTGCCGAACAAAACTAAAACCCTCCCCCAAAAACCAGGAGTTAATGCAAATTGTGAAACGCGCCGAGGAGTGGCTACGAACCCACAGCATTCAGAAGTTTAAACTACTGAAGTGGGAAACCGAGGAGTGGGGTGAAATACCTGCCGACTACGGCCGAAAAAAGTAGTACCGACCGAAAGTTTTCCCCAAAGCAGTTGCCACAAAAAACATTTTAAGCGACTTATACCAATCCAGCCAAAGAGAAAGGGAGAAGAGGCTACCAGCCCCTTCTTTTTTTTCAGCGCAACGGTGCCCACTTTTCTACTTCCCCTGAATCTTTTTACAAGCTCCGCTCCCTAAAACCCAACTAAAAAACTTTTATTACTCCGCTGATTTGCATCCTCCAAAGTGAGCAAAAGTCCCCAAAACTTAGGGTGAAAAATGAAGCAAAAACTGGGGCAAAACTGGGACAAAAAACACACCCAAAATTGGGGTGAGAAACGACCATTTTTTTGTGATTTTTGGAGCGAAAATAGGGGTCTTTTTTTTTGCGGTTTTTGGAGTGAAAAATGGGGGTGATTTTAGGGCGTTTTTAGGGGTGTTTTAGGGGAGAAAAGGGCGACCGCCCGCAATCCCTTTATTGGAGCGGGTTTGCGAGGAGTGTTAAAAGTCGTGTAAAAATAACTGCGCTTTCTTTTTCAACAAACTGCGCTTTTCGTCGAGACAAACTGCGCTTTCTTTTTTGAAAGACTCCGCAGATACTTTTTTTTATACCCCCCAAAAGGCCTCAAAAATTTGCTCCTAAAACCGCCCCAAAATCACCCCCAATTTTCACCCCAAGTTGCACGCAATTCTTCGCCCCCATTTTCCCTCAAATTTTCCCCCAATTTCCCCTCAATTTCCCCTCAAAAATCCACCTAAGTTTTACCCTATTTCTCGTACTAATTTTCGTCCTAAATTGACAATTTAATTAGCAAAGAATTTGTGTCCTAACTTGTACCTGATTTGCATACAGAAATCGGCCGCCACTTTTCCCAAGGAAAGGCCAAAGAGCCTTAAAACGCTTTGCTTTGGGGGCGCATAGGAACTACCTAAGCGGATTTGCTGGTAAGGGCTGAGTTTTTCCTTTGTCCGTATGAATGTGGAAGCGTTGACCGACAAAGCCCTTTTCCATTCAGCGCGCTCAACCTGGGTCTGGGGCAAGTTTCGAGAAAGAGGAACGTGCCAAAACATCTTTTCTATAACCCTCATGCACTTGATTCGCCGAGGCCACGACCGTCAGCCCTATCCCCTTTCCTATCCAGAAACGGGGCTTTTATAATGCTAAATGCCCGGTACGTGAGGTTATAACATGACGCAAGAGTGTTAAAATTCCCAAAACCTTTATATTCTGGAAATTTCGAGGATATATGTGTTGTCCGATGATTCGGAACATGGTTTAAAAATAAAACGACAACATCATGGTACAAAAAAAGAAAATGCAGGCGGGAAAAACCGC
>JAEWGA010000004.1 GCA_023388555.1 Bacteroidota bacterium | reverse complement strand
CAAGTCTGCAAGAGTAACATCTTGAAAAGAAGGATGACGTCATAGGCGGGTGCTCCTACTGCATCCTGCCTCTTTTTGTACTTCGAATTAATGAGTTTACGAATGGGGCGCCAATCAATCAGGTGGTCAATCTGATTCAAAAACTCATTTTGAGTTTTACGGAACCGATTCGCGTAAAAAACGTCACCAAAAGTCACAACACCCTCTTCTCTATTTTTTTGTCTCCGTGCCATAGTAAATTACGTCTTAAATACTACTTAAAGATAACAATTAACCACCTAATAAACAAGTAGTTAAAAGTTGACTCTAGACCAGTTGCCGTGCAAAGGTCTCTTTTTTGGGGGGGCTATTTTTTCCCTCTCAATCCACCGTTTGCTTCCCCCCTTTTTGCCTTAAATTTTGGTCCCAAAATTAGGTGCAAAAACACCCCAAATTTCACCCTGGGAATGGGGTGAGATTTGGGGGAAGGGAAATGCCGTTCTTTGTCCGCTTTTAGGGTGTAATTCCTCCGTTTTTGGGTGATTGTAGTTAATAACGGTAGCTGCTTCCTCCCAGGAATTCCCGCAGTAAGGATGTTGGGGGCATGTACTCGTAACTTAGCGGCTCAAAGAGTTGTAGCAGTTTTAGCAGTCGGCGCGCTTCTCCGTACTCGGGTTCTATTTCTCGCACTTGGCTAAGGAGCGGTTCTGCTTGTCCTCGTAGGGCGGATAGTTCGTAAAGCATGGCGCTGTTAAATATAGCGTCGGCCTGCTCTTGGTAGGGGAAAATCCAGCGTTCTTCGCCACGGCGTACGCTTGGCCAGCGCTGAATGGTGGCGCTTGCGGAGATGCCTCGGTACTTGGCATCGCGCACCATGCGGCGTAGGAGGCGGTTATCGGAGCTGGAGATGTAGTTGTGGGGGTCCAGCGAGAGGGTTGTAAGTGCCGAAACGAATATTCGGAATACCGACTCTTCGGGAAGGTTTTGTATTAGTTCGGGGTTTAGTCCGTGCGTTCCTTCTATAATTAGTATTTGGTCCAGCTCCAGGTGTAGTTTTCGGTTTTTGAATACGCGTGCTCCGCTCACGAAGTCGAAGGTAGGCATATCTATTTCCAACCCTTGTATAATGTTTAGCAGTGTTTGTTGCAGGTAGGGGAGGTCCAAGGCGTGTAGGTGCTCGTAGTCGTACTCTCCTTCTTCGTCCAGTGGTGTTAGCTCTCGGTTTACAAAGAAGTCGTCCAGCGAAAGCGTGTAAGGTTTAATAAGGTTAGTCATGAGTTGGGTTTGCAACCTTTTGGAGAAGGTTGTTTTCCCGGAAGAGGAGGGGCCGGAGATGAGTACGATGCGTACCCCTTGTTGGTGTCGGCGTGCTATTTCTTCGGCAATACGGGCTATTTGTTTTTCTTGCAGTGCCTCGCTGATGGTAATAAAGTCGGCACCGTTCCCGGCTTTGATGTGAGCGTTCATAGGGCCTACATCCTCCATCCCTAAGGTGTTTAGTAGTTGGATGTGTCGTTGGTAGGCGTCGAATATTTTTGGTTGGTCTGGTTTTGGGTTTAATGTTTCGGGTTGTTGCGTGTTGGGGAAGGAGAGCAGCAGCCCTTTTTCGTAGGGTGTTATGCTGAAGCCCCAAAGCATACCTGTACGAGGCAGTGTGTAGCCAAAAACAAAGTCCACAAAATTGCCTAACACTTTGCAGTTAACGTAACATTTGCCTCTGTTTTTAAGCAGTTCCACTGTTGTTAGCCTTCCTTGTTGTGTAAAGGTTTGTATGGCTTGTTGCAGTGGTACCCTTTGGTTTATAATAGGAGTGTTGTTGCTGATGATTTGTAGTACCTTCTCGTTTAACGCTTTTACCTCGTGCGGGGCGGGTTTGTTACCTGGGTTTCCCCACACCGCGTATATCCCATTGGAAATGGAGTGCTCGAATGTGATGGTTTCCCGGTTGGGCAGGGCCAGTTCCTGTACAGCTTTGCTAATAACGAGTTGTAGAGTTCGGACGTAAGTGCGGCGGCCTTGCTCGTGCGTATAGTCGATAAAATGTAGCTGACAGTCCTGAAACAGCCTTATATGTAGTGGTCGTACACAATGGTTCACAACCACATTCATTGGGGCAGTCCGTAGTGTTGGTTTAAGTAGCTCGAAGATTTCGGTTACTGGAGTGCCCAGCGGTACCACTAAAGGCTCCTGTTGGTAGGGGGTTATTATGTTTATTGTATCGGTCATGAGGGTATGCATAACATTTTAGCGTATCTTTGCGGATAAAGATAGTGAATACTTGCTATCTATAAATCACGAACAATATATTATGGATTATAGCCTTATCGACTTTCTGACCCTTATAGGCTCCTTGGGAATTTTCCTTTACGGAATGAAAATTATGAGCGAGGGGTTACAAAAGATTGCCGGAGATAAGATGCGCAGCATCCTGTCGGCCATGACCAAGAACCGTGTTTTGGGGGTATTTACCGGCCTCCTTATCACCTGCATGGTACAGTCCTCCTCGGCAACCACGTTAATGGTGGTTAGTTTTGTTAATGCCGGGTTGCTCTCCTTGCAGCAGTCCATCACGGTAATAATGGGTGCGAATATAGGAACTACTGTAACGGCCTGGATTATTTCGTTATTTGGTTTTAAGGTAGATATCTCCACCTTCGCAATTCCGCTCATAGCCTTTTGTATCCCCTTGATATTCTCGAAAAATGAAACGAGAAAATCTTGGGGAGAATTTTTGATAGGGTTTGCCCTGTTGTTTATAGGACTTCAGTTCTTAAAGGATAACGTGCCGGACCTGCAAAACCACCCAGAGGCGCTGGCCTTCCTGCGAAATTATACCTCTATGGGTTTTGGGTCGGTACTGCTGTTTTTGGCGTTGGGTACAATCCTGACCATTATAGTACAGTCCTCCTCGGCCACGGTAGCCATTACCCTTATTATGTGTTCGCGTGGGTGGATAAGCTTCGACCTTGCCGTGGCAATGGTGTTGGGCGAGAATATAGGTACCACCGTTACAGCCAACCTTGCCGCCATAGGAGCTAATGTTCCGGCACGCCGAGCGGCCTTTGCCCACCTTATGTTTAACGTGTTGGGTGTGCTGTGGGCTGTTATCCTGTTCCGTCCCTTCTTGGGGTTAGTTTCCTACCTGGTAGCTACTTATGGGCCAGGCGACCCGCACGACCTTTACCAGTTTATGTCCGGCATACCAGCCGATAGGGCCGCATTGCTCCTGAACCCTAACGATGCGGTAGCGGACCCCACGGTAGCCGCCGATGTGGCTCGCCTTAACGCCGGAGTGGTTGCCACCTCGTATGGGATATCGTTGTTCCACTCCTTGTTTAATATCGTTAACGTGTCGCTAATGATATGGTTCGTAAAGGTGTACGAGTACCTGTGTTGCCGGGTTATACCTGCAAAGAAAGAGGCGTCGGGCAGCGAGGAGTTTCAGCTTCGCTACCTTTCGTACGGTATGTTATCCACCGCCGAGCTTTCAATAGCTCAGGTGCATAAGGAGATGGGCCTGTTTGGCGAGCGCACAGCACGTATGCTGGGGATGGTAGGAGAGCTGCTTACGCAAACCGATAACGAAAAGTTCCTGGAAACCTTTAACCGTATAGAGAAGTACGAGAATATTTGCGACCGCATGGAGATAGAGATAGCCAACTACCTCTCGCGCGTGTCGGAAGGACGCCTGAGTTTGGAAAGTAAGGAGACTATACGTGTATTCCTGCGTGCTGCTACGGAGATAGAAAGTATAGGGGACTCTTGCTTTAATTTGGCTAAGGCCATCAAGCGCCGAAACGATAACAAAGCCTCCTTTACCGACTCCATGGTGCACGACACCCAGGCCTTGCTGGCTTTGGACCAGAAAGCTCTGGACCAAATGAATGCCGTACTTAAAAAGAACGAGCTAAAAGCAGAGGATGCACTGGAGTCCTACAACATAGAAAACGCCATTAACAATATGCGTAACGACCTTAAGCTGGCAAGCCTGGACGATATAGCCAACAAGCGTTACAACTACCAAGATGGCGTTTACTACAACGACATCATTAACGAAGCCGAACGGCTGGGCGACTATGTGCTGAACGTAGTACAAGCCATAGTGGAAAAAAAGGTGTAACAACCCAATATGTTTAGGAAATACCACCGTAACACCACCCTGCCACCTTCCGTTGCCGCCTTACCCGTGGAGATACGTGAGGTGTTGGACAAAGCTGCCATGCGGCAGTTTGTGGAGTTCCCGTTACAACTGTACAAGGATAACCCCTATGCAGTACCCGAGCTGGTGGACGAGGAGATGATGACGCTGGACAAAACGCAAAACCCCGCCTTCGATTTTTGCGAGGCGCGCTACTTTTTGGCATACAAGGGAGAGCGTGTTGTGGGGCGTATTGCCGGCATCATCAATCACCGGGCAAATGAAACCTGGAACCAGCAGTCGGCACGCTTTGGGTTTGTTGATTTCATCAACGACGACGCAGTAGTGGATGCCCTATTTACCACGGTGGAGGAGTGGGCACGCTCCATGGGATGCGACATGATTATTGGCCCTATGGGCTTTACCGATATGGACCACGAGGGGATGTTGGTAGAGGGCTTCGACCAACTAAGCACCATGAACACCATTTACAACTATCCCTACTACCCCCAACAGGTGGAACGTATTGGCTATCGTCCAGATGTAAACTGGAAAGAGTACAAGATATATGTGCCCGCAGAGGTCCCCGAAAAACACCGTAGAATAGCCGACATAGTACGCCAGAAGTATGGCCTGAAGGTGATGAAGTTTAGGCGAAAAAAGGATATTTACCCCTATGCCCACCAGGTGTTTGAAACCTTGAATGCCGCCTATGCCCACCTGTATGGCTACTCGGAACTTTCGGCTGCACAAATAGACTATTACGTAAAAATGTATATCCCTATGCTTAGGCTGGACCTTATTACCGTGATAGTACGAGAACAGGACCAAAAGGTGATAGGCTTTGGCATCACCATGCCCAACCTAAGCCGTGCGCTACAAAAGGCCAAAGGGCGGTTGTTCCCCTTTGGGGCATTTCACCTGCTTAAGGCTTTGAAGTGCCGCCCTAAGGTGGTGGACCTTTACCTTATAGGCATCCGCCCCGAGTACCAAAATAAAGGGGTGAATGCCCTCATCTTCGAGGACCTTATTCCGGTCCTTAACAAGTACAAGGTAGAGTACGTGGAAAGTAACCCGGAGTTGGAAACAAACCTCTCGGTACAACTACAATGGAACTACTTCCAGAAAGTGCACCACAAAACCCGCAGAGCTTATGTGAAGCAGATATAAGTGGTAGCAACAGCAATAAAAAAAGGATGCCTGTTAGGTTTTGTTTTCCTAACAGGCATCCTTTTTTTATTGCGCAGGCTATTGTTTTTGGGAGTGTAGCTTGGTGTGCATCTGCTCTGCGTTGGAGCATCTCCCCAAGGGGGAAATTTCCTCTCCCCGCAACAGGGGGCCATAGGTATTGCGGTACAAATGCCTATGCTACCCCTGTGTTAGGGAGAAGAGCCATGAAAAAATCATGAAGTTATATCATGCGGGTTATCTCCCACTCGAAGGCACGTAACCCTTGCTCCTCGGTCCGTTGGTCCATTTGGTGTAGCTGTTGCAGCAATTGTTGCGACTTTTCGGGTGGTAAAATAATGAGCATGGCGGAGTTAAGCACGGGCCAGGTGTGGTCGCCATAGTGTGGCTCTCCTTTGTTGGAGCCACGTCCTGTTACTTCTTGCCAAGCGGTAAACCCACGGATGGAGAGCTTATCCAGCAGTGTTAGGATAAGCTCGTGGTAGGCTTGGTTGTAGGATATAAATATCGCTTTAAGGTTGTGCATAAGCTATGGGTTTAGTGTTGTTTTTTGTATAGGCTTTCCCGGAAGGCTTTACGCTCGGCATCTTTGGCTTTACGTATTTTCCTTTGGCGTAGCGCCTTGCGTTGCTGTTTCACTTCACGAGATGCAAACAGAGCGTATACGGTAGGTACAATAACCAGTGTTATAAGAGTAGAAATGGATAGCCCAAAAGCTACAGTAATACCCATTGGTCGCCACATCTCTGCCCCCTCTCCGGTACCTATGGCCAACGGAATCATACCTAACACGGTGGTAGCTGTCGTCATGAGTACTGGGCGTAGGCGCGACTTTCCGGCTGTAACAATACTATGGAGGATGCCCATGCCTCGGCCTCGGCAAAGGATGGTATAGTCGATGAGTACAATACCGTTCTTAACAACCACACCAATTAGGATGATGGCACCAATTAAGCTCATCATACCTAATGCCGTTCCTGTAACCACAAGGCCCACGAGCACACCGGTGAGGGCAAAAGGTACCGAGAACATGATAACGAAGGGGTCGCGGAGCGACTCGAACTCGGCTGCCATAACAATAAACACAAGGATAATAATAAGAAGGCTTAAGGAAAAGAGGGACTTAAAGGACTCCTGCTGCGTTTCGTAGTTACCTCCTATTTTATAGCTTACACCATCGGGCATATTAAGCTCGGACATTACCTTTTGGGATGCCGCTACAAGCTCGGACATCTCGTGCCCAGGAGCAATAACACAACTGATGTTTATGTAACGCTGTTTATCCTTACGCTCGATGGTTGGGGGGGCATATTCTTGTACAACCTTCCCTAAGTCGCGCACCCTGATGGCGGTTCCGGTAGGGGTGAATATAAGGGCGTTTTCAATATCGGTAATGGATTGCCGGTATTGGGGGGCATAGCGTACCTTAATACGGTACTCTTCGCCATCTTCGCGGTAATAAGCCGTTTGGGTTCCTGTTACAGTGTTGCGTACGGCTGTGGCTGCTGTTGCCTTGGTTAGGCCGTAAAGCGCCAGCTTCTCTTCATCGAACACAATATGGTACTCGGGAGTAGAAGGCTTACGCGACATGGTTGCCTGCGAGCAAGAGGGGTCCTTTTGTATTTGCTCAATAAACTGGCTTGCTACGCTGGTGGTTTTATCGAAGTCGTACCCGTACACCTCCATTTGCACAAGGGATCCACCAACGCCGCCTCTTCCGGCTTGTATGTTGTAGCGGTCTATGTCGGGGTAGGAGGCAAGGTCGCGCCGTAGGAGGTCGGCCACTTCCGATGTAGTGTGTGTACGGTGGTCGAAGTCCTGTAGGTTTACGTTGAAGGAGATGATGTTGGAGCCGTTATCCGAGAATGAGGCAAAGGCATTATCCTCGTCCGCCTGCCCTACGGTAAAGCTAAACTGCTTGATGTCCTTGGCATACTTTTGTAGGGTTGTGGCCGAGAACTCTTGGGCAAAAGCACGGGCTGTTTCTTTGTTATATCCCTGTGGGAATTCTATAGAGCCTTGCAGGAATCCGCTATCGTTATCGCCCATAAAGGAGGTTTTAACAAGCGGGAACAGGAACAGGGAAAGCACAAAGATGAGGGCAGAGCCGGCTACTACCATTTTTCGGTGGCGAAGCGCTTTGTTAAGGAGGCGTGCGTAGGCGTTATCCATACGGTCCAGGCCGCGTTGAATGGGTGCGTACAGGCGGTCGAACCAACGGCTGTTGCGTTGGGTGTGGCGTAGTAGCTTTGAGCTGAGTACCGGGGTTAGCGAGAGAGCTGCCGCGGTAGATACAATCATGATAACGCTTACCACCCAACCTAACTGGCGGAAGAAGATGCCGGTGAAGCCACTAATCATGGTAAGGGGCAGGAACACCGCCAGCATTGTGAGGGTAGAGGCTACTACCGAGAGCGCTACTTCGTTGGTAGCAAATATGGCGGCTTGCTTGGGGTAGCTGCCTCGCTCAATATGTGTGGTAATGTTTTCGAGCACCACAATAGCGTCGTCCACCACCATACCAATAGCAATGGAGAGCGCACTCATGGATATGATGTTAAGCGTGTTACCCGTTGCGTATAGGTAGATAAGGGAGGCAACCAACGACACTGGTATGGTTAATACAATAATAAAGGTTGCGCGCCAACGGCCAAGGAAGAAGAGCACCACAACAATTACCACCAAAAGGGTAATGATAATGGTTTCTACAAGGCTGTTAATGGTGTTGGTAATGTTTGTTGAGGTGTCCATTACCACCTCCATACGGATGTCGGCCGGTAGTTGTTTCTCTATACGGGGTAGCTCTTTCCTAATTTTGTTGCAAATATCCACGGAGTTGGCCCCAGACTGTTTGTACACTATAATTATTCCCCCTGGGTCCCCATTAAGGTAGCTCTCTTGAAGCCTTTCCTTGTTGCCATCGTGTACATTAGCTACATCGCGCAGGTAAACGTTTCGTCCTTGCCTGTTGGCAACAATGATGTTTTGCATTTGGTCCGTATTGGTAAACTCGCCCTCTACCCTAATGGAGGAGGTCATGTTACCCAGGTCGATAGTACCAATTGGAATGTTTTGGTTGTTAGCCTGGATAGCTTGGGCTATTTGCTCTACGGAGAGGTTGTAGGCCTCCAGCTTTTGGGGGTCCACATAAACATTTATTTCGCGGATAGGTGCTCCGTTGGTGCTAACGGTACCTACGCCCTGGATTCGAGCCAACTCGTTAGCCACATTATCGTCCAGAATTTTGCTTAGCCCGTTACGGCTTTCCTGTGCTGTTACGAAGATGAGCATTACGGGGATATCGTCCGAGCTAAACTTGAAGAGCAGGGGTTTGTTAGCCTCCTTGGGTAGCATGTTGGTTATCATATCCAGCTTGTCGCGGACATCGTTAGTAGCTACTTCAAGGTCGGTCCCCTCGTTAAACTCAAGCCTAACGGTAGAGAAGTTGTCCTTGGAACTGGACTGGATATGTTTGAGTTGGGGTACGGAATTCAGGGAGTTCTCTATGGGGCGGGATATGGTGTTTTCTATATCCTCGGCCCCGGCACCTGCATAGGAGGTAACCACCATGATAGAGTTCATCTCTATCTTGGGGTAGAGGTCAATGGAGAGGTTAATCAGCGAGTAAAGCCCCAAAATGGCAATAGCCACAAAAACAAGTATAGTGGTTACTGGGCGCTTAACGGCTGTTTGGTACAAACTCATATTATTAAAGTGTTAAGGCGTAGGTTTGTTTGTTGCGGGTGGGGGTTACTGTTGGACTACTTCTACGTTAATACCATTACGCAGGTGGTTGATGCCGCTGGTGATAACTTGGTCCTGGGGGGTAAGCCCTTCTTCTACAATATAGTTGCTGCCAACCAGTGCGCCCACCTTTACTTTGCGTAGTACCGCCTGGCCGTTTTGGTGCAGGTATACCATGCGTTCGTTAGAGCCGGGAAGGGTGCGTACACATATGTCGGGAACCAATAGGGCGGCTTTGGAACCAAAGTTTACTTCTACTGTGGCATACATGCCAGGGCGTACACGTTGGTTGGTATTCTTCAGGTGTACCTCTACTGTAAAGGTGCGAGTGTTGGGGTCCACCGAGGGGTAAATAAGCCCTACCGTACCGTTGAATACTTCGCCAGGGAACACATCCAGCATCACCTTAACAGGAAGCCCTTTATGGATTTGGGTGAAGTACTTTTCGCTAATGTTGATGCGTATTTTTAGGGGCGATATTTGTTCCACTACCAACAGAGGCTTTTGCGCTGTGTACATATCGCCATTGTCGTAGTTTCGGGCTGTGACAACTCCCGCTATGGGGCTTGTGAGGCGTGTGTTCTCGGAAAGGTTGCGTAACGAGGTGGCATCTATATCGTAGGCTACTCGGGCATTTTCCCAATCGGACTTAGAGATGCCGCCTACTCGGTACAGCTCATCAATGCGGTCCAGGTCCACCTTGGACTTTTTCATCTTCAGGTCCAGCTGCGAAAGCTGGGGGTTATCCAACGTTACCAATAGCTGTCCGCGCCGTACGGTTTGCCCCACCTCGGTATGGAAAGTTTTTATACGGTTGGGCGACTGTGGTGCTATGTTGTTTTTTACAAACGACTCTACCGAAGCCGAAAAGGACTCCGTAACGGTTATACTGTCCTGTACTACGGCTGTGGTGGTAACTTTTACCGCCTCGTGGCTTTGGGCTTCGTTGCCGTTTTGGTTGCTCTTGCCTTTGCACCCGCACAGCAGAGTGGCGGCAAGAAGGGAAACATAAAAAGGAGATAGGGTTTTCATATTTATAGGGTGTCGTTGCTTGGGGTTAATGTTGGGGTGTTAATATTGGGGTAATCCCGTATACGGCCTGTAAGTCCGCCTCGTTGGAGATGTACCCGTATATGGATTGCAGGTAACCTAAGCGTGTTTGGGCTAAAACAAGGTTGGCATCGTTAAGCTCTACAAGGGTAGAGGAGCCAAGGTCGTAACGCTTCTTGGCTATTTCGTAACCTTTCTCGGCTTGGGTTATAGCCTCCTTAGCTGTTACGTACTGTTTTACAGCGGTTTTAATATTGTCCTGATACTGTTGTGCTTGTACTTGTACTGTTTCCTGGAGTTGCTGGCGTTGTAGCTGGGCTTGTTGTAAGGATAGTTGCGACTTTTTCACCGCATTAATCCTATCGCCCCCACGGAACAAGGGTATCGAGAGCGTTAGCTGAACCATAGAGTAGGGCGACCAAATGTAGTTCCTCCAGCTGAAGGCGTCGTCCATAGCACTGGTACGGTACACGCCCGAAAGGGTGACGGTAGGCAAAAAAGCACTCTTAGCCATGGAAAGTTGCGTACGCAGCATTTGTATTTGTGCGTCCAACTGTTTTAGTTGGTTGTTTTGGCTTGGGAGTGCTGTGGCATTGAAGTACTTGCGGTACATGTCTCCCTCCAAATCCTTCAGCTCGCCCACACAAGCTATAGGTTGCTCCAAAGGTAACGAGAGCAGGATGCGCAGTTGGTTTTGGGCGTTCCTAATAGCATTTTGAGCATCTTGCAGCTGAGGCTCCAAGTTTTTCACTGCTACATCGGCACGTATCTTATCAAACTCGGCTACCATTCCCAAGCTGTACCGGTTGGCTATTTGTTCGTAGTTAACCTTGGCGTTATCGTAGCTTTGCTGTATTACTTTTGCCGACTCTTGCGCCAGCATAATACCATAGTACGCCTTAACAACTTGGGTGTAAAGGGTTATTTTGGACTCTTCCGACTTTAGTACCGCCAGCTCCATAGCCTCTTTTGAAAGCTGTACCGACTTCCATAGCTGCACATTTAACAAAGGCATACCTGCCGATATCCCGCCAGCTACCTGGTAAGAACGGCCTACCTCAATCCCCTTGTTGGACTCCCCCTCGGGCATGCCAGGCATTTTCATGCTGCCCAGGTACATTACCTGTTTCTTTAAGGTGTAGCTATAGTCGCCCGAAGCATCAACGGTAGGTAATAGCTTGGCTATGGCCGAACGTTTGTCGTAGTTGGCTTTTTCCACCTCTTGGTCGGCTATTTTTAGGGTACGGCTTTCGCTCATGGCAACTTGTAGGGCATCCTGCAGGGTTAGCCGTAAGGTATCCTTGGTTGCGCTTGTGGCAATGCCAGCAGTATCGGTAGGGGTTGTAACACTTTGGGCATACCCTGCCAGGCTACTCAGCCCAGCCAATAGCATAGCTGCACCAAGCCAAGTAAAAATCTTCTTGTCCATATATAATCCTAAATATTTTTCG
Source organism: Bacteroidota bacterium (assembly GCA_023388555.1). Taxonomy (GTDB): domain Bacteria; phylum Bacteroidota; class Bacteroidia; order Bacteroidales; family Porphyromonadaceae; genus Porphyromonas_A. The sequence continues at coordinate 19,130 of JAEWGA010000004.1, read as the reverse complement.
GTAGTAAAAACAGCCCGCAAAAGGCTGTTTTGTAGGTTTAGACCTACCTTAGGTGGGGAGGTTTAATACTTATTCCCTTCCAAGGGACTCTTTTGGGAGAAGGTGGGGGTTAGTATACCAAATACTCGTCCGTGGCGTTTTGGCTGTGGTGGTACAGCATCTGGGCCATTGCTTCGCTCGGTCCTGGGCAAGGCACTAAACGCAACTCCTCTCCGCCGTAGCTATGGAATAGTTCCAATACTTCGCCAAGTATCTCGTTGGTGGTTTCCAAGCAGTCTATTACAAACGAAGGGGATATCACCACTAACTGTTTGCGCCCCAACTGTACGTTCCGCTTCAGGGCCTCGGACAGGGTAGGAGCCAACCACTTGCTCCGGTGCATCTCGGACTGAAAGACTACCTCGTACGACAACCCCAGCTCCCGTATCTCCTCTTGCTCAAACAGCATCTTCGTCATGGTGTAGCATTGCTGTTCATAATCCCGTTTAGGGTCACCCTTGTAAGGTTTGGCCTGTACCTGCAGAATGTTGTGGTACGAAGCTATCACATGCTCGCCAGGCTGCGCTATGGCTTTTAAGTTGTTAGCCCAAATACGCAGGAACTCCTCGTTGTTGTAGTAAGGCGCAACGCAAGCCAACGGGAAAGGGTACTTCCTTTTCTTATGAACGGCACACACCTTTGCTACATGCGTCTCGAAGCTACTCATGGCGTAGTGAGGGAACAGCGGCACCAGTACAACCTTGCTGGGGGAACAGGCTGCGGCTTTTTCTAAAGCTGTTTCTATCCCCTGGTGCTGGTACAGCATGCCACAAAATACCGGGCTACCAGATGCTTTTTGTAGCTCGGCGGCCAATTGGTGGCTATCTATTTCGAGCGGAGTGCCTAAGCTCGTCCATATTTGACGGTAACGCGACAGTGTATAAGGTGCCCGTTTGGGTACTATATGGTGGTTCACCAACCACCAGCGTATAGGGGCAGGCATGGTTAGCACCCGGGGGTCGCTCAAAAAGTCGTGTAGGTATTCCTTAACGGCATCTATCGTGATATCTCGGGGCGATCCCGTATTAAGTAAGATGTATACGGTTTTCATAAAGGGGAAGTACGTGATGTTAGGTGAATGTGGCTTGTAGGGGGGAGGACGGAGGAAACCAATGGCGCGAGCCACTCTGCCGCTTTAAGGAGGCCTACCTTTAGTTTGGCGTTGGCCTGAAAAAGGAGAAATGAACCGAGCCGTACTTTCGTTGCTGTTCAAAAAGTGGGTGGTTGGTAAACGAATGGGCTTTGGGGTGCTCCATTACAAGCAATCCGGTTGGGGCAAGTAGCCCGCTTGCTAAAATCCTATCGGGTAGCTCGGGTAGCTCGGGCATGCTGTATGGTGGGTCGGCAAAAATAAGGTCGAAGGGTTGCCCCAATCCGGCTGTTGCCAAGTATCGCAATACGTCGGTAGGTATTAGTTGGTAGTTTGGCTCGTTTAGCAGGCCTACTACTTTCCTAATAAATTGGCAGTGGTCTCGGTCCTGTTCCACAGCAACTACCTGTGGGCATCCTCTCGAAGCCATTTCCAGTCCTATGCTTCCAGTTCCGGCAAATAGGTCCAGCGCCCTTGTGTTATCCCAGTCCACGAGGTTGTCCAGTACGTTAAATAGGTTTTCCTTCGCCATATCGGTTGTAGGGCGAGCCTTAAAGTTTTTAGGCAAGTTAAAGCGTCGTTTGCCGTACTTTCCTCGTATTATACGCATAGGTGGTTCAGTATGAGTACTGGTGGTAAGGTTTGGTTGCCTTTGGTATAGGGCGCAAGCTCTTGTGTAGTGGGGTAATGGTGGCAGTGTAGGTGTCTTATTTGGGTTTGGAGGGTAGCCAACAAACTATCCATCTCCGGCGGAGTGCTTGTGAATAGGTATAGCGGGGTTTCTTCGGGGTTTAAGCCAAAAAGGCGCCATACCGATGTTAGGTAGTAAAGCCTGTCGGTTGCTGTTTTAGCGTTGTACCGGTTAGCCATTTGCAACGTGCCGTTTTGGGCAAAAATAAGGTCCATCACTTCACCTTCAATGAGCGCCATCATTATTTTGGGGTGTTGTTGGCGTGCCAACTGTACGGCATACCCGCTAAAAGGAATAATCCGGTGCCCAAAGCGGGGGTACGAGAAGGAACGCGAGCAAAACTGGTACATCTCCTCCTCCACGCCATACACCAATTGGGTACGCATATCGGGTATTGGAGCACTCATCAGGTGCATGTGTTGGTGGGAGGTTACCACTTGTAGCCAATTGCTTTCGGGGGCTACATGTGCTATATCCTGCGGAAGTAACAGGTAGCTGTTGGACTCTTGTAGGTAGATGTGTGTAGAGGCATAAGGGTAGGCCAGGAACGCCTCGGTGTAAAAGGCCTTTTTCAGCCCCTCAACGCCTGGCACCTCAAATGGCACGTAGGCGCTATATACCTTAGTGGCGGCGTGTTGTGGGGGGTGGGCTAAAAAATAAAGTCCATCCGCAGCGATGCGGATGGACAAATGCAACTGCACAGCATCGTTCTCGGACAATGGGAAGTTGCTGGACTTCCATGCCAACAAACTTGTAGGAGCCGATGCCATAATGCTTGTTACGATGCAAATAGGGTTAAGGGGTTACTCCCAGTTACCTGCGTTGTTGTTCACTTCGGTTAGCGAGCCCACTTTAAGGCCAGGGTAGCGGTTCAGTTTGGTAGCAAAGTCCACCAGGTTGTCCACTTCCATTTTATCCAGGTCGCCTAAGTAAGTGGTGTAGGGTACTGCTGCTTGGAATACCTTAATGTTGAATCCCGAGGCGGTAGCCACACTGGCGGTGTCCATATCGAAGGTGGCAGAGGTCCCAGGCACAAGCCCTAAGTCCTGCACTGCATAGCCTGCTGGGAATAAGTTCTCGGCAGCATTAACCCAAGTGGTGTCACGTGTAAAGGATTGGCGTACCCCATTTATAACGCGGCTCAGCCCCTCTTTCTCGGCTTCGTCCCACTTGCCGGTAGCTTTAGCTTTGTTCACAATGGCTACGGCTTTTTCTTCGGTCATTCCGGACTCTAATTGTTTCTCGGTTAGTTCGCCCTCCTTGCGTACAGCGGGTATTTTACCGTTTTGCAACCAGTTTGTAAGCTCCGAGAACGAAGCTGCGTGGTATTGGTGTACGGACTTGTACGCAACTTGCGCCTTCCGGATATCCATCAGCTTGGCAATAATAAGCTTTTCACGCGCTGTTTTTTCGTCTTTAAAACGGATAGGTCCCAAAATGCTTTGGGTTGCAACATAAGCCAACCCTATTACGGCAAGGACGAGGAGTACCTTAAAGATTGTTTTCATGCGGATTATAATTGGTTATTTTGTATACATCAAAATCCAAACAGAGGCTACCCCCAATGGTGGGAGGGAGTCTCTTATGGCAAATGTAAGAACTTTATCGGTAAAAACTACCTTTCGCACCGTACTTTATTGAAAAAAAAAGAGATGAAGCCTACCAGTTGTGCTACACTTATCCGTTCGGCTTTTGCTTATGTGCCCACTTCTTCGCAAAATGAGGTTATAAACTCGTTGTCCCTTTTTCTGGACGAAGCCCCCCCGCACTCCATATATATACTACGGGGATATGCCGGAACGGGGAAGTCCAGCCTATTAGGGGCAGTGGTAAAAGCCTTGCGCCAGCAACGCCGCATGTATAGGCTGTTAGCTCCCACAGGGAGGGCTGCTAAGGTATTACAAAACTATTGCCAAGCGCCAGCCCAAACTATTCATAAAGAAATTTACAGGCAACAAAACCAGGACCCTCAGGCCGAAGAGGCTTTTAAGGTGGGAAACAACAGGGACCGTCGTGGAACGGTTTATATTGTGGACGAGGCCTCCATGATTTCCAACCAGTCCGAAGGGTTTAACCCCTTTGGGAGCGGACAGTTGTTGGACGACCTGTTGGAGTACTGTATGGGAGTGCGCGATGCTCAGGTGGTTTTTGTGGGCGATGATGCCCAGCTGCCTCCCGTTTCGTCCGAATATAGCCCGGCTATGGACCCCAACTACCTGGCACAATATGGCTATCCGCTCTACCAAGGTGCTTTGTTGGATGTGGTGCGCCAGGAGGCATCGGGCGAAATTGTAGGCCTTTCCGTAAAGCTACGTGCTTTGTTACAAGAAATGCAGTCCAACGGTGGGGTGTGGCAGGCTCCTTTGTTGCCCACTCCTACGGGGCAGGAGGTCCACGTTATTTCCGGCTACGACTTTCCCAGTACCTTGGAGTCCTCTTACCGAAAGGTGGGGCGGGAGGAAACATTGGTTATTACACGCTCCAATCGTGAGGCCGAACAGCTGAACCGTGAAATAAGGTTCCGCAGTTTGTTTTACGAAGAGCCTATTGCCCGGGGGGAATACCTTATGGTTTGCAGAAATAACTACCTGCATATACCATTCGACGAAACGGACCGCCCCACAAGTGCTTTCATTGCCAACGGAGAGGTCCTGAAGGTGTTGCACTGCTCGGCCCCCCACGAGCGTTATGGGTTTCATTTCTGTAAGGCCGAATTACAGGACCCCGATGGTGGCTACGTATCGGCCCAGTTATTGTTGGATACCCTAAACAGCGGGGTGGCTTCTTTAACGTCGGAGCAGCGCCAAGCGTTGTACCAAGCAGTGATGACCAGTTACACAGATGTAAACAACAAACGAAAACTGTTTAAGGCACTTAGGGAGGACCCCTACCTTAACGCCCTGCAAGTAAAGTACGCCTGTGCCATGACGTGTCACAAATCCCAGGGGGGGCAGTGGCGCCATGTCTACATCTCTTTGCCCTTTTTGCGGCCCGAGGTGGTGGACGAACAGTTTATCCGCTGGCTATATACCGCCATGACGAGGGCCACCGAGAAACTTTACTTCATATCTCCCCCTAACTTGCTGTTCAGCTCCGCCGAAGAGTCCTTTTAATGGTTTAAGCCCTGCGGTGTTGCGCCTGTTACGCAAACTTGTAGGCGGTGCTTCTCCTGTTGTTCCACCGTTTTAACGCCTCGTGTAGGTGTGGGTAGCAAATAACCAAAACGGCATAGTACAGTGCTATAAGGAGTGGAGTGCCGGCTTGCTCGGTATTGGGAACGGCAATACTTCCTATTTGGGCAAACGCCTCAATGCTTTTCAGGAGCAACCAACAAGCCCCCTTGTAAAAAGGACTTAACAGCCAGGCTAACACTGGTATGCCACACAGCAACAGGTAGCCCAATCCTATTAATATAACTATGGTGGCCAGCAAGGTAAGGGGTATTGCACTGAGCAGGCCGGCAAGCGGGAAACTCCCAAAGTAATAAATAACCCAGGGAAGGGTTGCTACTTGTGCTGCAATACTCACGTAAACAAGGCTAAGCAAATATTGGGCTAACTTGTTTTGGGGAGAATACAAAAGGTCCAGCAAGGGTTTAAGTACCAATATACCCCACACGGCACTACCGCTTAGTATCAGTCCTATGCTTCCCCAACAAAACGGGTTTACCAACGCCATAAGCACAAGGGTAAGGCTTAGTAGCTGCACGGAGTCCATCCGTTGCCATAGTAGCTTTGTAACGGTTAGTATCGTCACCATAGTCCACGCCCTAACGGTAGCAGGGTTAGCCCCTGTTATAAAGGTGTACAGCAGTAACCCCAACAGTAGTATGCCTGCTGCTATCCAGCGGTAGGCATGAGCGTGTAAACTATTCCTGCGTACCGCAATAAAACTACTTAACAATGCCCATATAATACTCAGGTGGAAGCCACTTACAGCCAAAAGGTGCGCTCCGCCGGCTTTGGTAAAGTCGGTTTTAAGGAGAGTGGGTAACTCGCGCCTATCGCCCAAAATAAGAGCATAAATCAGGCTCTGTTCAACGCTGGTAAGGTGGGGTTGGGTAGCTTTGTGGAAATACTCGGAGATGCGTACCCTCCACCGGTTTAAGGTAGCTTGTAGCGGTGGGGTGTTGGCTTTTTCTTGCGCCCTGAAATATTGCACTGTACCCTTTGTAAAGATGCCCTCTGCCCAGGAATGGAGGGCCCACTTTTTATCCCCGTTTAAGAGCACGGGTTGCAAGGCTATGTCCGCAACAACCTTATCTCCGGGCAGCGGGGCGGTAGGTGTCAAATGGCTCGGCACCATAACTTGCATGGTGGCAGGATTGCCCACAGGCTGCATTTGGTAGCTTGTTGGGCTTTGTTGTTTTATAACGTAAGCGGGCAGCTCATACAGTGTTTGGTTGTTGTTTAGCAGGCTATGGCTACTGTGGTAATAGTGCATATAGCCTCCGTATAAGCTCATCCAGCCACCAGCTACCATTATGGCCCACTGGTTATACCGCCATGCCCCAATGGCACCTAAGCATAGGGTGGTTAGCCCTACTATTAGCGGGGCAAAAGGGTGTATAAGGTATAAGAAGTAGGCTCCCAGGCTTGCCAACAGCACCCTTAGGGCGGGGCGGTTAAGGTATTCAACGGCCAGGCTATTAGCGTGTGCCATACCTGCGGTAGGGTTACTGGAGCAGTTGCTCTATGGCTGCTTGGGGGCTGGGTGCACCAAAAACGAAGCTGCCAGCTACTAAAATGTCGGCTCCTGCATCCCATAACAAGGGGGCGGTGGCAGCATTAACTCCGCCATCTACCTCTATAACGCAGTCGTACCCCTCTTGGTCTATTAACTGACGCAGGCGGCGCACTTTGTCCAAAGCGCGGAAAATGAACTTTTGCCCTCCAAAGCCAGGGTTTACGGACATCACGAGGACCAAGTCCGCATCGGGTAAAATATCGGCCAATAGCTCTACGGGGGTATGTGGGTTTAGGGCTATGCCGGCCTTCATCCCTTCGGCATGAATAGCTTGCAGCGTGCGGTGCAGGTGTGTACAGGCTTCGTAATGAACGGTTAGCACGTTGGCACCGGCTCGTGCAAAGTCGGATACATAACGCTCGGGGTTAACTATCATCAAATGGCAGTCGCTCACTTTCTCCGTAGCTGCCGATATTGCTTCTACCACAGGTAAGCCAAAGGATATGTTGGGGACAAAGCTGCCGTCCATAATATCAAGGTGAATCCATTCTGCGGCCGACTGGTTTACCATGTCCACACCCTCGGCAAGGTGTAAAAAGTTGGCCGAGAGCATCGAGGGGGCTATAATTCTTTTTCGTTGCATGTTGATAGTGTAAGGGGATTAGTGGGGGGTGTCGGACTTGTAGATGCGTAGCAACTCGTTTTCGTCGCGCAGCTTTCGGGTTAGCAATTCTAACTCGGTGGTGTTGGGTATACGTACTGTAATATGTCCTACGGCACGTTCTTTGGTACTGGTGAAGGAGATTCCGGTAAGTACAATATGCCGGTGGCGCAGTGTGCTGGTGATATTATGCACAAACCCTTCTAAGTTGGCGCCTTCCATATGCAAGGTTACCCCAAAGGTGGAGTTTACGTGTGCACCCCATACCACTGGTACAATGGAGTCGCCTTTCATTGCTTTAAGTTTGATTGCTTCGGGGCAGTATTTCTTGTGTACCACCACCTGGTTGGCTTCGTTCAGGAGGCCGTGAACATCGTCGCCCATGATAGGCCTGCAACATGTTGCTCGTATGTAGTTACGTTTGCCATCGGTAGCAGTTAGGGTGTATATGCCTTTTTGGCTACGGTCTATGGCGGGTACTTGGGTTTCGTCCGAGTTCCACGATGCTTGTCCCGTTTCGTCCAGCGGTTGTATTTGGGATAGCTCCAAGGTGTCTTGTAGCTCCTCCAGTAAGTCGCGCGATAACCGTATGCTGTCCTTACTTATGGCATAGTAGAAGTCCTCTTTTGAGGAGAAGCTCAGCACCGATCCGTTTTCTTTTACCAGCTCGGATAGGGAGTATCCGTACTGTTTTGCAAAGCTTTCCAGTTTTTGTTTTCCTTCTTCTACATTTTTGCTGCGGGCATTGGTGAGGTAGCGCTGGATATGCCTCCGGGCATAGGGACTTTTAACGTAGAGGAGCCACTCTTCTTTGGGGTGTGTTTTTGTTGTGGTAAGTATCTCCACCTGGTCGCCATTATTTAAAATATGGTCTATGCTCACCATTTCGTGGTTTACTTTGGCTCCTATGCAATGTTCTCCTAACTGGGCGTCCAGTTGGTAAGCAAAGTCCAAAACGGTAAATCCTTGTGTTGTACGCACTTTTGCGCCCTCTTTGGTGAACAGTAGGATATCTTGCGCCGAAAACTTGTACATCATGGTTTCGTAGTCGTCCGACGCATTAGGACCCGGGTTGTTAAGCAGTGCTTTTACGTTGTTTAGTATTTTATCCTCTACTTCGTCCACCGTGTCCGAGTGTTGTTTGTACCGCCAGTGGGCCGCCAGCCCTTTCTCGGCCATTTCGTGCATTCGGCGCGAGCGTATTTGAATTTCTATCCACTCGCCGGTAGGCCCCATCACGGTGACATGTAAGGCTTGGTAGCCGTTGTCTTTGGGCCTGGATAACCAGTCGCGTATACGGTCGCCTTTAATGCTAAAGTGCGACACTATGGCGCGGTATATGCGAAAGCAGTCGTTGTACTCGCTTTGGGCCGAAGCGGGGTCGAAGATAATACGTATAGCAAATAAGTCGTAAATTTCGTTGAACGGTAAGTTCTTGGATTTCATCTTATTCCAAATGGAATAAATGGACTTTTCGCGGTACTGTATTTCGTAGCTCAGCCCTGTGGCATCCAGGTCGTTTTTTACTATGGAGTAGAAGTGCCCGTACAGGGTGTCGCGTTTTTCGTGTGTTTCGGCCAGTTGTTGCTGAATGGAGGTGTACTCCTCGGGGTGGTCGTACTTTAACGAGAGGTCTTGTAGCTCGGACATTATGTTGTACATCCCCAACCGTTCTGCCAAGTGGGAGTAAAACAACCGTGTCTCGGCAGCTATTTTGGCTTGTTTGGCTTCGGGCATACTGGAAAGGGTGCGCATGTTGTGCAACCTGTCGGCTATTTTTACCAAGATAACCCGTATGTCTTTATTGGCGGTAAGCAACAGGCGCCGTATGTTTTCCAGTTGTGCCGAGGCGTCTTGCCCTAAGTTCATTTGTGCCAATATCTCGCCCGAGAGTTTGGTTAGCCCCTCCACAATAATGGCTATGGAGTTTCCAAACATATCCCGTATGTCCTCCACGGTGTAGTCCGTATCTTCCACTACATCGTGCAATAGGGCAGAGGCTATGGAGGTGGAGCCTAACCCTATCTCGTTGCATACTATATCCGCTACTGCTATGGGGTGTAGTATGTAAGGTTCTCCGCTCTTGCGTTTTACCCCGGCGTGTGCCTTGCGTGCTAAGTCGAACGCCTTTATAATAACGTTGCTACGCTTGCGGTGGTTGGTGTCCAGGTAGTCCGATAATAGCTTCTCAAAGGCCCTAACCGTTACTTGTTCTTCGGGGGTTGGTTGAGTAGTATTCATGGCGAATGGTGCAAAAGTGTACTAAGGAAAATACAACGGCTTTGGAACAAATATACAAAAGAGTAGGGGCAAACTAACGGTTTTACAGCAGGAGGGGCTATTTTTTCTTAAGGAAGGCAACGTCCGAGGGTACAGCCCGTTTTAGGGTTAACAGCTCCAAGTCCTTGCCTATCCTAATGCCTTCTGCCGAGAGGCGGTGCTCCATTGTTTTCCAAGCCAAGAGGGGGTGGTTGTTTTCCTTGCTTAAATGGCATAGGGCAAGGTAGGACAAGTCCAAATGGTAATGTTTTGCCATAAACTCGGCCGCCTGCACGTTGCTGATATGCCCTGTGCCGTTGGTGATGCGCGCCTTCAGAAAGTCGGGGTAAGTACCGTTCCTTAGCATTTCGGGGTCGTAGTTGGACTCCAATACCAAGAAGTTAGCTTGCCCCACAGCCCACGATATGTCGGAGGTGATATGCCCTACATCGGTTACCAACACAAAGGTGCCGGCAGGGCATTCCAGTAGGTAACCAACGTTTTGGCTGCTGTCGTGCGGTACTTCAAAGGAGGTTATACGTAAATCGCCCATTGTTTCGGTAGTTCCTACGGGCATAGGGCGCAAAAAGGGTGTTAAGTCTTCGGATATATAGCGGCTCGTCCTAAGGGTTGTGGCTACTGTGGGCGAGGCGTATACTGGTATGTTGTACCGGGATGCCAGCACGCCCACCCCCCTCACGTGGTCGGCGTGGTCATGGGTTATGAATATGGCGGTTAAGGCTTCGGGGGCGCAACCGTTATTTTGGAGGAGGGTGCGTAGGGTACGGGGTGCAATGCCAGCATCTATCAGTAGGCGCACTCCATGGTATTCCAGCAGGTAGGCGTTGCCACTGCTACCGCTACCCAAGCTCACAAAGCGGTACGAGTCGTAAGCCGTAAGGTTTGGAGTAATACCCCATTCGTTGGCGGGGAAGAGTAGGTTATGTTCGGGTTTGTGCATTATTTCAAACACCTGGAGCTTAATACATAAGGCGAGGGGAGGTTATGCTCCAGTGTTAGCTCGCCCGCCAAGTCGGTTTGTAACAGGCGTTTCACCTCCTCGGTAGGTATGCCTTGCCCTAACAGGAACATTAATTTGGTTACGGCTGCCTCGGTGGTACTATCGTAACCGCTTACCACGCCTGCACATAACAGCCTGTTCCCGGTGTCGTAACGGTGCATAACCACGGTACCGCGGGTGCATTGTGTTACATTGACAATAACTATGCCGCGTTGCACGGCTTGTCTTATTTCGTTTATAAACCAGTCGGACGTAGGTGCATTGCCACTGCCGTAGGTTTCCAGCACCACACCTTTCAGTCCCTCGGTGTTCAAGATGCCACGAACGGTAGAGGCACTAATACCAGGGAAGAGCTTCAGTACCACCACATGCTCGTTTAGTACGGTGTGGCATTTAAGGGGGGTACCTGCGGCGGGGCGCAGTAGGGCGCGGTCGTAGTGGATATCTATCCCCACCTCGGCAAGTGCTGGCAGGTTAGGCGATGCAAACGCTGCAAACTGGTCGGCACACGTTTTTGTTGTGCGGTTACCGCGTAGTAATAAGTCGTTAAACAGCACGCACACCTCGCTCACATAGGGAAGCCCTTGCTCGTCGCGTGCAGCGGCTATTTCCAGCGAGGCTATAAGGTTTTCCTTACCATCGGTTCGGAGCATTCCTATGGGCAGTTGCGAGCCTGTGAGTACTACTGGCTTGGATAAGTGCTCCAGCATAAAGCTCAGGGCAGAGGCGGTGTAGGCCATGGTGTCGGTCCCGTGCAGTACCACAAAGCCGTCGTACTGCTCGTAATGCTCTTCTATAATCCGCACAATGTCCACCCAGCAGGCTGGTCCCATATCCGAAGAGTCGATGGCCGACTTAAACGAAATGGTATCTATATGGTACCCAAAGCGTTGTATCTCGGGGACGTGTTGCTCGATATATTCAAAGTCGAATGCTTCCAGCACGCCTGTTTCGGGGTTGGCTATCATACCTATTGTACCTCCAGTATAAATTAAGAGTACAGAGGGGGCGTTGCTTGAAGCCGACGAAATGGAATTCATAGGTTAGGAGGTTATTGTATACAATGTTTGTATAAGTACATCTGCCAGCCCAATAGCACAAAGCATATAACCAGCAAGGAGTACAAACTTACTAAAAATGCTGCGTTATGGCGTATTTATACGCAAAAGGGACAGGGATTATACCTCTCTTTTCTCGCCAAAACTGTGAAACAAGAACGGATAATAATGGTAAAAGGCGGAAGTGTTGCAAGCAAAAACGCTTCTGTTGCCAATGCTTTAGTAAATATGGGAGGTGAAAACGTAACGATGTTTCCCACCTCCTAATATAATAGTGGTTGTTGCTTTGTCTTAAAATGGGTTAAGGTGTTTTGAGGGGCATTTTTTGTTTTAGGCTGTTTTTAAGGGCGGGGAGGACCGAAATTTGGGGTGTTTTTTGGGGTGGGTTTTAGGGTGATTTTTTTTTTGATTTTGGGGTGGATTTTTGAGGGTAAATTGAGGGTGAAAAATGGGGGTGATTTTTAGGGTGTTTTTTTTGCTTTGGGGAGGGGGCAAAAAAAATATCTGCGGAGTCTTTCAAAAAAGAAAGCGCAGTTTGTCGTAACGAAAAGCGCAGTTTGTTGAAAAAGAAAGCGCAGTTATTTTTACACAACTTTTAACATCCCTCGCAAACCCGCTCTGGCAAAGGGATTGCGGGCGGTCGCTCTTTTGCCTCCAAAATCACCCCATTTTTACCCCAAAAACACTCCCCCAAAACGTCCTTTTTTACCCCAAAATTTCACCTTCAAACCATCCGTTTTTTATCCCAAAATTTCACCCCTGCTCCGTCCGTTTTTTACTCCCCTAAAATCCAACCTTTTTTTACCCAAAATCACCTCTAAGTTTTCCCAAAGAAAACATTGCCCCACCTCTGAAAAACACTTAAATTTTTTGGGCTCATAATCTTAAGGTTTGTCAAAACAAGGCGGGAGAAAACTCCGCCTCTCTCACCATGAGATGTTAATTCTGTATTGTTTGTTAGGGTTTGGTGCTGCAAAAAGTGGTTTTAACAATTCTTGGTGATTGTTGGTATTGTTGAAATTGTTACATTTGTGATTATCACATTATTTTACCCCGCGTGTTTTATAAGGCAACCGAAAATAAATCGCTGTCGTTGGGCTTAGCATATTGGGTGTTGAGCCGTTTCGTGTTTGTGCCAAGCACCTAAGGTGTAAAACTGCCGAGGAAAAACATAGATAAAAAATAGTAACCTAACCACCATTTATGACGACGAAAAAAAGTACTACACCAGCTACTTGTCAGTGGGCATCGGCATCTCGCTATTGGATGCGTGCCCTGCTCGTTACTGTATTAGGGGGTACGCCAATATTTGGGGCCGCCCTACCAAGTAGACATGTTGTTAACCAGCCTAATTTGCAGGCACCGTCCGCAAAAGGCTTACGCATTACCGGGCAAGTGAAGGATAAAAGCGGCGAGCCACTGCCAGGGGTGCATATCCGCATCAAAGGGCGCAAAACAGCGGGGGCTATTACCAACCCGGACGGTAAGTTTATGCTTATCGGCTTGTTAGAGTCCGATGTACTAACCTTTTCTATGATAGGGTTCCGGACGCAAGAAGTGCCCGTAAAAGGGAAGTCGGAAATTACTGTAGTACTCTCCGAAGATGTAAGCACGCTTAACGAAGTGGTGGTAACCGGTATATTCAACAAGCCCAAAGAAAGCTATACGGGTTCGGTATCGGTGGTAACCAAAGAGGACCTACAAATGAACAAAGGGCAAAACTTGTTGCAAACCCTTCGTAATGTAGATGCCTCTATTAATATACCTACAAACCTAAGTGTGGGGAGCAACCCCAACAGGTTGCCTAATATCACGATTCGTGGTGGATCCTCTTTACCATCGTTGGACCAACTCAACAATGAGTACGGCACCCAAACCGCCAACACACCGCTTATTATAATGGACGGTTTTGAGGTGTCTATTTATAAACTAATGGACTTTAACGACGAGGAGATAGAGTCCATCAACATCCTTAAAGATGCTTCGGCAACCTCTATTTACGGTTCCCGGGGTGCAAATGGTGTTATTGTTATTGTTACCAAAAAGCCCGAAGCCGGTAAGCTCAAGGTTTTTGGTAGTGCGGGGGTTAACCTGGAAATTCCGGACCTTTCGTCGTACAACCTGTTAAATGCTGCCGATAAGCTAAAGCTGGAACGCTCCATAGGCTTGTACGACAGCCAAGATGCCGACACCTATTTTGCTTTGCAGCGCTACTATAACGAGCGGTTGCGCCAAGTGCGTGCCGGACTGGATGTGGACTGGATGCGTAAACCCCTGCAGCTGGGTATAGGGCAGCGTTACGCTGTTCGGTTGGACGGCGGTAGCAACGAGTTCCGCTGGTCCACTGGGGTAAACTACAACACTGTGAACGGGGTTATGAAGGGGTCGTTACGCAACAGCATAACAGCCGACCTCTCGCTTATTTACCAAGTGAAAAACCTGGTGTTCCGTAACAGTATTAGTGTAGGCGTTACCAATGCCGAGGAAAGTAAGTATGGCGACTTTAAACAGTACGTGGACCAACAACCCTACAACTCACCCTACGATATTAATGGCGATATTGTACGAACCTTCCCCAACTTTAACCACAGTAGGGCTGTGGCTAACCCGCTGTTTAATACTACGCTGAATACATTTAATAAAAACGACCGGTTGTCGTTTATCGATAATTTTTCGGCAGACTGGCTCATAAGCGATGCTTGGCGCCTAAGGGGGCAAATAGGGGTGAATATAACCAAAACAGGCGTGGACACATTCCGCCCTGCCGAGCATACCAACTTCGTGGGGCCAACCTACGAAACCCCAGAAGGGCTGCAGCGTAAAGGTAGGTACGATTGGAGGTCGGGCCTACAAAAGTCCATGGATGGTAGGGCTACGCTAAGCTACACCAAACTGCTGGGCGAAAAGCACCAACTTTACGGTGGTGTGGACGTTTCTGCCACAATAAACCAGGCTTTTAATTATGCTATGAGTGGCGAGGGGTACAACAACCAAAACCTATCTATGTTGAGCAATGCTCACCAATACGTTAAAAACACTACTCCTGTGGGTAACGAAACAGAGTCGCGTCGTATAGGTTTTACCGGTAACCTCAACTATGTGTACGACAATAGGTTCTTTATCGATGGCTCGTACCGTATGGATGGCTCTTCGGACTTTGGTGCAAACAACAAGTGGGCGCCCTTCTGGAGTGTTGGTATTGGCTGGAACTTACACCACGAAGAGTGGATTAAGAAGTTCGACCTCTTTAACAACCTGCGCCTTAAAGGCTCTATGGGCGAAGTAGGGTGGGTAAACTTCCAAGATAACCAAGTAGTAACATCGTACAGCTACCGAGGCTCAAAATACCTTACTTGGAGTGCCGCTTCGCTATCGGGCTGGGGTAACCCTAACCTTACATGGCAAATAACACGCTCCATGAGTGCCGGTTTGGAATTTGGGTTGTTCCGTAACTGGCTGAGCGGCGAAGTTGAGGTGTATAACAAGCGCACCAACAACCTGTTGTCGCAAATGAACCTGCCAGCTACCTCAGGCTTCGACTCCTACACCGAAAACGTGGGTGTACTGGGTAACTATGGTTTGGAAGCCAGGCTGAATGCCTACATTTTCCGGAACGTAGAAAAAGAGCTTTACTGGCAAGTAGGAGCCCAATTTGTGTGGGATAACAGTAAAATTATTTACCTCTCCGATGACGTGAAGAAGCAAAATGAAGTCTACCTCCGCCTAAATGGCGGAATGGACCCCAGCCGTCTTATGATGGAAGGGTACCCCGTAAACGCCTTGTACGCCTACCGCTCGTTGGGTATAAACCCTGCTACGGGTGAGGAGGTACTACTAAACAAAGAAGGGGCTATTGTACAAAATATAACTCCTGCCGACAAGGTGTTTATAGGCAGCGGCGACTCCCCATACCGTGGTATTGTGAACTCCATATTTACCTGGAAAGGGCTCACCGTTAACCTCTCGTTAGGTTACCGCTTTGGCGGTCTAATGGTTAACAACACCTTACGCGACAAAGTAGAGGTATCTCGCGGGCAAATAGGAGACACCAACGTAGACGCCCGTGTACTGAGCGACCGCTGGATGAAGCCTGGCGACCATGTGTTTTTCCGTAACTTCGATGCTAACAGCACTACTCCTGTAGGAAGTACCCGCTTTATTATGCCCGACAATACCTTGGACATCCAGAGCCTAAGTGTACAGTACCGTTGGGATACGGACTATGTGAAAAAACACCTGGGCTTACGCTCCATTAACTTCTCGGTAAATACCTCCAACCTGGCCACCTTCTCATCCGTAAAGGTAGAGCGTGGTTTGTACTACCCATTTGCCCGTACGGTTATTGGATCGGTATCCTTATACTACTAACCCTCACGACTTTATATTATCACAATGATACGCAACATATATCGCCTCCCTCTAATTGCAGTAGTAGCATCTGTGAGTTTAGCCTCTTGTACTAAGTGGCTCGAAGTGCCTCGTAAAGATGAAGTGCCCGAATCCAAACAGTTCCAGACCGTACAAGGGTGCCGAGATGCCTTGGCTGGTGCTTATGTGCCTTTAACAGGGAATACGCTGTACGGGGGAAGCTTATCGGTATCCTTTATTGAGCAGTTGGCACAAGTGTGGGAAACCCCTTCTGGCACCAATTCCAAGGCCTTATTGGATGTTTTTAGCCATTTGTACGACACCGATAACTTCCGCAACACCTCCCTGAGTACTTCTAAGAGTATGTTTAACATACTGGCACAGGTGAACAAAGTGCTGGAAAGTGGTTGTACTACTATTCGGGACGAAGCTGAGCGCTCCGTAATATTGGGCGAAGCACACGCCCTACGTGCTTTTATTAACATGGACCTTATGCGCTTGTATGGGCAACTCCCCCAAGGAGGTACTAAAACCGTGCTTTTGCCCTACGCCAAAACCGTGAGCTACAAGCACGACACCGAGTACTTGTCGCAAGCCGAGTTTGTACAACGCATTAAAGAGGACCTGAAGAAGGCCGAAGCATTGCTGGTAAATAACGACCCCATAAGCAATAAAACCCCCAAAGAGTTAAGAGAAAGGTTGCAAAAAATAGCCTTTTACACTGGCGGAACCCGAGTTGTACGCCTTAACTATTGGGCAGTATTAGGCTTGCAGGCGCGTTTAGCTCTTTATTTAGGCGAAAAGCAGGAAGCATACGCCTATGCAAAAAATATTATAGAGGCTAAGGATGAAGAAGGAAAACCCGTATTTAAACTCTCCACCTTGGAGGATGTGGACAAGGGAAAACTAAACTCCCCCTCCGAAGCCCTATTTAAGATTCCTATTGAAGATGTAGGTAAAGCTACCGAGGGCCTTATTTGGGGGCCTCGCTCGGTGGACCCTTCTCGTATACAATACATTACCAAGGATGACTTGGAAAATATTGTATTCAAGGGGAAAAACCTTACCAGCGATGTACGCTTCAAAAATATTTGGAAGCTCAAAACCCCTATTAGCAATAGCGACGCCTCAGGGGAAATACCTACCATACAAAAGTATGCGGTAACGGTAGATGCTAATGATACGGACAAACTATCGTCCATGGACTATAAGGCAAACCACTCGGTGATTCCCAACTTGCGCCTATCGGAAATTTACCTGATAGCCATAGAAACAACTCCCGACCTGGCAGAAGCTAACCGCCTTTACGTGGAATTCCTACGTAGCAAAAATGTAAACCCCGAAAACGAAAACATCTTTAAATCGTTGGATGAAGTGCCAGCCGTGGTAGGCGAAGAATACCTGCGTGAGTTTATTGCCGAGGGGCAACTCTTCTACTACTACAAACGAACCTTTACCAAAGACCTCCCTTTGGGCAATAAAGAGCTAAAGGAAGATTTTTACGTAATACCTTTGCCCGAAGGTGTTGCTACTAAAGACGAAGCCGATAGTGCAAAGGGCGAAGATAATACTGGGAAATAAACTTAGGCGTTGCACCTGAAAACAGTTATGATTATGAAACTACAAGCTTATATAACAACCCTTGTAAGTGGTACATTGCTAAGTGTACTGTTGCTTTCGTGCGAAAAGCCACTACCACTATACGACACCTCGGCAAAGGGTATGGTGTTCTTTGACAAAAGTTTGCCCGGAGCTCCCACAGAATTCCAAACGTATAGTTTTGTGTTTGCCAAAATAGACCAAACGGAAGATGTAATATGGTACCCGGTGTCGCTCATAGGGGGAATATCGGATCATAAACGTTACATCCGGTTGGAGCAAGTATTCCCCACCGAAGAGGAGAAAAAACAACAAGAGGAAGAGGCTAAAAAAGCAGGCTCCGAGGCACCTAAAACTCGTGAAGCCCAGGCGGGTGTGCATTTTGTGCCTTTCGACGACCCTTTTTATAAAGACAAACTGTTTATAGATGCCGATAGTATTCATGGCAGAATTCCTATAAAGATTTTGCGCTCCCCCGACCTGAAGAACGAAGAGGGCAACGTAAAACTAACCTTCCGTATTGTGGAAAGCGACGATTTTGCACCAGGGTACGGGAATGCCATTACGCGTACAATATCGCTCTCGGATAAATTGGTGCGTCCTACCAACTGGAGTGCTGGGGTGGTAAAATACTACTTTGGCGAGTGGGGTGCCGAAAAACACCGCCTAATGATTTCCGCTACAGGAGAGCATTGGGACGAACAATATATTCGGGATAACAAGTTTGATAAGTACGACTGTGACCAAGAATACGTTCAGAGCCTTTTGCAACACTGCGTAACAGCCTTGGCAAACCTAAATGCGGAACGTAAAAAAGAGGGCAAAGGTCCCTTAATGGAAACTGAAGGCACAGATAAAGGCAAACCCGTTTCTTTCAAAGGTGGTTTGTAATACCTTAAAATATACCTCCAAGATATGGCTACTATGAACTTTAAATATACCTCCGTACTTTCGGTGTGCTTATTGTTACTCCTTTCTTTTACAGGTTGTTACAAGGACCGAAGTACCCCTGCCGTTTTTGTAAATAACGACCCCAATGCCAAAGACCCTCGTGTAGGTTACATCACTATTGATAGTATTCGTAAGAGCTACATATATTCTGCACTGGAACAGCTGGAAATAAAGCCCCTTGTGGAATCCTCCTTTGAGGATGACGATTTGGAGTACCAGTGGACTTTGTACAGCCAGTCGGACCCCAAAAAGAAGAGGTTTGAAATAGGAACAGATAAAAACCTTTCCTACGCTATAACAATAGCACCGGGGCGTTACACCGGCTTTTTAGAGGTGCGCTCCAAGAGCAGCGACTTGTCCAGCTCGGCAAGCTTTCAGCTCTTCATATCTCGTTTTAAAGGTTTCTTCGTACTGAAAGAGACCGCTGAAGGGTCCAAGATTACCGAGGTGGACTCCTATTCTATCCCTGAAGATGGCTCGGAAAATGTGCTTAATGCCAACATTATGGAGCCGAGTTTGGGCCGAAAGGTGGAGGGAACTCCCGCGGTTTTGGATATTTCCTACAACCGCTTCTTCCTGGACCCCGATAGCTTGGCTGCCGGCGTTAAGTTTGAAACGGTGGGTCACTTGGCTTCGGTTCTTACCAAGGAGGGCGACATTTATATGATGCAAACCCGTAACTTCAAGGAGGTGATGCCTAAAACCGG
>JAEWGA010000031.1 GCA_023388555.1 Bacteroidota bacterium | reverse complement strand
GAGCATACCCCCGCGCCCGAACCCTTTACCCCTATGGACAAGGACGACCAAGAGGTACACATGGAAATCATAGACACCACAGAAACTAACGACCAACTAACATCGGAAGAAATATCCCAGCAACTCGTTCAACAATATGGGCCTTACGATCCCCGTAGAGACCTTGGGCACTACACTATGCCACCCCTGGATTTGCTGGAAGAGCGCGCAACAGTCCAAACCATCGACGCCGACGAAATACAAAGAAACAAAGAGCAAATAATAGCCACACTCCGTAGCTTTAAGCTCGAGATAAGTTCTATCACAGCCACCGTAGGCCCTACAATAACCCTTTACGAAGTAGTCCCCCAAACGGGCGTGAAGATTTCCCAAATCCGCAACCTCGAGGACGACATAGCCCTAAGCCTGGCAGCCTTAGGTATACGCATCATAGCTCCCATCCCTGGCAAAGGAACGGTAGGTATTGAAGTACCTAACAAAAAACCCCAAATGGTAAGCATGCGCTCCGTTATATCCTCCCGTAAGTTCCAAGAGTCCAAAATGGAACTTCCCATAGCACTCGGGCGCACCATTACAAACGAAGTATTCACCTTCGACCTTGCCAAAGTACCCCACCTCTTAGTAGCCGGTGCCACAGGACAAGGGAAATCCGTAGGGCTTAATGCCATCATCTCCTCCCTGCTGTACAAAAAGCACCCCTCCGAGCTTAAATTCGTTATGGTGGACCCTAAGATGGTAGAATTCAGCATTTATGCCTCCATCGAACGCCATTACTTAGCCAAGATACCCACCGAAAAAGAGTGCATCATAACCGATACCAACAAGGTTATTGCAACCCTAAATTCTTTGTGCCAAGAAATGGACGACCGCTACGAACTCCTCATGAAAGCCAAAGTGCGCAACGTAATGGAATACAACGAGAAGTTTAAACAACGGTTGCTTAACCCCGAACACGGACACCGATACATGCCCTATATTGTGGTTATCATCGACGAATACGGAGACCTTATCATGACTGCCGGGAAGGACATAGAGCTTCCCCTTGCACGGTTGGCACAAAAAGCACGCGCCGTAGGTATGCACGCCATCATTGCTACACAACGGCCAACAGCATCCATCATTACAGGTACCATTAAAGCCAACTTCCCCGGCCGAATGTCCTTTAGGGTATTCTCTATGGTGGACTCCAGGACCATCCTCGACGCCCCCGGCGCTAACCGGTTGGTTGGGAAAGGTGACCTCCTCTTTAGCCAAGGCAACGAATTTATTCGTATCCAATGTGCCTTTGTGGACACCCCAGAAGTTACCCGATTAGTCGACTACATCGCCACCCAACAAGCCTACCCACAAGCCTACGAGCTGCCCGAGGTAGCATTAGGCGATGCCAACGGTGCCACCACCATTACAGCCGAAGAACGCGACCCCCTATTCGAGCAAGCAGCACGTATGTTTGTTATGGAAAAACAAGCATCCACCTCTTTGCTACAACGCAAATACTCCATAGGGTACAACCGTGCCGGAAGACTAATGGACCAACTGGAAGCCGCCGGAGTAGTAGGCCGACAAGATGGCAGCAAACCCCGTGAAGTACTGCTAACCGACACTCAGCTAGAACAATTCTTAACCTCGCTTTAATTCCTCACCGCAATGAAACGCATACTACCCTTTACTCTTCTCCTATTGGCATGCTTATGCTTGCCCTCCAAGGCACAATCGTTAGGCGTATTGGAAAAGGTTATTGCCGAGTTGGACACCTCAAAGGGTATACAAATAGAGTTCCAGATGCAAGGAGAACTATCCGAAACCCCTATTGAAGGAAACTATTACGCCCTTGGACACCGCTTCTACCTAACGTCGCCTATCATGCAGAGCTGGTACAACGGAACCGACCTTTGGGTATATGTACACCAAAACGAAGAAGTAAACCTATCTCGCCCAACCCCCGAGGAGCTGACCGACGTAAACCCATTAACCAACTTGCAACTTATACAAAAACGTAAAATGACGCTCCACGAAAGCAAAACAAACCAAGGCTACCAAATTATAGCACTCCCCAACACCCCAGAGAAAGCCTACCTGGAACGCATCATAGTTCAAACAAATACCAAGTACACCCCCACCCTATTGCAGGTTTACGACAAAAACTCCAGCCAACCTTTAACTATCCACATCAAATCCATACACAAAGGGGTAAAGTTAGATAACGCCTTATTTACCTTCACTGCAAACAAAGCACCCAAAATAGCTGTTATAGATTTGAGATAACTACATAACAGTCATCTTATTTGTACAAATTCCTAATCACCACTTATATTCTATGGATACAACAACCAAGCACACCCGATGCCTTATCATAGGCTCAGGACCTGCAGGTTACACTGCAGCTATTTACGCTTCACGCGCCAACCTTAGCCCCCTGCTTATTGCTGGTATGCAACCCGGCGGACAGCTTACCACAACCACCGAAGTGGAAAACTTCCCAGGCTACCCACAAGGCGTTACAGGGCCCGTACTAATGGAAGACCTTAAAGCACAGGCCGAACGCTTCGGCACAGAAATGATAACCGGAGAAGTAACCAATATCGACGCCTCCGAACGCCCTTTTAAGGTGACCGTAGATGGCTCCAACACAATCACTGCCGATACCATTATTTATGCCACAGGTGCTACCGCAAAATACCTGGGTTTACCCGATGAACAAAAGTACCAAGGAATGGGCGTAAGCGCCTGCGCTACCTGCGACGGCTTCTTTTACCGTGGCAAAACTGTTGCCGTAGTTGGTGGTGGCGATACCGCCTGCGAAGAAGCTCTGTACTTAGCCTCTTTAGCACAAAAAGTTTATATGATTGTACGCAAAAATCACCTGCGTGCAAGCCAAGTAATGCAGGACAGAGTGCGCGACTGCGAAAAAATAGAAGTCCTCTTTGAACACAACACCGTAGGACTTTACGGTGAAGGTGGCGTAGAAGGTGCCAAACTTGTGAAACGGAAAGGAGAACCCAACGAAGAACAAGTAGATATTAAAATAGATGGGTTCTTCCTGGCTATTGGACACAAACCTAATGCCGACCTTGTGAAGGACTTAGTGGACCTGAACCCCGCCGGATACATTGTTACCGAAGGAAGCTCGCCTCGCACAAAAACAGCCGGACTATTTGCCGCTGGCGATGTGGCCGACCCTCACTACCGACAAGCTATTACTGCTGCCGGTAGCGGCTGTAAAGCTGCCATTGAGGCAGAGCGCTACCTAAGCGAACACCAATTATAACACCTCCCCCACGAGGGGAATACCCAAAGAGGTGCACCGGGACTGTACAGCGGTCCCAGTGCACCTTTTTTTTATCCGTTCCAATAGTAACCCTCTCCCAAACAAGAATAAATTGAAACCAACCCTCCAAAGGGTTTTCCCAGATCCCTTTCCCCTTAAAAACAGCTGCTGCCCCAAACTGGGCCGAAACTGAGAGCGATTCCCGAGCGAAGTTGGGGGATTTTTCACCCGAAAATTTGCCCCAAAACAAAGCAAGAAAATAACCGTTTTTTGGGGAGAGGAAGGGGACGGAAAATGGATGGGTTTAGGGTAGGATTTAGGGCAAATTTTGGAGACGTTTTTGGGGCAAAAAAAACACCCCCAAATCGGGGTGAAAAACGACCGATTTTTAGGGCAAAAATGGGGCATTTTTAGGGGCAAAAGGGCGACCGCCCGCAATCCCTTTGCTGGAGCGGGCTTGAGGGGGATGTTAAAAGTTGTGCAAAAATAACTGCGCTTTCTTTTTCAACAAACTGCGCTTTTCGTTACGACAAACTGCGCTTTCTTTTTTGAAGGACTCCGCAGATACTTTTTTTGCACCCCAAAAAACGCCTCAAAAATTTGCCCCAATTCTGGCTTCATTTTCACCCCTAAAAATCGGTCGTTTTTCGGCCCCAATTTCACCCCATTTTTTCATCCCTAAACCGCCCCAAATTTCGGTCTAAAACCGCAGCAACTTTCGACCCCAAAACCGCAGCAATTTTCACCCTATTCCCTCCCTTTAAACACCCCTGAATTTCGGGTAAAATACCGTTCTCCCAAAACACTCCTTCCCAAAAGAGCTTTAACAAAGCCGCAGTTAAAGTGGAGCCCCAATGGGTTAAAAGCTTATCCTCCAGGCAAGGAGTCTTTTACATACTCAACCCCCAAAACAGTTTAGTCCACACAAAACTTTCTGGCATATTATACATAAAAAGCCTCTAAGCAAAGACCCGAAAAGAAAACAAAAACAAGCATTTTCAACCCAATCAACCGAGAATATGTTACACAAAACGGAAAACTTTTTCGCACGAAATATTTGGAAAGTTGTCCAAAACAGATAACTTTGCTGTGTAATAACAACCAATACCTCTTTCTATAACACACCAATAAACCTGTTCCGCTATGGACACAACAACAGCAGCAGCCATCACTATAA
>JAEWGA010000081.1 GCA_023388555.1 Bacteroidota bacterium | reverse complement strand
TCCAAAAAGGTAGCCAGCAGGTTGGAAATAAATATGTAGCCCACCCCATAGCCCGGAGTATAGCACCAGCTTATAAGGTTGGGGTAGTGCTTATACAGCCATGGGCACAGTAGCAGAAAAAAGAGGTTAAAGAATATATTTAACCCAATAAACAGGAACTTATACCCCGAGAATTTGAGTGCTTGGTGACTATAACGTAAGTAGGCGAATGGTACGGACATAAAAGCGTCCATACCCAAAATAGCCAAGAAGATACCCACATACTCGGGGTGTTGGGGGTACCCTACCCACTGACTTAGCCACGGAAGGCTGGAAAAACCAACCACCCAAAACAGCCCCACAGCTATTGCCACTATTTTTAGGCAGGTGGCATATACCTGCCGGGGGGTAGTGGCAGCGGAGTTTATAAAGCGGAACAGTCCTGTTTCCAGCCCTAACGTTAGCACTACCAGCAGCACGGAGACCCATGCGTATAGGTTGGTAACAACGCCGTACTCGGCACTACTGGCAAGTACCCGTATATAAAAAGGAGCTAACAGCCAGTTGAGGAATTTACTTCCTATGTTGGTTACGCCATAAATAACGGTATCCTTGGCTAAGGTACGCACCCCTGCGTTCTGAGACGAAGCCATAGTAACTTTATTTGTGTTGGGGTTACGGCAGGTTATCAAACAACCCTTTGTCGCGCATGGGGCGGCTCAGCCCAAAGTGTTGGTAAGCTAATTCCGTTACCTCCCGGCCTCGGGGGGTACGTTTCATAAACCCCTCTTTAATTAAAAAGGGTTCGTAAACGTCTTCCACCGTTCCGGCATCCTCTCCAATAGCTGTTGCTATAGTACCCAGCCCCACAGGGCCTCCTCCAAACTTATCTATTATGGTCCGGAGTATTTTGTGGTCTATTTGGTCCAGCCCGTGTTTATCTATTTTAAGGGCTTCCAAGGCGTAGCAGGCTATGTCGTGATGAATGCGCCCAGAGCCTTTCACCTGTGCATAGTCGCGCACCCTCCGCAACAGCGCATTGGCAATACGTGGGGTGCAACGGCTGCGGCGTGCTATTTCGTTGGCAGCCTGTTCTTCGCAGGGGATGTCCAGTATGCCTGCACTACGCTCAACAATACCTTGCAGGGTTTGGGTGTCGTAGTATTCCAGGTGTAGGTTAATACCAAACCTTGCGCGCAACGGAGCTGTAAGCAACCCGCTACGGGTTGTAGCCCCTATAAGGGTGAAGGGGTTCAGTTCTATTTGAATGCTTCGTGCACCTGGCCCTTTGTCTATCATGATATCTATCCTAAAGTCCTCCATAGCGGAGTACAGGTACTCTTCCACAACGGGTGGGAGGCGGTGTATTTCGTCGATAAACAGTACATCGTGCGGTTCCAAGGAGGTGAGTACGCCAGCCAGGTCGCCAGGTTTATCCAATACCGGCCCCGAAGTTATTTTCATGTTCACCCCCAGTTCGTTAGCAATAATTTGGGAGAGGGTGGTTTTCCCCAACCCTGGGGGACCATGTAGCAGCACGTGGTCCAGCGCCTCTTTGCGCATTTTGGCTGCCATAACAAATACGCGCAGGTTTTCCACCACGCTATCCTGCCCCTTAAAGGCGTCGAAGGTGAGCGGCCGTAGCACGTTATCCAGGTCGCCCGCCGAGCTACTGGGGGTTACTTTTGCCGACTCTCGTATATCAAAATCTGCTGTTTGGTAGTTATCCAACATCGTTGTGGTTTCTTAAAGGAAAGGGAATGGTAGACCTCTGCCCTGGTGGGGTTAGGCCAATTCAAAGTCCAGCTGACGATCCTCCAACCTGGCGCTGGCTACACGTATGGTCACCACGTCGCCCAAACTGTAGCGTTGGTGGGTACGCATACCCACCAAACAGTAGTTTTGTTCGTCCATTTCGTAGTAGTCGTCGTCCAGCTCACGGATAGGTATTAGCCCCTCGCAGCCGTTTTCGGTTAGTTCCACATATAGTCCCCATTCGGTTACGCCCGATATTACGCCATCGAACACCTGCCCCACACGCTCCAACATATACTCTACCTGTTTGTATTTTATGGAGGCACGCTCGGCTTGTGCTGCGGTTTGTTCCATTTTGGAGTCGTGCTCGCATGCCTTGGATAGGGCTTGCAAGCTGGCCGGTTCGCCCCCACCTATGTAGTGGGTAAGGAGGCGGTGCACCATCATATCGGGGTGGCGCCGTATGGGCGAAGTAAAATGGGTGTAGTAGGGGAAAGCCAACCCGTAATGCCCAATGTTATCGGTTTGGTAAACGGCTTTGGACATTGTGCGGATAGCTAATGTTTCCACCAGGTTTTCTTCGGGCTTACCCTGCACCTTATCCAGCAGTTCGTTAATGGACTTAGCTATGGTTTGGGGTTTTCCGGTGTAGCGTATACGGTGGCCAAACTTCATGATGAACTCGGCAAAGGATTGTAGGCGCTCTTGGTCCGGCAGGTCGTGCACCCTATACACAAAGGGTAGGGGTTTGCGTGCTTTCTTTTGTAAGTTAACGCCAATAAATTCTGCCACGGTGCGGTTGGCAAGTAGCATAAACTCCTCTATAAGTTTGTTGGCCTCCTTACTTTGCACCACCTTAACGGCAATGGGTTTACCGCTGTCGTTGATTTCAAATTTAAGTTCGGCTCGCTCAAAGTCGATGGCACCAGCGTTCATTCTTTCTGTTCGCAGTTGCTGAGCCAAGTTATTTAGTATTAGTATTTCCTCTTTACAGTCACCATCGCCTCCCTCAATAATGGCCTGAGCGTCCTCGTAGGTGAGGCGTGCATTGCTGTGTATGATGGTGCGGGAAATGTAATAGTCCGTTATACGGGCATCGTTGGTTATAGTGAATATTACCGAGTAAGCAGGCCTGTCCACATTGGGGCGAAGGGAGCATAAGTTATTACACAACCTTTCGGGGAGCATAGGCACGGTACGGTCCACTAAGTAAACGCTTGTTGCTCTTTGTTGGGCTTCGTGGTCCACCTTGTCGCCAGGTAAAACGTAGGCTGTAACATCGGCAATATGTACGCCTACCTCGTAGGTGTTATTGTCCAGCACTTTTAGGGAGAGGGCGTCGTCGAAGTCCTTGGCGTCCTTGGGGTCGATGGTAAAGGTTACCCTATCCCTAAAGTCCTTACGGTTCCATTTAGGTTCGTAGGCACTCTGTTCGTCTATTTTCTCGGCAGCCTCTTCTACCTCTTTCGGGTACCTGAAGGGTAAGCCAAACTCTGCCAAAATGGCGTGCATCTCGGTGTCGTTTTCGCCAGCCTTACCAATAACGTCCAGCACTTTACCCACGGGGTTTTTGGCGTTTTTAGGCCAGTCCGTAACCTGTACCATCACCTTGTAGCCATCACGGGCACCGTTACGTTCCTCTGCCGGTATGTAAATGTCGTTGGCAAGTTTGTTAGTATCGGTAAGTAAAAAGGAAACACCGTTTTCCACGGATAACACACCCACATATGGGGCGGTGCTGCGCTGTATGACATCTACCACTTCGGCTATAGGCTCGCCATCCAACTTTTCGGGCAGTATAAGCACCCTAACAATATCACCATCCAGGGCATGGCCCGACCTTTGTTCCGGTACACGTATAGGGTCCGTGCCATCGTTAGGCAACAAGCTGTTACGGCCATTGGTACGGCGCACAAAAACCCCCTCTACGGTTTTGTTTTGCACAACATACAAATATTTACCCCTACTTTGGCGCGTAAGTAGTTTTTCGTTTACCAAGCTATCCAGCAGGGCTATAACCACCTCCGAAGATACATTGGGTAACGCAGCCCCCACTTGTTTATGGTTTAGGGGCATCTTGGGCTTTTGCTTAAAGTGGTTAAGTATTTGTTGCCTTAGTTCTTGAAACGAAAGAGTACGTGTTGCCTTTGTACCCCTCGGGACAATTTGCTTGGACTTACTTTTGGTAACCTTCTTCTGCTTTTTTTTTGCCATAACTGTAGAGGTATGTTGCGGTAGAACAAATATACTAATTTACGAGTGCAGAAGGGTATAAAACGGGGAACACACAAATTTTTAAGTGGCTAACACAAGCCCTTTCCACATTCCTTTTCCTGTTATGGGTGTTTTGCAGTAGTTTTTTAGCATGCAACGGCTCGGCAACTCGTTTTCGTAACTAAAAAACGCTTTACGAAGCAAGGAAAAGGAACTCCCTAAAAAGACCCTCCTTGAAGAGTAAAATTGAACCCTAAAAATCACCCCGAAACTGGGGTGAAAAAAGGGGCGGTTTTTGAGGCGAAAAAATGAGGTAAAAAAAGGGGCGGTTTTTAGGGTGAAAAAAGGGTGGTTTTTGAGGTGAAAAATGAGGTGAAAATGGGGTGGTTTTTGGGGTAAAAGAGCAACTGCCCGATATCCCTTTACTGGAGCGGGTTTGCGAGGCATGTTAAAACTTGTGTAAAAATAACTGCGCTTTCTTTTTCAACAAACTGCGCTTTTCGTTACGACAAACTGCGCTTTCTTTTTTGAAGGACTCCGCAGATTCTTTTTTTTCACCCTCCAAAAACACCCCAAATTTCACCCCTAATTTTCACCCTACCAAAGCACCCCATTTCACCCCCAATTTTCACCCTACCAAAGCACCCCATTTCACCCCTAAATTTCACCCTCCCAAAGTACTCCATTTCACCCCAAATTTTCACCCTCCCAAAGTACCCCATTTCACCCCAAAAATTCACCCTCCAAAACCACCCAAAAAAAACTCCAAATCCACCCCAATTTTCACCCCGAAAAAATTTCCCTCCAAAGAGAGCCAAAGTATCCACCTAAACATATTTATTAAAGGTTGCTGTATTAGGTAATGTGTTGTTTTTGGAGAGTGAGCCTCTGGCTAAAAGCAAGGTTGTTGCTTTCGTTTTTTGTATTTTAACGGCACCAAAAGAGTTGGTGAAGCATTATTTTTGCTTGTTATTACTCCTGTTTATGAAGATATCTGTTTTGGGTACGCTGCACCCTAAGTCGTTA
>JAEWGA010000039.1 GCA_023388555.1 Bacteroidota bacterium | reverse complement strand
ATCTGCGGAGTCCTTCAAAAAAGAAAGCGCAGTTTGTCGTAACGAAAAGCGCAGTTTGTTGAAAAAGAAAGCGCAGTTATTTTTGCACAACTTTTAACACCCCTCGCAAACCCGCTTCAGCAAAGGGATTGCGGGCGGTTGGCATTTTACCCCAAAAATCACCCCATTTTTGCCCCTATTTCGGGGCATTTTTTCACCCCAAAAACCACACAATTTTCACCCTAAATTTCGGTCAAAAATCCGACCATTTTTCACTCCCATTTTCGCCTCAAATTTCGCCCCATTTTCTGGTCCGTTTTTTTGTGTTTTTTCGCTCCAATTTTCGTCCCCCTTTTTCGCTTCATTTTTCACAAAAAAAATCGCCCATTTCTCACCCTGTTTTTTTTTGGGGCGCGCTATCGGACAAAAAGAAAAGAGGATGTGCCAGAACGTACGTTCCAACACATCCTCTTGCTACGCGTATATTGCTTATAAAGAGGGATTATGCGGGGTCTGGCTCCACGCTATGCCCTATGAGAGTAGCAGAAGAGGCATCGTCCACCTGCACTTTAACGGTTTGCCCTATGCGGTGGTGACGCTTATCGAAAACCACAACTTTATTTTGTTGGGTACGACCAAAGTATTGGTCGCGCGACTTTTTGGAGACCCCCTCAATAAGGACCTCAAAAACTTTCCCCAAATCCCGCAAGTTGGACTCTTTGGATAGCTCGTTCTGCAAGGCAATCATGCGTTGTAGGCGGTCCAGCTTCACCTCCTCGGGTACGTCATCGGCCAAGTGTTTGGCGGCATAGGTACCTGGGCGTTCGGAGTACTTGAACATAAAACCGCCATCGAACTGGGCTTCCCGCATAAGGGAGAGGGTCTCCTGAAAGTCCTCTTCGGTTTCGCCATGGAAACCACAAAAAAGGTCGGTAGTAATACCACAGTCGGGGATAAGCTCACGTATTTTTCGTACCCTATCCAAGTACCACTCGCGGGTATACTTGCGGTTCATAAACTTCAGGACTTTATTGCTGCCGGACTGTGCGGGGAAGTGTATATGGTTACAAATATTGGGGTACTCAGCCATCACCTTAATAGTATCGTCCTTCATATCCTTGGGGTGTGGCGAGGTAAACCTAATGCGCATTTGTGGAGCACGTTGGGCTACGCGCCGAAGCAGCTCGGCAAAGTCGACAACCTCTCCCTCGGCAGTGGTATAATGGTAGGAGTTTACATTCTGGCCCAACAAGGTAACCTCGCGGTAGCCTTTCTGGGTCATATGGTCCAGCTCGGCAAGGATGCTCTCTACTTCGCGGCTACGCTCTCGGCCCCGAGTGTAGGGAACAATGCAATAGGTGCAAAAGTTATTACACCCACGCATAATGGAAATGAAGCCCGAAATATGAAGGCCTTCCATCTTCAGGGGTATAACATCCTTATACGTTTCTTGGGTGGATAGCTCTACATTTATAGCCTTCTCGCCTTGTTCGGCAGCGGCTATAAGGTGCGGAAGGTCCAAGTAGGAGTCGGGCCCCACAACAAGGTTGCAATGGTGGTTTAGCAAAAGCTCATCTTTAACGCGTTCGGCCATACAGCCCAGCACACCAATAATTAGCTTGGGGTTGTGCTTGCGCCGCAAAGCATCTATTTGCTCGAGGCGGTTGTAAATACGCTGCTCGGCGTTTTCGCGCACCGAGCAAGTGTTAAGGAATACAGCGTCCGCCTCCTCTATATCCTCTGTATACTCATACCCCGCCATTTTCATTACAGAAAATATAACTTCGGTATCGGCTAAATTCATTTGGCAGCCGTAAGTCTCCATATAAAGACTTTTGTGCTCAGCTTTTTTTTGTGTATTGCGACCCATAAGGTTTTTTATATTTATCTTTAAGGACAGAGCGGGGTTATTACTCCCCCTTTGCCTGTAGAACTCAATTTACAAAAATACAAAAACTGAAACTCTTGTGGTTACTCTCACTTGGCTCTTAATCCTTTCACTTGTCGCCTTTACACGCTACCTAATCAAAAGCGTAGGCAATGCCCTGCGGCGCTCGGCAGGGGAAAACACCTCCCCAACGAACATACCCCAACAACACCCACCCAATGCGCAACACGCACCTCCAAAAGCAACACCCGCACCCAACTACAAACAAACAGCCCCAACACCACCCAAAGGCGGAACAGGCTTACCAACCAACACCCCCTTAACACCCAAAGAACCAAACGAACAGCAAGAACAGCACCACCCAATAAGTGCCGAAGAAATAAAACGTGCCGTTGTTTGGAACGAAATACTAAAACGAAAATTTTAACAAACACCACTACCCCAACCAACACAAAAACTATGGCGTTGTAACCCCAATCCCCCCAAAAAAAGGAATTGGAGAACTTTTTACCCCCTTTTTATGAAGCAACGCTCCTCCCTTATTTGTCAAAAAACAGAAAGTATTGCTATCTTTGACTTCCCTGCTACACCATACTTTTGCACAGAACTCAAGGCTCTGTGTTGAAAGCAGCACAACAGCGGCTGCACTTTAACCTTCCTTTTTTTGGAGCAACAGTAAATGCAACAGCAGGAATAGACACTATAATAACCAAAACTATTATGAGAAAACCAACTATTCTCGGCTTAGCCATGTTGGTGGGTGGTGCCAGTAGCTTCCTCCCACTGGGCGTACGGGCCGACGTCAGTGGACTCAGCACTCCTACCGCCATGGTGCAAAACAACAGCACCGTTTTACAAGGTACGGTAGTAGACACACACGGTGAGCCACTGACCGGTGTGCGTGTTACGCTAACAAGTTCAAAAAAAGGAACTATTACCGATATCAATGGTAAGTTCCGGTTAGATGCTCGCGTAGGTGAAACCTTCGAAATTTCCTTCATCGGCTTCAGGACCCATAAAGGCACGGTAGAAGCCAACAAAGTGTTGCGTATTGTACTACAAGAAGACACGCACGAGTTAGGCGAAGTGGTTGTAACCGCTTTGGGTATCAAACGCAGCGAAAAAGCCCTCTCCTACAACGTCCAACAAATAAAAAGCGACCAGCTTACACGAGTTAAAGATGCCAACTTTGTGAACTCTTTAACTGGTAAGGTAGCAGGGGTAAACATACAGGCCGGTGCCGGTGGTGTGGGTAGTGCTACCAAGGTGGTTATGCGTGGTTCCAAGTCCATTACCGGATCCAATAACGTATTGTACGTGGTGGACGGTATGCCTATTGGTAACAAAAGCAAGGCCGGTACGGGTAGCTCTTTTGAAGCTACGGGTGGTACCAGTGGCGAAGGTATCTCCGACTTTAACCCCGAGGACATCGAGAGTATATCGGTGCTTACAGGGCCCTCGGCAGCAGCTCTTTACGGGGCTTCGGCAGCTAATGGTGTAATTCTTATTAATACCAAGAGTGGTAAAGAGGGGAAACTAAGCCTTAATGTTTCTACAAGTGTAGAGGCACTGCGTCCCTTTATCACCCCTAAGTTCCAAAACCGTTACGGCCATGCCCCTGGTGATGAGCGTAGCTGGGGCGATAAAATAGTGCCTGGCTCGGTACCCAACTTCTCCCCACTGGATTTCTTCCAAACGGGACATAACTACACTACTGCCGTTAATGCCAGCATAGGGAATGCGCATAACAGAACATATTTGTCGTTTGCCTCTACCCACTCCAAAGGTATTGTTCCCACCTCTGGTTACTACCGCTACAACTTTACCGGGCGTAACACTGCGGACTTCCTGAACAACAAACTCCACTGGGATATGAGCGCCAACTTTGTGTTGCAGGGTAACCAAAATATGTTTACGCAAGGTGGGTACGGTAACCCCTTGTTGCCGTTGTACCTGTTTCCCCGTGGCGATAACTTTGAGGACATCAAGGTGTTCGAACGCTATAACCAAGTACGTAATATTTACGAACAATACTGGCCCTATGGTGGTAAAATAGGTAACATAACATCCGAAAACCCCTACTGGATTATTAACCGCGAGCTGTACCAACACCAACGTAAACGCTACATGTTGTTCAGTAGCCTTAAGTATGATATTACCGACTGGATGAATGTATCGGGCCGTGTACGTATAGACAACACCTATTCCAATATCACAAAAAAACTCTACGCTTCTACTACCCAAACCCTTTCGCCTGGCACAAAAGGTACTTATGCCCGAACGCTGGAAGAGTACAACCAAACCTATGCCGACTTGATGTTAGGCATCAATAAAGCCTTCGACTTGGGCGACGATGTAGATGCGCTACACCTTACCGCCAACTTTGGTAGTAGTTACGAAGACTACCTGACTACGGGAACCAGCATAGGCGGTAGGCTGAACCTTATTCCAAACCTTTTTTCGGCACCCAACTTTGTGGTGAACCAGCAAGGCGGTGGCGAAACGCACGAACACACCCGCAACATAGCCCTCTTTGGGAGCGCCGAGTTAGGGTATAAAAACTACCTGTACCTAACCCTTACAGGTCGTAACGACTGGCCAACGCAGCTCGTAAACTCCAACGAGCCGTCCGTGTTCTACCCTTCGGTGGGGCTTTCCGGTATTTTGTCACAAATGATGAAATTGCCTCGGGTCATCAATTACCTGAAGGTGCGTGGCTCGTTCACCGAGGTAGGGTCGCCTATCTCTTATGTAGGGTTAACACCAGGTACCATCACGTATAAAATAGCAGGTGGTGCGTTAGAGCCTATTAGCTCATACCCATACCCCGACTTTAAGGCAGAGCGTACACGCTCGTGGGAAGCGGGGGTGAACCTAAAGATGTTCGACAACCGTTTCAACCTGGACGCTACTGTTTACCAGTCCAACACCTATAACCAAACCTTTTTTGCTGGCTTGCCCGATACCTCTGGCTACTCAGGCTTCTATATTCAGGCTGGTGATGTGCGTAACCGTGGTATAGAGCTTGCTGCAGGTTACGAGGATATGTTTAGGGAAAAATCCAAATATCCTATATCGGTATCCTCTTACCTCACCTTTACCCGTAACGTTAACAAAATATTAAACTTGGTGGACGAGTACCCGAACCCTATAACCAACGAAACCATTAAGTTGGATAAACTATCCGACAATATTAGGAAAAACGGCTCCATGGGCGACGTTGTTGTAAAAGGCGTTTTGGCACGCGATGCCGAGGGTAACCTTATTCCTAATAAAGACGGCTCACGGTTTGAGGTGGACGACAAACAAACCATTCTGATAGGTAATGCGGACCCCGACTTTACTTTAGGTTGGCGTAACGACTTCAGTTACGGTCCCGTTTCGTTAGGCTTCTTGGTATACGGCCGCTTTGGCGGTGTGGTACAGTCGGGAACCCAGTCCTACCTTAATGCTTATGGGGTGTCCGAGGAGTCGGCACAAGCCCGCGATGCTGGCGGTGTACTTGTAAACGGCAAACGTTACGATGCCCGCCAGTACTACGAAACCATTCATGAAATGATGTCGTATTACACCTACGACGCTACCAATATCCGCCTACAGGAAGCCAGTTTAAGCTATTACCTGGATGGCAAGTACCTGGGCAATTTTGTTAAGGGGGTTACCTTCTCGCTTATAGGGCGTAACCTGCTGATGTTTTACAACAAAGCCCCTTACGACCCCGAACAAGTGGCCAACACCAAGGATTTCAAGATGACGTCCGAGTTCTTTATGGTGCCCAGCCTCCGCAGCATAGGTGGCAGTGTGAAGTTTAACCTTTAACCCGTAAGATATTAGTAATGAAAACATACCATATAGTAGTCGCATTGCTTACATTGCTGGCAGGAGCAGCATGTACGCACGACTACCAATCCATTAACACCAATCCGCTACTACCTACCGAGGACATGAAGTCGCGCGACGGAGTAGCTGCTGGTGCTTACTTCCTGAGTTTTCAGAAGAAAGTAATACCTACCCGAAGCTCCGAAGGCGAGGGTACAGACCTCCCCAACCGTTACCAAATAGCCATTAATTTGGCTGGAGATAACTGGGTTGGCTATATGTCGCCCATGAACAACAAATGGAATGGGGGGCAAAACTTTGTTACTGGCTATATGCTGGATGGCTGGGTAGGCTACGCCTTTAGCACCTTCTTTTCGCAAATAGCTAACCCCTGGATGCAAATTTTGGCACAAACCCATAACAAAGAGGTGGCTAACGGAACGGTTACATACCACAAAAAAGGGTTGGCAGACCAAGCCATTTACTCCGTAGCACAAATTATTAAGGTAATGGGCTTGCACCGTGCTACCGACACCTACGGCCCGCTGCCTTACACCGCTTTGGGTAATGGCGACCTTACGCCAGAATACGACTCGCAAGAGGTGATATACAAACGCTTTTTTGAAGAGTTGGAAACCGCCATTAACACCCTACAAGAGTACCAACGTCATGGTGGTAACGTTATAGAGTCGTTGGTGGACTCAGACGCCGTATACCAAGGTGAAGTGGCTAAATGGGTAAAACTTGCTAACTCACTGATGCTACGTTTGGCAGTACGTGTACGTTATGTGGATGCCGAGTTAAGCAAAACATGGGCGCAAAAAGCGGTTTCTAACCCTGGCGGACTTATTGAAAGTGTGTCGGACATTGCTATGCTACAAGAAAAAAACGGGAAAACCTTTATTAACTCCCTGCCACTGTTGTGGGATAACTATGACGACTGCCGTATGGGGGCTACCATATATTGTTACCTTAAAGGGTATAACGACCCCCGTAAAGACGCCTACTTTACCCACCCTAAAGGAGGTAAGGGCGAACTTAAGGCCGTACGCACCGGGATACCCACTTCTGCCTCTCCGGACCAATACAAAGAGTACTCCGTGCCTAACGTGCAAGATAAAACCCCGGTGTATTGGTTTAAAGCCTCGGAAACCTTTTTCCTCCGTGCCGAGGCTGCCTTGTTCGGTTTAATTGCCGGAGATGCCAAAACACTTTACGAAAGAGGTATTGAAACATCGTTTGCAGAAAACGGTGTGGCTATGCCCGCAACTTACCTAAGAGGAAATAAAGGCCCCGCTGCCTATACCGATGCTAAAGCCCCTGAGTACAACGCTGCACGGCCATCGAACGTTAGTGTGAGCTGGAGTGCTGCCAACAGT
>JAEWGA010000035.1 GCA_023388555.1 Bacteroidota bacterium | reverse complement strand
CTCGGTTAAGGAGGCAGTGTTTAATATCTCCTTGTATATCTTGTGCTGTTCGGAGAAGAGTTTAAACATCTGAAAGTCGATGCGCTTTAGAACCTTTTCTAAGGTAGAAACCTCTTCGTCGGTTAATGAAACGTTTTTACGGATATATGCCGAACGGGCTTTTTCAAAGGTCTCTATCCGTTTTTTTATTTCGGGCCCTTGGGGAATAACTTGTTGGGCGTGTGTTACAGTTGTAAGAAAGAGGGAGAGTAGTAATATTAGGATGGTAGGTTTAGGCTTCATGGCTATTGGGTGTAAGTGGTGGTTACTGGTTGTCATCGGCAAAAAGGTATGCAGAAACATTGCTTGTAGCTTCATAATCGGTTAGGAAGAGTTCCAAGTCGTTTTCGCTAACCGTTAGGCGTTCGGCAGAAGGCCCGTATTTTATTATGTTGCTTGCCACAAGTGTGTTTGCGTTGTTTTGTGGAGCTATTAGTTTAAAAGCTTTGAACATAAGTAGCATTCCAACGAACATTGCGGCAAGGTATAGGTATGGGCGAAGAATTTCCCAGGTGGTCCTGTGCATTTCTTCGGGGCGTGGGGCTTGTTCTGTTTGCTCTATTTTTTGCATTACCTCTTTTTTCAGTACTTCAAAGTATCCTTGAGGTACAGTAAAGGGGTGCAGTGGGTTTTCTTTGTGTGGCTTATATTTAGGTTCTTTCATTGGAACATCTGTTTTTGTGAAGGTATTTGCAATAGTACCTATTTGATAGGTGGGTGTTGTAAAGGTTTAATCTTCTGGTATTAAATATTTGAGGAGCTTTTGCACAGCGTGGTGATAACTTGCTTTTAGGGAGCCAATGCTAATGCAGGTAATGTTGGAGATATCTTTGTAGGATAGCTCATCGAAGTACCTCATCCGGAAAACATTTTTTTGTTTTTCGGGTAGCCTGTCGATTGCAGCATACAGGTCGGCCTCCGCTTTATTGCCATCGAAGAAGGGGTCCGACATTAAAGTTTCTGCAATGTTATACTCTACTGTTTCTACTGGAATACGTTTGTGGGTGTTTTCTTTTTTTACTTGGGTTAACGCTTCGTTGGTGGCTATGGCATATAGCCAGGTGAAGAGTTTAGAGTCGCCACGGAAATTATTTATGTTTTTCCATGCTTTAATAAAGGTGTTTTGCAGCGTATCGTTTGTTAGTTCGTGGTCGTATAGGATGCGCCGTATAGCCATGTATAATTGCTGGGAATACCTTTCCAGCAGAATAGCAAAGGCTTTTTCGGCATATAAGGGGTCTTGTAGCAAGGGTACCAGCTCCTCGTCGGTTATGTTTTGGTTTATTTCAGTCATGATAACCTAAGCGTTATGTGCTGTAGTATTGTTTTTTGAGGTGGTTTTCTTTTTTAGTTCGGGGTAGCTTATACGTGAGTGGTACATTGTTTTAAGTTTGTCGTGGAAAACTTGTTTAATGGTTTCTACGTCCCTGAAGGTTAGGGGTGTGTTTTTTAGAAGCCCATCATCTATAATCCCATCTACAATTTTATTAATGTGGTTGGATATTTTTTGTTCGGTGAGTTCTTTAAGGCTTCGGGAAGAGGCTTCAACGGCATCGGCAAGCATTAGTATCCCTGTTTCTTTGGAGAAAGGGTTTGGACCGGGGTACCTGAAGACGGATTCGTCTATTATCCTATCGGGGTTTTCGTTTTTGAATTTGTTGTAGAAGTATTTTACTCTGCTTAGCCCGTGGTGGGTCCGGATAAAGTCGATAACGCGGCTTGGCAGTTTTGCTTTCTCGGCCATTTCAATGCCATCGGTTACGTGACGTATTATGATTTTAGCACTTTCTTCGTAGGGGAGCCTATCGTGTGGGTTTGTTTCTCCTTGGTTTTCGGTGAAGTAGGTAGGGTTTCGCATTTTGCCAATGTCGTGGTAAAGTGCGCCTGTACGAATAAGCTGTACGTCGGCCCCTATTTTGGAAGCTGCTTCGCTTGCTAAAATAGCAACTTGTTGGGAGTGTTGTGCTGTCCCTGGGGCTATTTCCGAAAGTTGTCGGAGAAGAGGACTGTTGTAGAAGTTGGAAAGCTCTACCAGGCTAACGTTGGAAACATAGCCAAAAACTCTTTCTACTATGTATACAAATACATAGGAGAACATTAAGAATATGAAGTTTATAGCGAAGAACAGGGTGTTGAATAGGGCGTTGGATGTAATACCTCCGTCCCGATACAGTAGGAAGGCAAGGTCCGTAACTATCATAGATAGTAGTACAAAGAAGGTGCATTGGATGAGGTCGGACCTTTGGTTTAGGTTGCGAAGAGTGACCACGGTGGCCATCCCGGCTACAAATTCTACTATTATAAACTCTATGGCAAAGGGGACTAATAGAGCATTAAGAATAACTGTTATAAAGAAGCAGGAGAAGGCGGTGCGGGAGTCGAAGAAGGTGCGGGTAAGTATAGCAATAATGGCATAGGGAATTATGAAAACATTAATCCATTTCAAGTTTACGGATAGTTGTGTTAGAATGGTGAACCCCACCATGAGGATGAGAAAGAAGAGGGTGTTTTTAATGGATTTCAGGTATTCGGGCCTGAAAGCATATAGGTAGCTAAAGAAGCTGAGCAGAAGGAGTAAGCTAATGACGAACTGCCCTAACCGGATAAGGAGGATTTCTCGGGCGGAATTGGTTTGGGTTTCGTAAACGCGTTTAAGGGAGTCCAGGATTTGGCTTGTTTCGTAACTGATTATATCTCCGCGGTTAACTATTTTTTCACCTTCTTGAATTTGCCCTATGGTTGGAGACAAATCGGCAAGTTTGGTTTGGAGTACTTTGTCGGTTATGTCCTGGTTTAGTTGTAGGTTGGACTGCAGGTAGTTGTTAACGTTTGCGCTTTTAAGTACCTCTTTGTCCAAACGCCCTGGTGCATTTCCCAGGATGTAGTCGTAAGCACTTACAATGGTGAATAGCTCTTTTGTGGTAGCTTTTCTTGCTACTTTTACATTGTTCAGGATATAGCATTCCCCGGTATTGGATTGTAATAGCTGGTTGTCTTCATTGGATATAACCCCTTGTTCGTATATTTTTTCCAGGGTGCTTAGTATGTAGGCTATGTACTGGCTGTTAAGGTGGTCTAAGCGGCCTTTTTGGTAGTCGTCCATTAGCCTTTTCTTGGCCTCTATATATACTTGTGGCGTTAAGTCGTAGTAGGGGTGTACGGTGCGAGCAAGGCTATCCTTTTCGTGTTGGAGCAGTGGTGCGCTTTTGTACACATCGAAGCTAAAAGGCGCTGTTAGCAGTTCATAGTTCCAAGGCCTGCCAATAGCATATTCGTACTTGAATTTTAAGGTTTCAGGGAACGATAGCGTAATTATAACTGCTGCCAAAATAAAAGACAAAAGGTTTTTGGCAATGATATTCCGACTGATGGACATAGCTTAGAAAGAAGAGTGTACAAAAGGGAACGCCCAGTACAATAGTGTGGGCGTTAAGAGGTGGGGTAAGGTATTGGGGTTACTTTGTTTTTTTTATTCTTGTTTTTGCTGCTTGCATTGTATTGTACATAAGGGAGATAATGGTCATGGGGCCTATACCTCCGGGTACAGGTGTTATGAAGCTTGTATGTGGTGCAACGCGTTCAAAGTCTACGTCGCCACATAGTTTGTAGCCACTTTTACGAGAGCTGTCGGGCACACGTGTAGTGCCTACATCTATTACTACGGCGCCCTCTTTTACCATATCTTCTGTAACAAAGAGGGGAGTTCCCATAGCAGCAATTAAGATGTCGGCTGTGCGGGTTATTTCCTTTAGATTTTTTGTGTGGCGGTGGCAAATGGTTACTGTGGCATCTCCAAAGGAGCCCTTATGCAGCAATAGCGAGGCAATAGGTTTGCCTACAATATTGCTCCGCCCTAATATAACGCAATGTTTGCCCTGGGTGCTTATGTTATAGCGGCGTAAAAGCTCGATGATTCCAAAGGGTGTGGCCGATACAAAGCCGGGCATATCTATGGATAAACGCCCTACGTTTATAGGGTGAAATCCATCGACATCCTTGGCTGGCGATACTGCCTCTATAATGTTTTGCTCGTTGATATGTTTGGGTAAGGGTAGCTGTACAATGAACCCATCCACCGTTTCATCTTGGTTAAGCCTATGAATTTCTTGTATTAACACATCTTCTGTAACAGAATCTTCGTACCGGATAAGGGTAGATTTATATCCAATGGATTCGCACATTTTTATTTTAGAGGCTACGTAGGTTTCGCTTCCGCCATCGTGCCCAACAAGAATGGCTACAAGGTGGGGTGCTCTGTGCCCAGCTGCTAACAGTTGCTCGACCTCTTTGGTGAGTTCTAATTGTATGTCGTGGGCAGTTTTCTTCCCGTCTAAAAGTTGGTAGCTAAGGTTCATAGACTGATGTTGTTTAAAGGTGGATTGATTTGCGGAGTTTCTTTTAACGCCCGAAATTACGAGCTATGTTTTTTAGTCCTCCTCCCGAAAGGAGTTTCATCATTTTCCGGGTTTGTTCGAACTGTTTGAGTAGTTGGTTTACTTCATTCACCGTTGTGCCACTTCCTGTGGCAATACGCTTTCTTCGGGAACCGTCGATTATTTTAGGGTTTTGGCGTTCTTCTGGGGTCATAGAGTGAATGATGGCTTCAATGCTCTTAAAGGCATTGTCATCGATATCGAGGTCCTTGATGGCTTTCCCTACTCCGGGTATCATAGCCATTAGGTCCTTTAGGTTCCCCATTTTCTTTATTTGGTGTATTTGGTCCAGGAAGTCGTTGAAGTCGAACTGGTCTTTGGCAATCTTTTTTTGCAGTTTTCGTGCTTGTTCTTCATCATATTGGTCCTGAGCTCTTTCCACCAAAGACACAACATCGCCCATTCCCAATATCCTATCGGCCATTCGGTTTGGGTGGAAAATATCCAGGGCATCCATCTTCTCCCCTGTGCCAATGAATTTTATTGGTTTGTCTACTACGGTTCGGATGGATAAGGCTGCACCACCACGAGTGTCACCGTCCAGCTTGGTTAGTATTACGCCATCAAAATTCAGGCGGTCATTAAACTCCTTTGCTGTGTTTACAGCATCCTGCCCCGTCATGGCATCAACAACAAATAGAGTTTCCGATGGGTTAATGGCAGCCTTGATACGGCTAATTTCGTCCATCATAACCTCATCCACAGCCAAACGCCCTGCAGTGTCTATAATTATAGTATCGCAACCGAGGCTGGCAGCCGACTGTATTGCCGACTGTGCAATAGCTACTGGGTTTTGGTTACCTTCTTCGGTATATACAGGTATCTTGAGTTGTTCGCCAAGTACCTTTAGCTGCTCAATAGCGGCAGGGCGGTATACGTCGCATGCAACAAGGAGGGGTTTTAATCCTTTTTTGTTCCGTAAATAATTGGCTAACTTGCCCGAGAAGGTCGTTTTTCCAGAACCTTGTAGCCCCGACATTAGTATGATGTTAGGTTTCCCTCGGAGTTGAAGTTCGGCCGCACTACCTCCCATTAAGGCGGTTAGCTCGTCGTGTACTATTTTTATGAGTAATTCTCCAGGTTTAATAGCGGTGAGCACGTTTTGCCCTAATGCCTTTTCGCGTACAGTATCGGTAAATTGTTTTGCAACTTTGTAGTTGACATCCGCTTCAATTAAGGCTCGCCTAACATCCTTAACGGTTTCGGCAACATTAATTTCCGTAATACGGCCTTCTCCTTTTAGTATTTTAAACGAGCGTTCGAGCCTTTCCGATAGATTATCAAACATGTGAGTATTATTTGTTGTAGGAATTATGAATTAAGAGGAATGGAGGTAAACCTCCAGAACAATAGCTTACCTTTTATTCGAGAGCTATGGTTCGTTTAGGTACAAAAGTAAACAAAATGCCCCTTTTCCCCCAATCTTTTTTGAGGGGGATAGCCCTTTGTGAGAACCCTTTGAGCTTTGCCGGGGATGTGTTTTGTAATGGATAATACACATTAGGCATACACGGGGAGGGGAATGCCCATGCCATGAGAAGCTTATTGCCGCAGGGTATTAAAAGTGATAGTGCCTTACCATAATAGGTACATTTGGGTATCTTTGTAATATGGAAACGTTACCTATGCATATGCTGTTACCAGAATGGGCACCTCAGGATGCTGTTATTCTGGGCTGGCCCACGAATGAAATGGACTGGGCGGATAACCTTGGGGAGGTTAGGGCTTGTTATACCGAAATCATTAAGGCTATTTGTGAACATCAGGCCGTTATTTTGTTATGTAGTACCCCTGAGCCATTACCCCAAGTGTTGCAAGAGGTAGGGCCATTCCCTTTAATTGTACTGGATAATTTCCCCCTTAACGACACTTGGGCCAGGGATTTTGGACCCTTGTCGTTAGGTGGCTCCCAAAAAACTGTATTGGATTTTGCTTTTAATGCTTGGGGAATGAAGTTCCCCTCCAATAGGGATAACATGGTGGTGCGTACCCTTTGGGAAAGGTCTGTTTTTTCGCCAGAGGTTAGGTTGGAGAATGCGCTGAATTTTGTGTTTGAAGGGGGCGCAATAGAAACGGATGGCTGTGGTATTGGTATGACAACCTTATCTGTTATTAACGAAAGCAATAGGAACCCCGGTATTCCTATTGAGGTACAGCAGCGATACTTGGAAGAAGCATTAGGCCTGAAGCACCTTTATATTTTGGATGTTCTTCCCCTGCCAGGAGATGATACGGACGGCCATATTGATACATTAGCACGTTTTGTGGACGAGCATACCATAGTATATTGCCATACTGCAGATAAGAACGACCCCAGGTGGCTCCCTTTGCAGATGCTCGAGAGGGAACTGGACAAAATGAGGAGTGCCAATGGCGAACCTTATAGGTGTGTACCCCTGCCTGTACCTAAAACAGATTGGGAGGCTTGTGCCAACAATCCTCTGCCCGCTACATATGCTAACTTCTTGGTTATTAATGGGGCTGTTTTATTGCCTGTTTATGGTGTAGAAGAGGATGAGACGGCTATCCAGCTTCTACAAGAATTGTTTGTTGACCGAAAAGTTATTCCCATCCTGTGTAGTGCTTTGGTGCAACAACATGGCTCGTTGCATTGTGTAACGATGCAAATTCCGGAAGGGTTTACCAATACGAACTTAATACAGAAGAACTATGAAGGTAGGTTTAATACAACAGCATAATACTGCCGATATTAAGAATAATATAGCCCGTTTGGAAAATAGCATACGTAAGTGTGCAGAACAGGGTGCCGAGCTTATTGTATTACAAGAGCTTCACAATGGATTGTACTTTTGTCAGGTAGAAGACGTAGGTGTATTTGACCAAGCGGAACCTATTCCTGGGCCTTCTACCAATAAGTTTGGCACATTAGCAAAAGAGCTGGGTGTTGTTATAGTTTGCTCTTTGTTTGAGAAAAGAGCCCCAGGGTTGTACCACAATACCGCCGTGGTTTTGGAAAAGGACGGAACAATTGCTGGCCTATACCGGAAAATGCATATCCCCGATGACCCAGCCTACTATGAGAAGTTTTACTTTACTCCTGGCGACTTAGGGTTTGCTCCAATACGTACGAGTGTAGGTGTATTAGGTGTGTTGGTGTGTTGGGACCAGTGGTATCCCGAGGCCGCCCGATTAATGGCATTGGCCGGGGCCGAAATCCTTATTTATCCTACTGCTATAGGTTATGAAAGCTCCGACCTTCACGAAGAGCAGACAAGGCAACAATGTGCTTGGAAAACTGTTCAGCGGGGGCACGCTATAGCCAATGGTATACCTGTAGTTGCGGTAAATAGAGTGGGGTATGAGCCCGACCCCTCTGGGCAAACCCAAGGAATAACTTTTTGGGGAAGCTCTTTTGTTGCGGGACCACAAGGAGAGGTTTTGCTTGAATTTTCGCAAACCCAAGAGCAAACTGCGGTTTTGGATATAGATATGCTTAG
This sequence comes from Bacteroidota bacterium, assembly GCA_023388555.1. Lineage (GTDB taxonomy): Bacteria > Bacteroidota > Bacteroidia > Bacteroidales > Porphyromonadaceae > Porphyromonas_A. Next base: position 7,828 of record JAEWGA010000035.1, on the reverse strand, counting down.
GTCCGAACAGGTTAGGCGCTGGTGGCCTTTTTTACGAGATCGGAGGATAGATAACTACCAGGATATAACAAAACGTTATAGGGATTAACCCATAAACGAGAATAATACCATGCTTCAGATAGTAAAAAATGACCCGTGGTTAAAGCCCTACGAGGCCCAAATACAATCGAGGTATACCTATGCTATGACCAAGGTTGCCGAGTTAACAAAAGGGAAACAAACGTTGGCCGATTTTGCATCGGGCTATTTGTATTTTGGGTTACATAAGGAGGAGACCCAATGGGTATTTAGGGAGTGGGCACCTAATGCTACAGCAATGTACCTGGTTGGTGATTTTTGTGGCTGGGTTAAAACAGAGCGTTACCGGTTACAACCTTTAAGCAATGGTGAGTGGGAGGTACGTATTCCGTTAAAAGATTTGCACCATGGAGTCCACTATAAACTCCTTGTGGAATGGGTCGGTGGAGAAGGGGAGCGGATACCTGCATGGACTCGTTATGTGGAACAAGACCCCGAAACTCATTTGTTTTCGGCTGTGGTATGGGACCCACCACACCCCTATGTGCCACGTCACCACTCCCCCCTCTTAGCAGAGCGCCCATTGTTGATATATGAATGCCATGTGGGGATGGCAACGGAGGAGGAAAAGGTGGGAACGTATAAGGAGTTTACCAAAAATGTTCTGCCTAAAATAGCCCAGAAAGGGTATAACGCCATTCAAATTATGGCTATTATGGAGCACCCGTACTATGGCTCTTTTGGTTACCAGGTGTCGTCGTTCTTTGCTCCATCGAGCCGCTTTGGAACACCCGATGATTTGTTGGAGCTAATAGACGAAGCTCATAGGCTGGGGTTAATGGTTATTATGGACTTAGTACATTCCCATGCTGTTAAAAATGAAAGTGAGGGGTTGGCTTGCTTCGATGGCACCCATACTCAGTACTTTCATGGCGGAGAGCGGATGCTTCACCCCATGTGGAACTCCATGTGTTTCGATTATGGTAAAAATGAGGTGTTGCACTTCTTATTGTCCAACTGTAAGTATTGGCTGGAGGTATTTAAGTTCGATGGCTTCCGCTTCGACGGGGTAACATCGATGCTGTATAAATCGCATGGTATGGGGAAGAACTTTACCTCCTACCAGGATTATTTTGATGGCGACCAGGACGGCGATGCTATTATGTACCTAACTTTAGCCAATAAATTAATACATGAGGTAAACCCGAATGCTATTACAATAGCGGAAGATGTAAGCGGTATGCCCGGATTGGCAATGCCCTTAAAAAGTGGAGGATATGGGTTCGACTATAGGTTGGCCATGAATATCCCAGATTTTTGGATAAAAGCCATAAAAGAGCTACCCGATGAGAAGTGGAACCCTGGCTCCATATGGTGGGAATGTACCAATAGAAGGCAGGAGGAGAGGACTATAAGTTATGCTGAAAGTCACGACCAAGCCTTAGTGGGAGACAAAACCATTATATTCCGGTTAATAGACCAAGAGATGTATTGGCATATGGATAAGTCGGACACCAATATGATGGTAGAGAGGGGTATTGCTTTGCATAAACTTATCCGTATGGTTACAATAACCACAATAAATGGTGGCTACTTGAACTTTATGGGAAATGAGTTTGGCCACCCCGAGTGGATTGACTTTCCGCGTGAAGGTAATGGCTGGAGCTATAAATATGCGCGCAGGCAGTGGAGTTTGGAAAGTAATGGATTTTTGCGTTATGAGCAGCTTTCCCTATTTGACCAAGATGTATTAGCTCTGGTGCAAAGTGTTTCTAACTTTGAGTCCTTGCCACTACAACAGTATTGGGAGCACTCCGAAGAGCAAATTTTAGCGTATGGCAGAGGCGACTTCTTGTTTGTTTATAACTTTCATCCCACCCAGTCCTATCCAGAAGCCCAAATCATAGTTCCAGCGGGTGAATATAGGGTAGTTTTGGATAGCGACTCCTCGAGGTATGGCGGGTATGATAGGAACGACCTGGCTGTTCATCACTTTACAACCCCCGACCCTTTGTTATCCATAGAGTCCAAAGGGTGGATACATTTGTATTTGCCGGCTCGTACATGTATGGTGCTTCGTAAATTATAATTGTGCAGATGTTAATAACAGCGATATAAAAAGAATAGTGTAATGAATGCAACGTATTATCCTTTAATTTTTGAACCTCGGTATCATGACAAGATTTGGGGAGGAACCCGTATCTTCTCGTACAAGCAACTTCCTATAACCCAAGAACGGGTAGGGGAGAGCTGGGAAATATCCCCTATGGCAGGAGAGGTATCGGTAATTGCTAATGGCCCTCATAGGGGGCTGGACCTTAATAGCTACATTGCTTTAAACCCAGAAGCGGTTTTAGGAAAGCATGTATTAGAAAGGTATGGAGCTGAATTCCCCCTCTTGATTAAGATGATTGATGCCAATGAACACCTTAGCGTTCAGGTTCACCCCGCCGATGAGTACGCACAAGCCCACCATTCCTCTAAAGGGAAAACGGAGATGTGGTATGTTTTAGATGCAACCGAAGATGCTGTAATTTACGTGGGATGGAAAAAGGATGTTCCGCCAGAAGATTTAATGCGCATTATAGAGTCGGGCGAAATCATCGATTATATTCATGAGTATAAGGTTAAACCTGGGGATACTTTTTTTATTCCTGCAACTACGGTACACGCTATAGGGAAAGGGTGCTTGGTAATGGAAATACAAGAGGCCAGTGATATTACGTATCGTTTGTATGATTATAAGCGAAAGGATAGCAAAGGGTATGAACGAGAGCTGCATGTGCAAGAGTCGGCTACGGTGCTGAACTATGCTGCTACGGGGTCGGAATTCATACCAGCAGCCAATAGGAAAACAGATGCAGAGGGGAATGTTTTACTTGTAGAGTGTCCTTACTTCCGAACCTCCCTCCGTGATGTTAAAGCTGAACAACAAGTAGTGTTAAGCAGAAGGGACTCATTCACTACTTATTTTGTAGCAGAGGGTGAGTGCGATATTGTAGCACAAGGTATAAGCACTCCCCTTAAAAAGGGAATGAGTGTATTGCTCCCCGCAACAGTGTCGGAATGCGTTTTAATGCCAAAGAGTAGCAATGTGAAACTGATTGAGTGCTACGTGCCATGATTAGTGAAGCATTATTGGCATTTATACAAGAACATTTGGATGAGGACCCAGTGTCCTTAACCTTAAAGAGAGATAGATACCCTGGTATCGATCTCTCTTTAGCATCCAGAGCTATCTTGGCTCGAAAGAAGTTGGTGAACAAATGCCCGTCGTGGGCCCAAAATAAAAATGTTTTTGTTTGTGATAGCATTGCGGTAGAACAGTGTTCTTCGGAAATATTAGCCTCTTATAAGGCCTCCTTGGTTGCACCAGGTGCTATTGGGGTGGACTTAACTGGAGGATTGGGGGTAGACTCCTACTTTTTTAGCAAAAAAGCTGCTTCTTGGCATTATATGGATTTAGCTCCGGATAGGTGTAGCATGGCCAAACATAACTTTGGAGTGTTGGGGGCTTGTAACATAGTTACGCATACTGGAAGTGCAGAAAAAGAGGGTGTGGCGCTGGTTAAGGAGTTAAAGCCTTGGTTAGTGTTTATAGACCCCGATCGCAGGAGCAGTGGCAGGCGTACGTATAGCTTGGTAGAGTCTGCTCCTAACATTTGTACGCTTATCCCGTTACTACATAAAGAGTCCCCCAATACAAGTTATTTGGTAAAGTTATCCCCCGTATTGGACCTCAAATACTTACAAGGTATTTCGTGGCCTTTTGTTGCAGATATACATGTGGTTTCTTATAATAGGGAATGTAAGGAGATACTGTTAATGATATCTCCGGAAGCTAAAGGGAACGTTGTTGTGGTAGAGCTTTCGGCCGCAAACGGGTATGTTTACACCTCCTCCTTAACTCCTGCTACGCCTAATTGCTCGGTGGATATAGGAACATACTTATATGACCCGGACCCAGGTATAAATAAAGTTGGAATATCTTATTTCCCCGAGTTCGCTCATAAGGTATGGCAGCCACACCCTAATACCTCTTTATTTATGAGTAACGAACGGGTACCAAACTTCCCGGGGCGAGTTTTCCATATACTTCGCGGCGGGAAATGGAGTAGGCAAATAGCTAAAGAGTTCTCGGGCGGCACTTTCCATTTATCGGTACGTAATATTGGTACCACAACAGAAGATTTTGGGAAACGATGGAAGATAAAAGAAGGTGGTGACCTATTCTTGCATCTATTCAAAACCATGGATAACCAAGTGTATTACACTTTAGCTAACAGAGTATGAGAAAGTCAATCCTTGCCTTTTTATGTGTAGTATTGCTTGCATTTGTAAACCAAGTTTATTCCCAGGAAGATATGGGGATAAAAGTGGGCGCAGATAGTGTGGAGGAGATTATAGAGCGGTGTGGCACATTAAAAGTGGCTGTGGTAACAAACGCCAATGCCACGCTATCCGTTGGCTCAATGCCTCATTTGGTGGATACTTTACAAAGCAGAGGTGTTAATATTGTGAAGGTATTTACTCCGGAACATGGATTTTATGTTACAGCAGATGCAGGGCAAGCAGTCCGGAACCAAGGCTATATAGGTGCAGAAATCCCTGTTGTATCATTGTATGGTAAAAGAAAGAAACCCTCGGGGCAAGAACTTCGGGGAGTGGAGCTGTTAATTTTTGACTTGCCGGATGTTGGATGCAGGTTTTATACATACATCAGTACGTTATACTACGTATTGGAGGCTTGTGCCGCTGCTCATATCCCTGTATTGCTTCTGGACCGCCCCAACCCGTGTGATAATATAGATGGCCCGGTGATTAAAGAAGAAAAGTTTAAGTCGTTTGTAGGAATTCTGCCCATACCTGTGCTACACGCCTTAACCTTAGGAGAGGCTGCCCGAATGATGGTTGGCGAAAAATGGATTGCGGGTGATCCGTTGTTAAACCTACATGTTATCCCTTGCCAAGGTTGGAAACATGGGCAACCGTATAGCTTACCTAAACCGCCAAGCCCAAACCTAAAAAGCGCCAGGGCAATAGCACTGTACCCTACTTTGTGTTTTCTGGAGGGAACATCCTGGAGTGTTGGTCGTGGTACTGAAACTCCGTTTGAACAAGTAGGCTACCCCAATAAAAAGATGGGAGAGGTTTGTTTTACCCCAAACTCGCGTGCTGGCGCTATGAACCCTTTACATAAAGGACGGGTGTGCTATGGGCCACCTCTCTCCTCATTGTCGGGAAATAAAATCCATTTGGAGTTTTTGGTGCAGCTATACCGTTTAAGTAATAAATACGGTGTGCGCTTTTTTACGCGTTCATCTTATTTCGACTTATTGGCAGGAACCGCTGCCCTACGAAAGCAAATAACCGCGGGGTATACCGCTGCGCAAATAAGAGAAAATTGGATTCCGGACTTAATAACCTATAAAAAAAAGCGAAATGCCTATTTACTGTATCCCGATACGCGCCTATATTGGTGGGAGAAAGAGCAGGATTTGGCCTCTCCCCCACTCAATAACCTTGGAGCAGCGGAAGCGAAGTAGGCAAAGTGACCATTATTCCCTAAAAAAAAGATAGGCATGGTTTTTGCTATGTTAGTTGGTGGAGTAGAGGTATCTTTGTAATGAATTTGTAGAAACCTCTAAATTCGGGATATAGACATCTATTATATATTAGGACGTGACAGAAAATAAAAAAAACAAGAACAGTATTCCTGCCTTGGTGCATAGCATTGTAGCTGGAATACAAGAGAAAAAAGGGAAGAATATCACCCTGTTGGACTTATCGGCTATTGAAGACTCAATATGTAAATATATGGTGATAGCGGAAGGAAATACTCCTACTCAAGTGGAAGCCATTTCAGAGTCGGTACGGGAAATTGTATGGGCTAATGAGCATGAAAAAGTATCGTACAGCCATCAGGGCAACGGAGAGTGGATTGCATTAGACTATATTAATGTTATGGTACACCTATTTGTTCCGGCCTTGAGAAATTACTACGACTTAGAGACGCTGTGGGCAGATGCTAACCGTTACGATTTCCCAACTGAAGAATAAACAACAAAGATGAATAAGAATAATAAGGGACGAGAAAACTTTTCCGATTTGAGACAAAAGAAATCTCCTAAGATGCCTCGGTTAGGATTTGGGTGGATTTATATTTTAATATCACTTGTTTTAATTGGTATCTGGGTTTTCGACTCGGATGAAAGAACGCAAAGATTGGATTGGAGCCAATTCCAAACCTTAATTGAAAACGATGCATTTAGCGAGGTCGTAGTGTATACCGACAAAGCCAATTTGGTTGGCACTGTTAAAAAGTCGGCCGAAGACCAGGTTCAGGCAATAACAAAAAGCACAAACAGCCGAAAACGACTCCTTTCTTCTGTTCAAGTAGTTGTAGATATCCCCAGCGCAAATGCATTTAACGACTTGTACCAAAAACTAAGAGAGTCGGACAAGCCTGTTACCGCAAATATTCGTTACGATAACGACCGGCGCGATGTATGGGTGTACATCCTAAATTGGTTGCCCTTCGTTTTGCTTATATTCTTCTGGGTTTGGATGTCGAGACGAATGATGGGAGGGGCAAATGCTGGTGGCTCTAATGGAATATTCAATGTAGGTAAATCTCGCGCACAGCTATTCGACAAACAAAATAATGTGAATGTTACATTTAAGGACGTGGCAGGCCTTAGTGGCGCTAAACAGGAAGTAGAGGAAATTGTACACTTCCTGCGCGAACCAGGTTTATACACTCGCTTAGGTGGGAAAATACCTAAGGGCGCATTGCTGGTAGGGCCTCCAGGTACAGGTAAAACCTTACTGGCTAAGGCTGTTGCTGGCGAGGCCGAAGTGCCATTCTTCTCCCTTTCTGGCTCCGATTTTGTGGAAATGTTCGTTGGTGTAGGGGCCTCTCGTGTAAGAGACCTCTTCAAAACAGCAAAAGAAAAAGCCCCCTGTATAGTGTTTATAGATGAAATAGATGCCGTGGGACGTGCCAGAGGAAAAAATGCAGGATTTGGCGGAAACGACGAAAGAGAAAATACGCTTAACCAGCTGCTTACCGAAATGGATGGCTTTGGTACAAATAGCGGTGTAATTATTATGGCGGCAACCAATAGGGTAGATATATTGGATAAGGCCTTATTAAGGGCCGGCCGTTTTGACCGACAAATAACTGTGGACCTGCCGGATTTGACCGAGAGAAAAGAGATATTCCAAGTACATATGCGGAATTTACAACTTGACGACTCGGTTGATATAGACTTAATGGCACGCCAAACACCAGGATTCTCAGGGGCCGATATAGCTAATGTATGTAATGAAGCAGCACTAATAGCGGCCCGATCCCGGAAAACTGCTATTGGGAAAGAGGACTTTATGAATGCCATTGACCGGATTATTGGTGGGTTAGAGCGCAAAACAACAATTACTACGGCTCAAGAGAAAAAAACTATTGCTCTGCATGAAGCTGGACACGCAACCGTTTCCTGGTTATTAGAGCACGCAAATCCTCTGGTTAAAATAACTATTGTGCCGAGAGGAAGAGCTTTAGGGGCTGCTTGGTATCTGCCCGAAGAACGACAAATAACAACTCAGGCCCAGCTCTTAGATGAAATGTGTGCTATCTTAGGAGGGCGTGCTGCCGAAGAAGTTGCATTAGGCGAAATATCAACCGGTGCGGCTAACGACTTGCAACGCGTAACAAAAATGGCACAAGCTATGGTGACTTATTTTGGCATGAGCTCCGAGATACCTAACTTAAATTACCACGAAACCTCGGACGAATATGGCTTTACAAAAC
>JAEWGA010000033.1 GCA_023388555.1 Bacteroidota bacterium | reverse complement strand
TGTCGAAAAGAGTATATTCGCTTATGAAAGAAAGTATCAAAAACGTTTGCTCTCATTGCTGGTCATGCTATTTCTATAGCTGGCTTTAACAGAATTAATGCGGTATGAAATGTTCAAACTAATGCCTGAAAAGTCCTGAGCTTCTATTCCCCTGGAAATAATACCCGACATTTCTCTCACTCTGTAGAGTTTGTTATCAAGGAATAAATTCTGAAAATTCAGGTCAAATGTAAAATTCTTGATGCTTTTTGAGAGCATAATACGATAATTCCACCTATAAGAGAGAGCCGTGAAAAGATTATTATTCCTACTTGAATAGCTGGCGTAAACCCCAGAACGCCAATTTTTCCCCATGTCTATATAGTGCTCGGTTGAGAGTCTGATCATTGGACGATTAAAAGAGTCGCCATTGTATTCTAAAAACTGTTTTTGGAAGCTGACTCTTATCAATGGGGAGTAAGGACCATATGAATCTTTCCAGTTCAGGCTGAGAAAAATCATGGAATAATCGGGAATGTTGATTACTCGTTTTAAGACTACATTTTCTTTGGATTCATGTCTTGTCAATGCAGTCGTTGCTGTATTTTGTATATGATTATAGCTTACATTGAATGATAGTTTCTTGTATGTACCTAAGAGCTGTACGACATCATTTGTCTGGTTAAGCAGGAAAGGATTCCCTTGCTGATAAATGTATTGGTTTTCGATGATTGTAAAGTTATTTAAGGACGAGTATGAAGGCCGATTGATACTCTTCCTATACGACACGGTTGTTCGAAGGTCTTTCCCAGAATAAGACAGAGAGAGAGTCGGACTTAGAAAATGAGGAGATGGTTTATGAAAAAGTTGCTTTATTCTATTCTGGATGTATGAAGATGCTTCATATTCGTAGCGAATACCTGCATATAATGTCAGTTCTTTCCATCTGGCTCTCATATCAAAGAAAGCTGCCCAAAGAGTTTGTCTGTTCTTAACTGTGGAATTAATGACATCGGTGGTTATCCCTTGTTCATTCTTAAACAGGTTATTCTTGTTGAAGCTGACGGTCATTTCAGCACCATATCCCCAATTTATCCCCTTGACAGGTGTTTGGAATGATAACATTGCCGAGTTCATAGCATAACCCTGTTCGCCGGAAGTTTCTACAGTTGATGAAGTAGAGGTTTCATCGTATGAAAAGGTCTTGGTGGCACTACCAAAGAGAAACTCATCAGTAACATTCACACTTGTTTTTCCAATCTTTCCATTATAATACAAACTCGAGGTTGATTTGAACGGTCTTGTTCTTAATTGCGACGAAAACGGTGTGTTCAATAGTTCAATCCCATTTTCGGAATGTTTCAGTCCATTTGAAGTAATGTCAAAGTTCGCATTCCCGATATTGAAGTTAGAGATAAGACCTATATTGGTCTCTTTAGTGGGCGATATATTCAAGACTAATCCTCCGATAAGAAAATCACTTCGGTTGATGATGTCTGATGAACTTGAGGTTTCAGACAAATTACCTCCACTATTCTGCAAACTATAGTAATCAGTATTCTGATTTGACATGGCAGTGTGACTATAACCTAAATTGAAATTCCAATAAGTCCGTGTGTTGCTATGAGAAATATTAACTCCTGTATATGTGCTTAGCTTGTTTTGTATTAGAGCGTATTGGGATGCAGACAGACTGGTGCTGTTTTGTTTCTTGATGGTATTTATTTTGATAATTGATTTAGTGGAAGCCTTGTACTGAACTCCTGGCGTGTTAATGACTTCAACACTTGCGATGTCTTGGGAACGCAAGCGCTGTAGAATACTGGCGTCCTGCACTTTTTGACCGTCAAGATAAAGTGTCGCACTGCCACCTGTGCCTAAAACTGAATAGACTCCTCCTCCCCCTTGAACAAAAGGGATGCTGTTCATCAGATTGTCAATAGATCCGCTGTTTTTTAGTGAAGGTATGACTGAAACATTAGCGACAAATGAACCATCTTTCAGAGTGAAAGCTTTATGTTTTCTCAAGACTGTCACTTCTTGCAGTTGATTAGCATGTACTTTCAGGACTATATTCGCTCCTTTTTGAGGATATAAATTCAAAGGCTGAATCAAACTTTCATACCCGATACAAGTCACTTTGAACAACTGAGGTTTTTTCCCTTCTTCTATTTCAATAGAATATGCTCCCATTTCATTGGTAACTCCTCCTGCAAGAAAAGAAGAGTCATTTGCTAATATTACTACATTAGCAAAAGCTACTGGATTCCTATCTACAGATGATATTACTCGTCCCGAGTATTTCTCCTGAGAGAACATCGATATTTGAGAAATGAAACAAAAAACGACTATAGCTAATATCTTTCTCATAATCTGTCTTTTTAGTTAATGGTTTTATTCTTCGCTATATTATGGCTAATCGGGTCTAGTCTTTCTTGAATATAGTATACGGTTGATATTAAAGCAGGGAATTCTGAAGGACTCCAAACGGACGTGTTGTTAAAAAGGGCTTCTTTATTTCTCCCTTGTATAACATAGATGACAGAAATATCTCCAAAATAGTCCTTAACAATTATCCTATTTCTTCTCTCAACCACATATACTTTTCTGAAAAACAAAAAAGGATTGTCCACAGGCGGAACATATTCAGCTGGATCAGCTATATATGAACATATCCAACGATCAATTTCAAAATCAAATCTATACATATAATTAGCATTCTGCTTTTGGCTTGTTCTAAGACCTTTTGATACAATAAAGTCTTGTGAAATAGCTACAAGTGTATCTTGACTTGAATGACATTCTCGTAAAATTGTAGATATGTATTTCCTTATATTCTTTGGCAGTGAGTCTTTCTCGAAAATTAGTTTTTTCCCTTCTAAATTCAATACCGATTTCGCCACCCTTAAAATAGGTTGATCATTACTCGTGATGGTGTTATTGCTCAGTCTAATAGTTGCATGCTCACTAAGAAATATAGGTTGTTGTGTTGCGCATGAAATCATAATACTCATTAATAAGCATACGAGTGTATTTTGGAGAATTTTCTTTTTCATTGTTATCATGGTGTATATTGACATTTTAAAGGCTTGGAATATAAGTTTCCTGGTTTCTTAAGGAAACAACGACAATCAAGACAAGCATATCTAAACTCACAATCTTGACACTCTTCTACAAGATCTTTTGTTAAGAACCAGCACTTCTTGAATTTGGGAGAAGTGAGTAATGAGTTCAATTGTAACCTGTCATCATCAATCAATCCATAACAATGTGACATCCCAGGACAATTTCTTATTCCCCCTTTCTCATCTATATAGATTTTTCGATACAAGCAATTATTATAATTCTTTAGATTGAATAAAAGACCAAAGAACATACTCTTCCATTGCGTTTTTTTAAATCTCGAATGTCTGTTAGGGTCAACTTATCCAAATAATGACAATGGATATCTATGGAGCTTACTGTTGAGTCTCCAAATGCTATCACTTCGGACTCTATAAGCCCTAGTTCAACTGGATAGAAGTATCTAAGACTTATAGCTGCACAAGAAACCAAACTAAGTTTTTCTGCTACTTTCTCCAGGGAGTAAGTAGATTCTTCACCTCTATCAACTATTGCATTTTCACACAAGCTTTCAATATGACATTCTGTACCCAATGGCCGAAAAAAAACACCTTGACTAGTTGCTATACATAACTGATTCTTCCAAAGTGCTTCAGTAAAAATTTTCCTCATAACGACAGATTAAGAAAAAGTTATCCTACTCTTTTATTTGCCTTTTCGGACTCTGGCTATCTCTGGGGTGAAAACTGAAATACGCCTTCGCATGGGTAAATATAATAACCTATTCTCGAATACCCCCCAAAACTCCATGAAAATATATACAAAAGGCGGAGATTTTCAATTTGCCTTCATTTCCCCCTTATTTTTCTGTGATTTCCCTGAGTCTTAGATAGTTGAAATTTCCCTTATATATTTGTTGTTCGATAATTGATTAGTCAATCAATAATAAGCAATTATGGAATCGAACAGCAATGACACCTATGTATTGGTCTTGGAAGACTGTACAGAAGTGAAGAACGAACAGGAGGCTGGTAAGCTCTCTGTAGTTTCGAGTATTGACGAGAAGGGAAATCTTAAAACCACCGAAGCCGAAGCAACAAATCAGGCTTCGTTCTTAAAGTTCAACAGTAAGGACGGATTGTTGAAGAACTTGGACAGTCTTGGACTGCCCCGTGAGCGATTGGGACAAAGCGGAGAACTGGAGAAGCTACTCAACTTGCAGAAGAGTAACCTCGTGACAATTGCATTCCCCATTGGCGATAACACCATTTACACTGAAGCCCGTTTGGCATTCCGCACGGACGAGAACGGCAACATCGGGTTGGCTGTCCACTCTGATAATAGCCGCAGATTCAAGGAAGGACAATTAGCAGTAAATTCCTGAAAATCCTTGTGTCCCTGGTTCGATTCTTGGTGGCACCACTTTGAAGAAAAGCAAATAGCAGTAAACTCCCGGTTTCCAAGCGAAATCGGGAGTTTTTGTTTTTCCGCAGGACGGAAAAAGTGCGGAATATGACCGCTTCCGGTGCCCCAAAAGGTGGAGAGGAAAAGGGGGCGCGAAGAGGTGTCGGGGAAGAGGATGGAAGCAACCCGCGGAGTACGGGGGCAGAGGTAGGGCGGAGCGAGAGGAGTAGGAGGGAGAGGGTGGAAGTAACCCGCGGAGTACGAGGGGCGGGGATAGGAAAGAGCGAGCAAGGAACGTGGAGAAGGGGGGCCAAGAGGGAGCGTAGACAAGCTGAGTTTTAGGGCCAAGTTTTCACCAAAAGTCCGTTTTCACCGAAGATTCATTATGGTAATCTGTAAGAAACTTTGTATTTGTTCTTTTCGCTATCCGTGACCAATCTTTAAGGTACGTGTTAGGATAAAGCTACTTCTTCTGCAAGACGAAGCCTATGGCGACAGGTAACTGTCCGGTCATAGGCTCTTTTTTTTTTCTACATTTCCATTTACCACCCGCTCATCATCCCCCATTGCAACCTCCTCCATAAGAACAAAAATCGAGAGATTTCACCTACTCTTATCTTTAAATCACTATCTTTGCAAATATGATCAATTAATATTGTACATATGCAATACGTTTTAATATGGGAACAGAAAAGATAAATCGACTAAAAATAGTATTAGTAGAACAAGGAAAAACTGGGAAATGGTTGGCTGAGCAGTTAGGAAAGAACGAGGCAACCATTTCGCGCTGGTGTTCCAATGCTACCCAACCCTCATTGGAAATGTTAATGAAGATAGCTGCTATACTGAATGTGGACGCAAGGAGATTGATTAACAACGGAATAGAAAAATAACATCATGGCAAAGAAGCAGCTGAAAGAAAAGAGCATAGAAGAAACCCTTTGGGACTCGGCGAATAAACTACGTGGGTCGGTTGAACCGTCGGAATACAAGCATGTGGTATTGAGTTTGATATTCTTGAAATATGCTTACGACCTATTTGTGGAACGCCGTAACGAACTGATAGCAGACGGTAAGGACGCGTTTGTTGAACAACCTGTATTTTATAATGCCAAGAATGTTTTCTACCTAAACGAGATAAGCCGATGGGGCTATTTGATAGAAAATGCCAAACAGAACGACATTGCCATCAAGATAGATGCGGCTTTGGCGCAGGTGGAAAAAGACAACCCGACACTGAAAGGCGCTTTGCCAAGTAATTATTATTCCGGATTAGGGCTTGACCGCACTAAATTGGCAAGTCTGCTGGACGTCATCGGTAAGATAGATACACAGAAAGATAAGGAACACGATTTGATAGGTCGCGTATATGAGTATTTTTTTGGGCAAGTTTGCCATAGCTGAAGGGAAAGGTAAAGGGGAGTATTATACGCCCAAAACGATTGTTAACCTGATAGCGGAAATGATACAGCCTTACCGAGGCAAGATTTATGACCCTTGTTGTGGCTCTGGCGGCATGTTCGTACAGAGTATGAAATTTATTGAGGTGCACCATGGTAACAAAAAGGATATATCCGTATATGGGCAGGAATACACCAACACCACATATAAGTTGGCGAAGATGAATCTGGCTATTCGTGGCATTGCTTGTAACTTAGGCGAAAAAGCTGCCGATACATTCCATGAGGACCAGCACAAAAACTTGAAAGCAGACTTCATTATGGCGAATCCGCCTTTCAACCAAAAGGCGTGGCGAGCAGAAAACGAACTGACCAACGACCCACGTTGGCATGGGTATGAAGTGCCACCTACAAGTAACGCCAACTATGGATGGATTCTGAACATCGTTTCTAAACTTTCTGCCAATGGCATGGCAGGCTTTCTGCTTGCCAACGGTGCGTTAAGCGGCGACGGCACCGAGTTGAACATACGTCGTCAACTATTGAAGAACCATTTGGTGGAAGCCATTGTAATCCTTCCTCGTAATATGTTCTACTCTACGGATATCAGCGTTACACTTTGGATATTGGCAGGTAACCGGAAAGCCCGTACGGTAGAGCAGAACGGTGAGCTGGTGAAATACCGTAACCGGGAAAATGAAGTTTTGTTTATGGACTTGCGTCAATGGGGCGAACCGTTCGAGAAGAAATACATCCAGTTCACCCAGGAACAGATTGCACAGATAGCTGAAAACTTCCATAACTGGCAACGAGAAGGGCATGAACAAACCTATCGGAATGTACCTGAATACTGTTATTCCGCTACGCTGGAAGAAATAGAAGCAAAAGGGTGGTCGCTCGTGCCCAGCAAATACATCGAGTTCAAGAACCGGGATGAAGGCATCGACTTCGATACAAAAATGAAGCAACTGCAAAGCGAAATGCAAGAACTGCTCCGCCAAGAGGCGGAAAGCAAAAAGGAACTGTTGGACCTGTTTAAAGTGTTGGGATATGGACTTGAATAACAAAATTGTAATTTACTGTACCGCCGATGGGCAAACCACCGTAGATGTCAGGATGGATGGAGATACGGTATGGCTTTCACAGGCACAGATGGCAGAACTGTTTCAAAAGGACAGTACTGTTATCGGACGGCACATTAACAACATATATAAGGAATATGAATTGGAGCGAGAGACCACATGTGCAAATTTTGCACATATGGGTAAAGACGCTGACCAGACCTATCAAACAACCCTCTACAATTTAGATGTTATCATTTCCGTAGGCTATCGTGTAAAAAGTAAGCGTGGTACGCAATTTCGCATTTGGGCAACTGCAAAGCGAGATGCAAGAACTGCTCCGCCAAGAGGCGGAAAGCAAAAAGGAACTGTTGGACCTGTTTAAAGCGTTGGATATGGACTTGAATAACAAAATTGTAATTTACCAGACGAATGATGGGAAAACAGCCATTGATGTAAAATTGGAGAATGATACAGTCTGGTTATCTGCCAATCAAATGGCAGCATTATTCGAAAGGGATGAAAAGACCATAAGAAAGCACATCAATAATGTATTTTCTGAAAATGAGTTGGAGAAAAAGATCAACACGCATTTTTTGCGTGTTGATGGAGTGAAGCAGTCCGTTGCTTTTTATTCTCTTGATGTTATCATTTCCGTAGGCTATCGTGTAAAAAGCAAGCGCGGTACGCAATTTCGCATTTGGGCAAACAAGGTGTTGAAAGAGTATTTAGTGAAAGGTTATGCCGTCAATAATTCCTTGACGGAGCAACGTTACACGGAGCTGAAACAGTTGGTTGCCGTCTTGGGCAGGACGGTCAAGGCACAAGAAGCGTTGACTTCCAACGATACACTCAATCTGGTGGAGGTGGTTTCCGATTATGCCTATGCCCTCGACACCTTAGACAAATACGATTATCAGCAGTTGGCGGTAGAGCAGACCACGAACGAAGCCAAATTCCGTGCCACCTACGAGGGAGCCATGCAAGCTATCCAAGAATTGAAAGCTAAGTTTGGCGGAAGCCAATGGTTTGCCCATGAAAAGGACGACTCGTTCAAGAGCTCCATCGGCCAGATATACCAAACGTTCGGTGGGCAAGACCTCTATCCTTCGGTCGAAGAAAAAGCCGCCATGTTACTTTACCTCGTAACTAAGAATCATTCGTTTAGTGATGGTAACAAGCGCATAGCCGCTACGCTATTCTTATGGTTTATGGCAGGCAACGGCATCCTTTATAACACGGACGGCACGAAACGCATAGCCGACAACACCCTTGTCGCCCTCACGCTGATGATTGCCGAAAGCCGCACAGAGGAAAAGGATGTGATAGTGAAAGTCGTGGTGAACCTGATAAACAAGAACAACTATGAATAAGGGAGTAATGAAACGGCTGGGCGATTACATCCGCGAGGTGGATGTAAGAAACCGAAATTTGGAGGTGACGAAACTTGTCGGTTTGACCATAGACAAATCTTTTATTCCCTCTGTGGCGAATGTGATAGGCACAGATTTATCCAAATATAAGATTATTCGGAAGGAGCAATTTGCTTGTAGTTTAATGCAGGTTAGTCGAGATGGGAAAGTCCCCATAGCCATGTTAGAAGAAAGAGAAGCTATCATGTCACCAGCTTATCCTGTATTTGAAGTTTTTGATAAGAAGAAACTTCTTCCTCAATATCTTATGATGTGGTTTTCTCGAAAAGAATTCGACAGAGAAGCAAGTTTTTATGCGGTTGGAGGCGTAAGAGGAAGTCTTACCTGGGAGGATTTTTGTAATATGACTTTACCCGTTCCTCCCATAGAACAGCAACAGAAGATTGTGTCTGAATATGAAACGATTACCCGTCGCATTCGTCTTAATAAGCAAATCATTGCCAAGTTGGAAAAAACGGCGCAAGCCCTCTACCGCAAGATGTTTGTGGACGGGATTGATAAAGAGAATCTGCCCGAGGGCTGGAGAATAGGTCATTTGACAGATATAGCAGAATACCTTAATGGGGTAGCCTGTCAAACTTATCCAGCAAAAGTTCACAGTATTCCTGTTCTAAAAATAAGAGAATTGTCTCAAGGATATTGTGATAACAATAGTGATCGAGCCAGCTGCATTCCTGAAAAATTCATAATCAAAGGTGGAGAGATTATTTTTTCATGGTCTGCTACCTTGCTTATAGAAATTTGGTGTGGAGAAGTCTGTGCTTTAAATCAACATTTATTCAAGATCGTTTCTTTGGGTTATCCGAAATGGTTTGTCTTCCTTTCTACACAACGTCATATACAAACATGGAAAAATCTAATATCAGCAAAAGCCACGTCTATGGGACATATTAAAAGGGAAGATTTGGAAAATGCATTAGTATTTCTACCTCCTTCTAAGTTGTTAATTGAGCAGGATAAGATGTTTTTATGCTTGTTTGATTACCATTTTAGACTAAGAAGAGAGAACCTGAAATTAATCGAATTACAGTCTTTGCTTTTGGCGAAGATGGAACAAAAATAATACTGGATATGTCTAGAGGTGTACCTAAAAAAGTTCGGATGAGTTTAGAAAAAGCATTGGATTCTGCATTATCTGCGGTAGAAATGTATAATAAACCAGCTGTAAAATTCAAATCAGGAGGATATATTGTTCTTATGTGCATCGCATGGACTTCGTTATTTCATGCAATATTCATCAGAAAGAATATAAAACCTATCTATAAAGAAAAAGATAGGAATCGATATAAGAAAATAGATGGAGAATTTCAATATTGGGAATTGAAGACCTGTGTTAGTAAGTATTTTACCACTGAAACAAACAATCCAATCAGGAAGAATTTGGAGTTTTTTATTCCATTAAGGAATAAATTGGAGCATAAATTCATGCCTGAGTTGGATCCTAATATTTTTGCTGAGTGCCAGTCCTTACTGATGAATTTTGATAAAATTGTGGAAAAGGAATTTGGTCCAAAATACTGCCTTAGAGAATCTTTGTCTTTTGCATTACAATTATTCCCTTCGTCACGTACCTTGGCTATGGCTGTAAAGGGAAGCCCTGAACATCGAAAAATTGCAGATTGGATTGCAAGTTATAGATCTTCTATTTCTACTGAAATACTTAATAGTGGTGATTACTCTTTCAACGCATTTTTGATTCAAGTTGCTAATCATAATTCAAAAGAAGCATTACCTATACAATTTTACGCTTATGACAAACTGACTGATGAAGAAAAGAAAAATGTTAATAGAATTGCGGCCTTGGTTAAGACGAAGGTTGTTCTTCAGAATGTTACGAACGCAGATTTACTAAATCCATCACAGGTTGTAGAACTTGTTCAAAAAGAATTAGGAAATCCTAAGAAGCAAGTGGGCAAAAAGGTGGTGGATAAATTTAATGCAGATACGCATACTCGTTGTTGGAAAAAATATGGGATTCGTCCTAAAAAGGGAGATGAAAATCCAGAAAGGACAGATGGAAAATATTGTATATATGATTCAAGAAATGAAAATTACGGATATACAAAAGATTGGGTTGATTTCTTAGTAGAAAAGATGAAAGACGATGATGAGTATAATTCTCTTTACCAAAAATGATTATTATGCCACACTTCAACGAACACACCCTTGAACTATCCATTATGGAGCTGTTCCGGCAGGAGGGTTACACCTACACAAGAGGAGAAGAAATCCATAAGGAAGTAAGCGATGTCTTGCTTCGGGATGATATGCGCCTCTATCTGCGCAACCGCTACAGCGGGGAAAGCATTACGCGGTTAGAAATAGAGCGTGTGCTTGCCATGCTGACCGCCAATGTGGGCTTCTCTTTGTATGAACAGAACCGTTATACCTATGGGCTGATAACAGAAGGCTTTTCGTTGAAGCGAGAGGATGCGGCTTTGCCGGATTTGTTTGTTGAGCCGATAGATTTCCGCAAAGACGGCATAAAAAATAATTTGTTCCGCATCGTTAATCAGTTGGAAATACAAGGTGCGGAGCGGCGTATTCCCGACGGTATTGTTTATGTGAATGGTCTGCCTGTGGTGGTGTTGGAGTTCAAGAGGCCATAAAAGAAGCCACTACCATCATGGATGCTTATACCCAACTTACAGTGCGCTACCGCCGTGATATTCCAGACTTGTTCAAATACAACGCTTTTGTGGTGATTAGCGATGGGGTGAACAATAAATATGGCTCTCTGTTTTCTCCTTACGATTTCTTTTATGCGTGGCGGAAAGTAGAAGCAGATGATAAGGCTACAGACGGAATCAATTCCCTCCTAACGATGGTCAAAGGTTTGTTCCGGAAAGAGAGGCTGCTGAGCGTAATAAAGGATTTCGTGTTTTTCCCCGATTCGTCGAAGAACGAGAAGAAAGTGGTTTGCCGCTATCCTCAATTCTTTGCCACACAAAAGCTGTTCGAGAATATCCGCCTACATTCCAAACTCCAAGCCGGCGGAGATGGGAAAGGAGGTACTTACTTCGGGGCAACAGGCTGTGGCAAAAGCATCACGATGTTATTCCTTACTCGTATGTTGATGCGAAGTCGGGAGTTTGCCAGCCCTACGATAGTCCTGATAACCGACCGTACCGATTTGGATGACCAACTTTCCAAACTCTTTGGAACGGCTAAGAAGTTTATTGGCGATGAATGTGTAGTAGAGGTGGAAAGTAGGGATAAACTTCGGGAACACTTGGCTGGGCGACCCAGTGGCGGCGTGTTCCTGACCACCATACATAAATTTACGGAAGACACGCGGCTACTCTCTGAGCGGGCAAACATCATCTGTATATCGGACGAGGCACACCGCTCGCAAACGAACTTAGCTTTGCAAGTGAAGCAGACGGACAAGGGAGTGAAACGCAACTACGGTTTTGCCAAATATCTACACGATTCATTACCTAATGCCACGTACGTAGGTTTTACGGGAACACCGATTGATGCCACGATTGACGTATTCGGTGAGGTGGTGGATGCCTATACGATGACCGAATCGGTGACGGACGGTATCACACGGCGTATTGTGTACGAAGGACGTGCTGCCAAGGTTTTGCTTGACAACAAGAAATTGCAAGAGATAGAGGATTATTATAAGCAATGTGCAGAAGAAGGTGCCAATGAATACCAAATAGAAGAGAGCAAGAAGGCGGTCACCAAGATGGAACGCATTTTGGGTGACTCCGACCGCTTGCAAGCTGTGGCCGAAGACTTCATTACCCACTATGAGAAACGGGTGGGAGAAGGCAGTACGGTAGAGGGTAAGGCAATGTTCGTTTGTTCCAACCGAACCATTGCTTTCAACCTTTATAAAAAGATTATCTCCTTGCGTCCCGAATGGGCAAAAATACCTGGCGAAGAAGCGCATGAGGTGCATTATATGATGGCAGCGGAGCCACGTGTCCCTTATGGGAATCAGGAACTACCTATCGAGAAGATAAAGCTGATTATGACCCGAAGCAAGGACGACAAACCGGAACTGTACAACTTGTTAGGAACGGATGAAGACCGCCGCGCCTTTGCAGAGGAATTCAAGAAGCCTAAATCTAACTTTAAGATAGCCATCGTAGTCGACATGTGGACAACAGGATTCGATGTGGATTGTCTGGACACGATGTACATTGACAAACCTTTGCAACAGCATACTTTGGTGCAGACCATTTCACGGGTGAACCGTGTTTATCCAAGCAAAGAGAAAGGTTTGGTGGTGGACTACATCGGCATTAAGAGCAACATGAATGTAGCGTTGAAACGTTATGCGCAAGGGGATGCCAACTTGGATTCGGTGGAGAGCGTAGAGCGATCTGTTACGATGGTGAAAGACGAATTAGATATTATCCGTCGGATGTTCGGTGGATTCGATTACTCGGTGTTTACAACCGGGACACCCTTGGAACAATTGGATTGTTTGAATAGGGGAGCTGAGTTCATACAACGCACCAAAGAACAGGAAAACTTGTTTATGGGACATGCCAAGAAACTAAAATCGGCATTTAACTTGTGTAGCACTAGCGAAGAGATAAGCGACAATGAACGTGAAGAAATCCATTATTTCTGTGGGGTGCGTTCTATCATTTATAAATTGACAATAGGTGATACGCCAGATATCTCTCAGATGAGTCGCCGTGTCAGTGAGATGATAGAAGAAGCTATCCAATCGGAAGGCGTGGAAGAAATTATTCAAATTGGCAATGACAAAGAAAATTTGGATGTACTGAGCGAAGAATATATGGAGCGTCTGGGTAAACTAAAATTGCCCAATACGAAAGTAAAACTCATGGAACGACTGCTGAAAACAGTCATCACAGAATTCAAGAAAGTGAACAAAGCAAAAGGCGTGGATTTTTCCAGACGGTTGAGTGCTTTGGTTGACAAATACAACGACCGCAGAGATAGTGTTATCTTTGCAAATGAAGTATTGACGGAAGTGGCCAATCAGATGGCAGACTTGTTGAAAGAATTGAACAAGGAAAAGAAGTCGTTCCTTGATTTAGGCATTAGCTATGAAGAAAAAGCCTTTTACGATATTCTGAAATCCATAGCCAAGCAGTTTGGTTTTGAATATCCCGAAGATAAGCTGCTGAAACTCGCGGCTGAAATCAAGAAGATAGTAGCTGATAAGTCCAAGTACACGGACTGGTCCACTCGTGACGACATAAAGGCAGAGTTGAAAATGGATTTGATTTTGGTTTTGGCCGAATATGGCTATCCTTCTGTGACAAATGATGAAGTATTTAAGGAGATTCTGGAACAGGCGGAGAATTTTAAGAAAAACAATGGGTGACAAATCTGGAGATTGTAACGGAGGCTTATCCTTGCCCCGTCAGTTTCCAGGGCAAGTATTTCCAACGGAGCGGTGCAACCAATCAAGAACTAAAAGGGGCTGCACTCGACCGTTTCATGCTTCGTAAGGAAGGCAAGACTTGGGATGGTGTGCCTGTGCCTTATCTGAAAGCGGAGGACTTGGACAACACTACATTTGATTTGTTCCGCAAGTATGCCAAACGGAGCGGACGCATGGAGGACGCGGACTTGATTGACGATAATCACGGCTTGCAAGAATGACGCTTTTTCCACGCCCGAGTTCCGCTATGACGCTTCGGGTATCTGGACATCGTTTATGTTTGAATATCCAGAAAGGTCTACTACCCAAAAGACTACCCAAAAAGCCATACAAAACCTGACGGAACAACAGCAAGTTATACTGTCATTCTTAAAAAGACATCCGGAAGCGACCCGAAAAGAGATAAGCAAAAGCTTTTCTAACATTACAGAGGATGGTGTAAAGTACAATCTTTCCCGACTTCAAGAACTTGGCTTACTGAAACTATCCAGTGGATCAATAGCGAACGATTACACTACTAGATAAATCATAAATCAAAGATATTCAGCTGTTTGGATAGAACGTACGATTCTTGGTGGCACCACTTTGAAGAAAAGCAAATAGTAGCAAACTCCCGGTTTCCAAGCGAAATCGGGAGTTTTTGTTTTTCCGTAGGACGGAAAAAGTGCGGAATATGACCGCTTCAGGTTCCCCAAAAGGTGGAGCGGAAAAGGGGGCGCGAAGAGGTGTCGGGGAAGAGGGTGGAAGCAACCCGCGGAGTATGGGGGCGGTGGATAGAGCGGAGGGAGAGGAGTAGGAGGAGGGATAGGGTGGAACCAATCCGCGGAGTACGAGGGATAGGGGGGAGGGAGAAAGAATTATGGGAGGCAGAAACGGGGCAAACGGATGGACGTAAGCCGCGGAGTAGGAGGACAGAAGGGGGAAGGTGTTGGAGGGTTTGGGGATTGGGAGTGTTTGGGGATTGGAGTGTTTTGGCGGTATAGGCGTTGGGAGATAGGGGTATGGGGAATTTTAAGAGCGTGAAATAGGAAGGTGGTTTTAGTGGTTTGGGGACTGAAGATGAAGTTTTTTTCGAGGGAGGCTTTTCGAGGGGGCGAGGGGCTTTTCGGGGAAATTTTCGGGGAAATTTTCGGGGAAATATTAGGGAGAGTTTAGGGGTAGTTTAGAGAGTGAAAGATTGGGGGGGATGGAGAGATTTGGGGGGATAAAGTTGGGGCGATTTCGGGGGGGCAGACAAAATTTTTGGTGTGAAAATGGTGTGATTTTTTGGACGTTTTGGAGGGTAGAAAAAAAAGTATCTGCGGAGTCTTTCAAAAAAGAAAGCGCAGTTGTTTTTACACAATTTTTAACATTTCTCACAAACCCGCTTCAGCAAAGGGATTGCGGGCGGTTGCCTTTTACCCCAAAAATTACCCCATTTTACCCCATTTTTAGGTTTAAAATTCTCTCAAAACTCACCCTTATTTTGGGTTCCCAAACGTCCTCATATTTACTCCGTTGGGGTGCTCGTTTTTCATCCTTCCGTTGGGCAAGTATTTTTTTGATGTTTTAATTGGGAGCATTTTTGTGGACGGTTTGGAGTGTTGTTAAGGGGAAGAACCCTTTTATTGCAAGAGGAAAAGAGGTGTTATGTAAAAAAACGCACCCCAAAAGTTAGATACAAAACTTTTGGGGTGCAGTTTTTTATAAATAGTTTATTCCGCCCCCACCACTTTGGGAGGAGTGGGAGGGGTGGGGGTCAGATTCGTTCCAGTACTAAACGGAACAAATCCTCTAAGCTGCTCTTGTAGTTAGTGTTCATGTTGTGTGCCTTACGCCCTGCAATAATGCAGCAAACGGTTAGCACTTCATGTCCCAGGACTGCACCTATACCAGCAAGTGCGGAGGACTCCATCTCGAAGTTGGTGATTTGTTGCCCATTGTAGTTGAATGCCTGAATTTTTGCATTCAGGTCGGGGTCGGCTAAATCCCAACGTAACTGTCGTCCTTGTGGAGCATAAAACCCGTTGGCAGCAATGGTTGCACCGCGTACAATGTCGGTTTTACAGATGCGTTCTACCAGCTCTTGGGGGGCTTTAACAACATAAGGTTTAAGTCCGTTTATTTTCCAGTCCAGGTCCTTAAGTAAGGCTTGTTCAAAGTTATGGTCGCACACCTCGGCGGCTTTTTTATAGAAGTGTAGCACGCCATCGAATCCAATAGCATAGGTGGCAGCAACATAAGCTCCAATGTGGGAAATATCTTGTAAGCCGCCAGATGTTCCGATCCGAATAACGGTAAGTTGCTTAAAGGTGTCTTTAACTTTTCGGGTTTCAAAGTCGATGTTTGCCAGTGCATCTAACTCGTTCATAACAATTTCAATGTTATCGCCACCAATACCGTGTGATACTACGGAAATTCGTTTTCCGTTGTACTTACCTGTAATGGTGTGGAATTCCCGGCTTTGGATGCTGCATTCGTGGTCGGTCATTAGGGCGGCTATTTGGTCCACCCTGGCGGGGTCTCCACAAACAATAATTTTATCGGCTAATTGTTCTGGTTTTACATGTAAGTGGAAGATGGAACCATCGTCATTTATAATGAGTTCGGACGATGGTATAGGATCTGTACGTTTCATTTTTTTAGGTTATTAGGGTTATGTTTTTGAGCGGGACCAGAGGGTTTAGCAATAGCTTCCCTCATCTCCGTGTCGGCTTGTATGTTTTTAAGGTGGTAGTAGTCCATTACGCCAAGGTTCCCGTTTCGGAAAGCTTCGGCTATTGCTTTGGGTACTTCGGCCTCGGCCTCAATAACTTTTGCCCGTGCTTGTTGGGCTAAGGCTTTCATTTCTTGCTCTTGTGCTACTGCCATAGCGCGTCGTTCTTCGGCTTTGGCTTGTGCAATATTTTTGTCGGCTTCAGCTTGGTCTATTTGTAGTACAGCGCCAATATTGCGGCCTATATCGATGTCGGCAATATCAATAGATAGTATTTCAAAAGCAGTCCCTGCATCCAATCCTTTTCTCAGAACTAATTTGGATATGGAGTCGGGGTTCTCGAGTACGGACTTGTGCGACTCGGAGGAGCCTATGGAGGAAACAATACCCTCTCCAACTCTTGCCAATACGGTTTCCTCGCCAGCGCCCCCCACAAGCTGTTTAATGTTTGCGCGTACAGTAACACGGGCTTTGGCAATGAGTTGTATGCCGTCCTTGGCAACAGCGGTTACTGGGGGTGTATCTATCACCTTGGGGTTTACGGACATTTGTACGGCTTGGAAAACATCGCGCCCGGCTAAGTCGATAGCCGTTGCCATGTTGAAGGGAAGGTCGATATTAGCTTTCGAGGCCGATACTAAGGCGTGCACCACTTGTTCCACATGCCCGCCAGCCAGGTAGTGGGCTTCCAGCTCGTCGCGGGTTAGTTGTAAGTCTGCTTTGTGCGACTCAATCATGGCGCGTGTAATGGTGTATGGCGGAACGTTTCGGATGCGCATTAGGAATAGTTGTAATAACGATATTTTTACGCCCGAAACTCGTGCCGATATCCACAATAGTATGGGGAAGTATCGTAAAAAGAACAGGATTAAGCACAACCCTATTACAATAAGAATAACCCAGAAGGTAGAAAAAGAGATTGAGTCCATAAAAAAGGGAAAATAATTAGGGGTAATTAGTTGTTGTTTTAATGCTCTTGTTGGGGAGAGTTAGCAGCCTTCACATAAATTTTATTGGCAGTTATGCGCGACACAACAAGGGGAGTTCCTTCGGGAATGAAACCAGAGTCCGAACAGGCTTCAAACCGTATTCCGTTAGCTTCTACTTGTCCGGTTAGAGCCAGGCGCGACAACGCTACACAAGGCGTTCCTACCTGTAAGTGTGTTGGGGAGTGCTGTGCTTTTTCGGGGAGTGTTCTTTGTAGGGACACTTTATCTACCCACTTTGTGCGCGACAAAAAGTAGAAGCCAATACCAAATAACACCATACATCCAGTGGCAAAGGCCAAGCTATACCCCCAGCCGTAGTAGCGTGCTAAGTACCACATAACGCCAACCAGCCCTATGGTAGCTAAGGTTCCTCCCCAGCCTAAGCCTGGTATGAAAAACACTTCTAACCAAGCTAAAAGCACTATTGCTAAGGCCGCAATAATAAGTACAATGATGAAGGTGGTTGTTAAGGATAGCATAGGGGCAAGGGGTTATTGGGTTACACTTTCGGTGCGTATAATTTCGTTTCGTAAAGCTGCAACGCTTTTGTTTTTTTCGGTCACTTCGTGCTCTAAGGTTAGGATGGCATTAGCCGTTTGCGTTTGGTGAGTGTGTGGTTGGTTAGCCCACTGTTTTCGTAGTGCATGTAGGTTTTTTTTGTCCTGCTCCAGTTGTTTTACCAGGGTGATATAGGTTTGTAATAACTTTTTAGCAGCAGGCTGTTTTAAGTCCTTTTCGCTCCTAATGGTACGCCCTTGCCAGCGGAACAGTACGGGGGAATCTTTCCTTGTTGTGGGGGTGGCTGCTGTAGCTAATCGTTGCTCCAAGATTCCGCTTTGTGTTACGGGTAAAGTTGGCAAATGCGGGGTTGCTGATGTGCTGGAGCTGTTTACCTCTTTTACTAAGTATAGTGTTAATTGGTTGGGGTTTGTTGTTTCTCTGTTTGTAAGCAGTACTACTTCGTTGTTTGTCCTGAG
Organism: Bacteroidota bacterium; assembly: GCA_023388555.1. GTDB lineage: Bacteria > Bacteroidota > Bacteroidia > Bacteroidales > Porphyromonadaceae > Porphyromonas_A. The sequence continues at coordinate 9,796 of JAEWGA010000033.1, read as the reverse complement.
GGGACAGTACAGGTAGTCGTTTGCCTGGCTGTTGTAGGGGAAAGGTAGCCGTTGTGGCACCAATAGCTGTCCGCTTTGCCTGTCCCAGCGGGTTACGTAAAGCTCTTTCCCGCTTTGGTTCACCGAGTCGGAGCAACAAAAGTACAGGGTGCTACCATCGGTAGAGAGCCATGGGTATGTTATTATTGTTCCCTGGGGCATCCCCTTAATAGTAAGAGGTATTGGGGTTTCCCACGAGTCGTTGCCGAGCCGAAAGGATACTCCTAAGCCTCCTTGTTTTAAGGCGTGCAGGCGCAGGCTTTGGTTGGGTGCTTCGTAGACCTCCTTGGAGGTGGTGCCCAGCTGTTTTGTTAGTTGGGATAATATATTAAGTACGCTTTGTTGTGGCGCGGTGTATTTGTCCAGCACTATTACATTTTTAGCTGTGTGTAGCATACGGCTGTAGTCCTGCGCCCACTGTTGTACCCGTTTTATGGTTTGCAGCAAATTCTCGTCCTTGGTTTTGATTTTTGTGAGTTTGTTTAGGATTTCGTGTGCTTCGGGCTCTTTTCCTAATCCTAAATAAATGTGCACTTTGGGCAATAGCAGTGCAGTTAGCCCTAACTCCTTTTCCGAGAAGCCGGATAGTTTGCCCTCGGCCTCGTTATAGCGTCCTGTGTAAATGTATTGCCACAGTTGGTAGTATAGCTTTGTTTTCTCTGGGAACTCTCCCTGTGCCAGGCTATCCTGTAAGGCTTCTTGGTTACCATTGTAAACAAGCTGTTGCAGGTGTGGCACAACAAAATTCTGCCCACTTGCCAGGTAGTTACAAGCAAGGATGTACAGTAAAAAACAGTATCGGAGATAACGCATAGGCCAGTAAGTTAGCTATATAATAAGTCTGCTATACTCAAAGATAAAAGGTTTTAACGGATAAAAGGCCTCTTTGCAGGGTGTGTGCTTCTTTTTTTTTGTGTGCTGTTAGCGTTTTCTGTGTGGCCTCGTGAGTTTTAAGCCTACATATATTGCTCTTGTTTCTGTTTGTGTATATGTGTTGCCCCCCAAATTCGTTATATTTGTCTGGGGGAAAAATTGCCCCTCCTTTTTTCTTTTTCAGGAACAGGATTGCATACATGAGTAAAACATATGATATAAAATACACCGAGGCCGAGCTACCTGCCGTGGCCAAGGAACTGTTGGCGCGTTATGGGAACCGTCCCGTATGGGCGTTTTATGCTCCTATGGGGGCGGGTAAAACAACCCTTATTAAAGCCTTATGTGCCTTGTTGGGGGTAAATGAAGATACCGCCAGCCCCACGTTTGCCATTGTTAATGAGTACCATGGTAATAAGGGGAGTATTTATCATTTCGACTGTTACCGGCTGGATACGTTGGCCGATGCCTATGCTATGGGTGCCGAAGAGTACCTGGAGAGTGGCTCTCCCTGTTTTGTAGAGTGGCCCGAAGTGTTGGAGGAAATACTACCAGCGGACGCCGTTGTTATTCGTATAGCTGTGGTGGATAACCACACCCGAACACTACAAGCTACATAACTACAAGTTACTGTTGGTATGTCGCCTACTGCAATCGTCCGGTTTTCTATTGTGCTGATGTTGGTACTCCCTGGTGTATTGGCTTTGTTGTTGGGTGTTTTTTTTCCGCATTGGCTAAATTCCAGTGGTGGAACATCGTGGCTCCGACGCATGTGGGGGGCTACTGGTGTACGCCTTTTTTACACCTTATTGGGCGTACTGCTGTTGGCATGTGGCTTGTTGGGATTGTTGGACCCATTAGGGGTGTTGGCTCTGCCTAATAAATAACGTGTAGGGTTGTTGTACATAGCATAGCAAGCGTATGAAAGGAATACCCCAATACTTAACTTACTTCTTATTTCTTATTGCCACATGGTCTTGTGGTGACAAGTCCGAAACGGATGGCCTGCAGGTGCAATTCCGTGCCCTGCCTTCCGACTCCTGCGTGTACCTGGAAACCTATGGGCAAAAAAATATTACGTGCGATACTTTGCCAGTACAAAAAGGCCAAGTGAGTTACCAGTGTGCATGGGATAGGGATACCGTGGACGCCTTGCTGTTCCGCAAACCTAACGGGAGGGTTTGGTTGGCTTTGTTCCCCTCGGAGGGTAACCTGCAGGTGGAATTAGGCGTAGGGAAAACGGATGTGCTGAAAGGGATAGACCAAGCAGAGGTGGTGCGACAAATGTACTACCTTTTGTTGCCAGACTCGTTGCCGAAAAAAACGGAACGCCCAGACTCCCTCCTGGCAACCTTCCGAACCTACGGGCATACCCGAACCGGATTCTTATATGCCGCCGATAGCCGATGGTTTGAAACCGACTCCCTGCTGCATGTTTGCGTGGATAGCATACTACAAGGTAACTACGAGCAGTACACCACCATGTCCAACATATTTGGTATTCCCCCCGCCATTACAAAGGGAAAAGAAGGGGGCTACCTGGGTGTAACCTTCCCCACACAGGAGAAGAAACGCAAGCATATATACCCTGCCGAGTTAGTTATGGATACCAAACGGGCATTGCTGTTGGTAGAGCCGCCAGGAATGGATAGTGTGGCCAAAGTACAATATGGAAAAGACCTTAGAACGCTGGACTCCCTGCGTGTAGTTACCTACACCCTTTTCCCCTTGCTTAACAAATTGCCTGTGAAGAAGGACAAAAAACTAGAACAAAAACATTACTACCTCTTGGACGATACTGGGAAAGCCTCCTCTATTGTCTCCGAGCTGGGCACCACCCACCTACCTTTATATATTGCACTGGACAGCTTGGGGGCTGTTGCCAAACGTACACACCTCCGTTCGGAAGCTATAAACTACTTCCGTCCTAAACACCACAACAAATAAGCCTTGCGACATGATGGATTACGAAGGAGCTAACCTACTCCCAGGAGAGAACTCGGTAAATAACCACAATAGCGCCAATAGCCCAAAGCCCTTGGATAAGGAGTGCAAGTTTTGTAGCGTATCGGCTGCCGCCGTGTTAGGTGTTAAGGGTATTTTGGTAAGTATAGAGTGTGTGGCAGGCCGCGGTGCCTCGTTCACCCTTGTGGGGTTGCCCGATGCAGCGGTTAAGGAGAGCCATCAGCGCATAATAGCAGCTATACAGCAGTCCGGGATGCATTACCCCATAGGCCGTTATACCATAAATATGGCACCTGCCGATGTGAAGAAGGAGGGTGCCGCTTACGACCTACCTATTGCGGTAGCAATGCTTATGTCGTTAGGCGTTGTGGATGTACCCCAAACCACTATGATTATGGGCGAGTTGTCGTTGGATGGCACAATACGCCCCATAAAAGGGGTATTGCCTATGGCTGTATTAGCAGCTAAGGAGGGTTTCCAAAACCTTGTTGTACCTTACGCAAATGCAAGGGAGGCTGCTGTGGTAGAAGGTATTAGGGTATACGGGGCTAAAACCCTTAAAAGCGTAATAGACTTTTTTAAGGGGCAAGAAAATGCATTGGAACACTTTGTGCCAGGGGACTTTTACCAAACAATGCATGCCGAACTTTCCGAGGCGGATCTGGATTTTGCCGATGTGAAAGGCCAAGAAAGCGTTAAGCGAGCGTTGGAAATAGCTGCTGCAGGTATGCACAACATCCTTATGATAGGCCCGCCAGGAAGCGGTAAGTCCATGATGGCAAAAAGGGTATCTACCATTTTGCCGCCGCTAACCTTGGAGGAGTCGTTAGAAACCACTATGGTTCACTCGGTAGCTGGAGAGTTAGGGACCGATACCTCGCTATTGTACCAACGTCCCTTCCGAGCACCACACCATAGCTTGTCCGCTGTTGCCATGGTAGGAGGAGGCTCTACACCCAAGCCTGGCGAGATAAGTTTGTGCCATAACGGTGTTCTTTTCCTGGACGAGCTGCCCGAGTTCCCACGAGTGGTACTGGAAGTGCTCCGTCAACCCTTGGAGGATAGGGTTATTACCGTTTCGCGTGCCAAGATGTCGGTAACCTATCCGGCCTCGTTCATGCTGGTTGCCTCTATGAACCCGTGCCCTTGCGGGCATTATAACAACCCGCAAAAAAAATGTAAGTGTTTGCCTCACCAAGTCCTGAGTTATTTGGGACGAATATCGGGCCCCCTGTTGGACCGTATAGATATACAGTGCGAAATTATCCCCGTACCGTTTGAGGCGCTCTCCAGTAAACAAAAGGGCGAGCCCAGTAGCGCTATTAGGGAAAGGGTGCTGAAAGCCCGTGCTATGCAACGCGAACGCTTTGCCCGGGAACCCCATATTTATGCCAACGCGCAAATGACGCCTGCCATGTTGCAACGTTATGTGCGGGTAGACAAGCAAGGACTGGACTGCCTGAAAATGGCTATGGAGAAGTTTGCACTCTCGGCCCGAGCCTACGACCGTATACTAAAAGTAAGCCGAACTATAGCCGACTTGGCTGGTAGCCCCGAGGTGCTGGTGCAGCACGTGGCCGAGGCCGTAGGATACCGTAAATTGGACCGCGATAGCTGGGGACAACCCCTATAACCCCTTGTGCCAATGCCTTTGAAAGCAGCAGACTTTACACTGTGGTTGCCTACCTCCAAAAAAGAAGTGGAAGCAAGAGGGTGGGAGGAGCTGGATGTGATACTTTTCTCGGGTGACGCTTATGTGGACCACCCCGCCTTTGGCGCTGCTGTTATTGGCAGAGTGTTAGCTGCAAAAGGTTATAAGGTGGCCATAGTGCCTCAGCCTAATTGGCGCGACGACCTAAGGGACTTTCGTAAGCTGGGGCGCCCACGCCTATTTTTTGGAGTTTCGCCCGGAGCTATGGATTCCATGGTGAACCGTTACACGGCAGCAAGAAGGCTGCGCAGCCAAGATGCCTATACCCCCGATGGAAGAAATGATATGCGCCCCGATTACCCCTCGAGCGTGTATACCGATATCCTTCGGAAACTATACCCCGATGTCCCTATTATAATGGGCGGAATAGAAGCCTCGTTGCGTAGGCTGACTCATTACGACTATTGGCAAGACAAGCTACTGCCTGGCCTATCGGTAACCACACAAGCCGATATTATTTCGTACGGCATGGGCGAACAAACCGTTACCCAATTGGCCGATAAGTTAAGCCAAGGCTATTCGGTAGCCGAAATAAGAGATACCCCACAAATAGCCTATGCAATACCTTACAATGATTACCGCCCCGAACCCAATGATATTGAGTTGTACAGCCACGAAGAGTGTTTAAAGGATAAAAAGAAATACGCAGCCAACTTCCGCCATATCGAGGAGCAGAGTAACGCCCTGCATGCCCGTAGAATTGTGCAGCGCTGTGGCCACCAATGTATTGTGGTGAACCCACCGCAACCATTAATGACAACGGAAGAACTGGATGCCGTGTACGCTTTGCCCTATACCCGAAAACCGCACCCCCGCTACAAAGGCAAAACAATTCCGGCGTACGAAATGATACGCCACTCCATAACGTTGCACCGGGGCTGTTTTGGTGGTTGTGCTTTTTGTACTATATCGGCACACCAGGGTAAGTTTATCGTGTCCCGTAGCCTCCCAAGTGTCCTGCAAGAAGCAAAGGCGGTTTGCCAAATGGACGACTTTAAAGGCTACATTAGCGACTTAGGTGGACCTTCGGCCAATATGTACCAAATGAAAGGGAAAAACCTTAAGGCCTGCGCTAAATGTTTGCGTCCCTCGTGCATCGACCCCAATATATGCCCTAATCTCTGGGCCGACCATACTCCCCTGATGAAGGTGTACCAAGCTGTAGATGCCTTACCTCAAGTTAAAAAGAGCTTTATTGGGAGCGGAATAAGGTACGACCTCCTAATGCATCCCTATAAAGACCCCGCTCTGTGTAAAGCCGCCGAAGCCTATACTCACGAGGTGATAACCCACCATGTGTCGGGACGCCTTAAGGTGGCACCAGAGCATACTTCGGCACGGGTGCTGGCACAAATGCGGAAGCCTACATTTGCACTGTTCCATAAGTTTAAGGCTACCTTCGACCGCATTAACAAAAAAGCCGGCCTACGCCAGCAACTGATACCCTACTTTATTTCCTCCCACCCAGGGTGTACCGAAGAGGATATGGCCGAGCTTGCCGTTATTACACGCTCGTTGGATTTTAAGCTGGAGCAGGTACAGGACTTTACCCCCACACCTATGACGGTGGCTACCGTTATTTATTACAGCGGATATCACCCCTATACATTGCAACCAGTATACGTGGCCAAAACCAAGCAGGATAAAGAACGCCAGCGCCAATACTTCTTTTGGCATAAAAAAGAGGAGAGAAGAAATATACAGCAGTCGCTTCGGCGTATTCAGCGTCCCGACCTTTTGGAGCCTTTATTTGGGAAACCAGCACGCCCTAAACCTACAACCACTTTGAGCCGTGAACGCACCCGAAAAAAGAAATGATTACCCCCGCATAGGGTACGATGCCAAACGCATCACCAACAACGCAACAGGCTTAGGGAACTATGCCCGTGGACTTGTGCAAGGTTTGGCACAACAATACCCTACAATGCCACTGCACTTGTATAGTTATAATTACGGCAACCAAGAGCTTTATAGCACCTTACTCTCTTACCCCCAGCTACAATGGCACTGGGGAAAGGGGCGCGGGAAGTGCCCCCTCTGTGCTGTATATTACCGGAATGTTAAGGTGCCCCGCCTTTTGGCAAGTAGTGGAGTGCAACTGTTTCATGGCCTTTCCAACGAGCTTCCTTACTGCATAGCTTCGGCAGGAATACCATCGGTACTCACTATGCACGACCTCATTTATGAACGCTACCCCGAAACCTATGGCTGGCTGGATGTACAAATGTACAGGTACAAATACCGAAGATCTTGCCAATTAGCCTCACATATTGTTGCTGTGAGCGAGCAAACAAAAAAGGATTTGGTGGACTTCTACAACGTGCCTTCCAATAAAATAAGCGTAGTATACCAAAGCTGTAATCCTATTTTCCAAGTCTCCCCCTCGGACCAGGAAAAAGAGAATATACGTAGAAAATATGGGCTTAACTTCCGCTATATGCTGAATGTTGGCACTGTGGAGAAACGGAAAAATGCAAAGCTAATTGTGCAGGCCCTCTCGGCACTGCCCGATAAAAATATCCACTTGGTTATTGTTGGCCGTGCAACCCCCTATGCACAGGAAGTACAAGCCGAGGCGCAAGCGTTAGGCGTTGCCCCAAGGGTACACTGGCTAAAAGGTGTTCCTACCCTCCACCTACCTGCCCTTTACGCTGCTGCCGAGGTGTTTGTGTACCCTTCGGTGTTCGAAGGCTTTGGAATACCTGTATTAGAGGCGCTAACCGTAGGCGTACCAGTGGTTGCCGCTAAAGGTAGTTGTTTGGAAGAGGCGGGAGGGGAATACAGCCTATACTGCAACCCTTTGGATGCCCGCTCCTTGGCTTGTAGCTTGGAGGCTGTTTTACAAAATCCCCACCTGAGAATACAAATGAAAGAAAAAGGAAAACTGTACGCTCAGCGCTTTAATCCTAACCTACTGGCACAGGAGATGATGCAGGTATACCAACGCCTCCTATCCAAACCCCATTGTCAGATGCATTAAACCCAGTTATTTAAGTTAGTAATCCTATGAAAAATCCCCTTGTTTCATTTGCTATCACATGTTACAATGAAGAGTTAGAATGGGTTATACAATGTTTGGACTCTATTGATAGCCAAACCTACCGAAACTTCAATGCTTTCTTGGTAATAGACCGTCCCGACTACCCTCACGAAGCCGCCTTGCACGCCTATGCCGCACAACACTCCTGGCTTAAGGTATACACTAATCCTAAGAACTTGGGGCATGCTGGTGCTAAAAACCGAGCTAACGCTTTAACCAATGGTGACTATATAGCCATCGTAGATGCCGACGACTATTACCACCCCCAAAAACTGGAAATACAAATAGGGTACATGGAAGAACATCCCTATGTGGATGTGTGTGGAACTTTTGGGCAGAAGTTTGGGAAAAAGAATAAACCAATGATTTACCCAATAGAGCATAAGGACTTTTACTTTTATGTATCCTGCTGCATGGCGCAGCCCTCCGTGGTATTACGGCGTAGAGTGTTGGACGAAGTAGGCAAAATATATCCTATAACACCTTGTACCGAGGATTACCATGCCTGGGTAAACCTGTACCCGAACTATACGTTCCATAATATTCCCCAGGTGTTATACTATTACCGGGTGCATCCGCAACAAACATCGTGCAGGTTATTGGATTTGCAAGATGAACATGCCATCCCTCCCCGCCGCCAGGCCCTGGCCTATTATTTGGAAATGCATGGTTGTTCGTTGGAGGTGCCAAACCCTATCACCCCCGAGTTTGTGGAATGCATTAGCAACTTGGATATTTTCCCGCCCAAACAGCATGCCGAGTTAATGCACGGCCTTGTTCGTTCTGTTCCCCATTTTAATGTGTGCCATTTGTTTAGGTTTTGGAAAAAAGGCGTTTTGGGAAAACTCTCGGCACGAGACAGGCGCCGAACCATTTGGGCTGCCATTTCTGGTCGCCCCCGAGTTAAATATTAAGCGTCCCCCGCTAAATTTCACCCTATAATAAGCCTTGGCAATTAGGTGTTAAATATAAATGACTATATTTGTCCCATTGCAAACCCTTTTAGGGGTGTGTGTTAATGCAATTTGCTAACAACGAAACTAACCCTATCATACCTAACAATGAAACGAATTCTACTATGCGCAGGAGCTGTATTAGCTCTGTCCGCTTGCCAAAAGTCACCCGAGTTCCAGTTGGTGTCTTCCGAACTTCCTACCGAATTCAATGGTAAATACATTTACATTGAAGATGAAAACTTTAAAACCTTGGACTCTGTCCTGGTGGAAAATCAGGCTATAGCTTACACCGCTGCAGTGGATACCATTCACCCCCGCTATTTAGTAATAGGTGAAAACAAATTCCTCTTTGTGCAAGAGCCTGCTACCATAACACTAAAGAAAACCGAAACACCTAACGGCTACGCCATTGAAGGTAGCCGCCTGGTAGATATTTACAATACCTTTGAGCCTCAACTGGAAGAAATATACGGCCCAGCAAAACAAAAACTGCGCGACCTTTCGGCCGATACAGCCATGAGCAACGAAGAAAAGGCAAAACTTCGCGACCAGTATTTGAACGATGCTAACGCAAAACTAAAAGAGGTAACAACAAAACACTATACCGATAACAAGGAGAACGCATTAGCACCCCTCGCATTTATATCCATACCTACACAAACCGAAGAGGAGTACTTAGCTATGTACGAAGCTGCTCCCAAACATGTGCAAGAGGTTAAAGAGATAAAAGACCGCTACGATGCTCTTAAAGCCGCACAAAAGTACCAAGCTGGTAACGACTACGCCGACTTTACATTTAAGGATGCACAAGGTGAAGAACACAAACTCTCCGATTACCGTAAAGAAGGTGGTTACCTCCTGATTGACTTCTGGGCTTCTTGGTGCGGTCCTTGCCGTATGGCTATGCCTCACCTGGCCGAACTAAACAAAAAATACGCTGCTAAAGGACTTACCGTACTAAGCCTTGGCACTTGGGATAAACCTGCCGAAAACGCTAAATCCATTGAGGCTTTAGGTATTACTTGGGCAGCTCCCCTGGACACCGAAAGCGTAGGGGCTAAAACCTATGGAGTTTTGGCAATACCCACAATGATTCTTATTGCACCCGACGGAAAAATTTTGGTACGTACCCACAACCCCGACGAGGTGACCGATAAAATCCAAGAAGTGCTGAAATAAGCAACTACAAAACCAATATTAACCCTAAGGGGG
>JAEWGA010000061.1 GCA_023388555.1 Bacteroidota bacterium | reverse complement strand
TTCTCGTCCTCTTTTATTTGAGGCACTTGCCCTACCTCTCCGGTACCACCCGTGAGGTAGCGCCAAAAGTCGGGCACCGAGGTTTCATCTTTGCTCCACTTATTACCTTTGTTATGAGGGTTTTCAACGCCCTCTTCGCTCAGGACTTTTTCTTTCCATAGCTCGTAGGCCGACTTTCCGTTCTTGCCATCCGTTCCGTTGGTGCCATCTTGGCCGTCGTTCCCCTTCAGGAACTTAAAGAAGTCGGTAAGGGCAAGTTTCTCCTTGTCCCACTCTATCCTGCCGGCCTCCACTTCCTGCTTCCACAGGTCGTAGTCCGATGCCCCATCGGGACCCTTAGGCCCCTGAGGACCATGCGGGGTGGTGATTTCGACGTCCACGCAGGCCGAGATGCCCAACATAAGCGTCAGCATAACAATCGTGAGTAATCTTGTATTCATGCTATTGTAGTTGAAAAATTTATCCTTTGGTTTTGTGTTTTTACCCATTTCTTAACCATTAAGCCGTTTTACATATTGGCTCACCAACTCCTTTAGGACGGTTCAACTGGCAATCTCTTGAAACGCAACATGTTGAAAACCAGTATTTTACCCCCCAAGAAGCAGGGACAATATAGGGATTCGGCAAAAACTGAGCTTGTTTTATCTTACAAAAGAAGTGATTATGCCCCAATTTTGCAAATTTGGGGCGGAGTACCTAAGGGGAGAAGAGGCACATAGCGTTTTGTTCCTTTACTTTTACTGTGGGGCGGAAAGTGCCTCGAGAGCATTGGTAGCGGACCGAGGGGTATCCACGTTGTGTATAACGATGTAACGGTTTCCTTTTTTTTCTTCGAAGGTTACCGTCCAAGGTATTTGGTCCGAACGGTTAAGTAAGCGCATAAACAGGTTGCTCTTATAGTAACCGCTTTGGTGGTCCGCAACGAGCTGCAACCGGAGTTTTTGTTTTTTAAGTACTATTTTTTCTGCGCCACAATATTGCGCTAACATACGCAACTCCAACAGTTCCAATAATAGTTTCACGGGTGTGGGCATGGCGCCAAACCTATCGGTTAGTTTTTGTACAAAGCGGTGCAAGTTGTTTTTATCCTTAATCCTATCCAACTCACGGTATAGTGTAAGGCGTTCATCGTCGCCTGGCACATAATCGGGGGGGAGGTAAGCCTCCAAGTCAGTATCAATAGTTGTGTCGCGCACATAGTTTGCGGGTTTGTTGGAGAGTTGTGTGCTTGTACTGTTGTTGGTATGCGAAGGCCCTATCTCTTCTTCCCGCAGTTCCTCTACCGCCTCCTCCAGTATTTGTTTATAGGTTTCGTAACCTAAGTCGGCAATAAATCCACTTTGTTCTTGTCCTAACAAGTTTCCAGCCCCTCTTATATCCAGGTCCTGCATAGCAATGTGTATGCCACTGCCTAACTCCGAGAAGGTAGAAATAGCTTTTAGCCTTCTCTTGGCATCTACACTTAACATGTTGTACGGTGGGGCAAGCAGATAACAGAAGGCCTGCTGGCTTCCTCGGCCCACACGCCCCCTCAGTTGGTGCAGGTCGCTAAGCCCAAAATGGTGGGCATCGTTAATAATTATAGTATTAGCATTAGGGATATCTATTCCGTTTTCCACAATGGAAGTGCTCAGCAAAATATCGAACTCGTGGTTAGCGAAGTCCAACAAAATTTGCTCCAACTGCTGGGGGGGCAACTGGCCATGGGCTACAGCCAGCTTGGCACGAGGCACGGCATTATGTATGTGCTGGGCAATATCGGGCAAGTTAAATACTCTGTTATGCACAAAGTAAACTTGACCGCCACGCGCCAGCTCGTAGTTGATAACCTCCCTTAAAAAGTCCTCGTTCAGTTCCGCCACCTCGGTTCTAATAGGTATTCGGTTAGGGGGCGGGGTGAGTATGTTGGAGAGGTCCCGTGCGCCCATTAATGAGAACTGTAAGGTGCGGGGGATAGGAGTTGCTGTTAAGGTGAGTGTATCTATTTGCGTACGGTACTGGCGTAGGCGCTCCTTAACGGCCACACCAAACTTCTGCTCTTCATCTATAATAACCAACCCCAAGTCCTTAAACGTTACTGTTTTGCTGGCAAGGGTATGTGTTCCTATAATAACATCTATACTCCCTTGTTGTAGCTCCTCCAATATTTGTTTGCGTTGCTTTGGGGTTTTGGCTCGGGACAAATACTCTACCCTGCAAGGGAAATCGTGTAGGCGCCGCTTAAAAGTTTGGTAGTGCTGGTAAGCCAACAGTGTAGTAGGCACCAAAACAGCCACCTGCTTACTATCGGCTACAGCTTTAAAGGCTGCCCTAATGGCTATTTCGGTTTTGCCAAAGCCTACATCTCCGCACACAAGCCTATCCATGGGGATAGGTTTCTCCATGTCCTCCTTAATACGGGTTGTAGCCTCCAGTTGGTCGGGCGTATCTTCGTACTTAAAGGAGGACTCTAACTCTTGCTGCAGATAGGTGTCGGGACTAAATGCAAACCCTTTCTCGGTTAACCGTTTGGCGTATATCTTAATTAAGTCGCGGGCAATATCCTTAACCTTTTTCTTTGTTCTTTCCTTTAGCTTATCCCAGGCCCCACTTCCTAACTTACTCAGCTGGGGTGGCACCTCGTCGTCCTTACTGCGGTACTTGGAAATTTGGTGCAGGGCGTGAATGCTCACATAAATAAAATCGCCTCCTTTGTAGTTGATGCGCACACACTCTTTTTTTTGACCGTTTTGCTCTACCGTGAAGAGCCCGGCAAACATTCCTATACCGTGGTTTGCATGCACAACATAATCGCCGTACTCCAGTTTGGATATTTCTTTAAGCGTAATAGTACTGGTGTTATTCCGGATGCGGTCGCTTTTCAGCTGATACCTATGGAAACGCTCGAAGATGGTGTGGTCCGTATAACACGATAACGCAACATCATTATCTATAAACCCAGCGTGCAATGTGGGAAGTATAGGCACGAAGGGAGCCGGTTGCTCGGGAGTAGTTTGGAGTATTGCCAATAAACGCTCTATTTGGCTCTGCTGATTGCTCATCACCACCGAAACGAAGCCTTTTTTGTGTAGCGACTCGATGTTGGTGCGCAGCAACTCGAAGTTTTTATGAAACAATGGCTCTGGCTCCTGGTTGCAATTCACCTTGGACCACAGGGCTGCCTCGGCATTTGGTACAAGCTGGGCAATAACGGGGGAGGCTAATAACGCATCCAGCACACAGGCAGGATCCAACAATGCTTGTTGCATATCCGCCAAGGTTTGAAACCTATTTACCGATGATGGTATAGGCGGTGTTTCCCATATACTTCGGCACGTTGGCTCCAATGCCGGGTAATCCGGTAGGTAGGTGACGGTATTGTCAGGTAACAGCCCAAGCAAAGAGGTACCACCGTTCCTGTCCTCGAGGCCAAACGATGGATAAATGGAAACTTGTTGTACTTTTTCCCGCGACAACTGGTTTGTAACCTCAAAGAACCTAATGGTTTCTACTTCGTCGCCAAAGAAGTCCACCCTCACTGGCCATTCATAAGCGTAGGAGTAGATGTCCACCAAGCTGCCGCGTACCGCAAACTGCCCTGGCTCGTAAACGTAGTCCACCTCCTGGAAACCTAACTCGCATAGCTGGTTACGCAGCAAAGGCCTATCCACATAGCCACCCACCTCTAACTGTATTTGCCGCTCCTGGAAAGGTGTATACGACACAACGGGCTGTAGCAAAGCCTCGGGATAGGTGACTATTATAACAGACTCATCGGTATGCTGGTATAGTTGTTGTAAAAGCTCGGTGCGGAGAATTTCGCTTGCGGTATCCAACACCCCATGCCTAACACCCTTAGCGTATAACGAGGGGAAAAAGAATACTTTGGGGGTATGGGGTTGGTTAGTACTAAGTTGTAATAAGTCGTTATACAAATAGCCTGCCTCCTCATTGGGGCAGACACAAAGGACAAACCGCGATAACTCCTTATGCAGGAGGGATAAGTAGACCGCATTGGCCGACCCATGCAAGTGGTTCCACTCGATACGTTTAACACCCTGCGATAATAATTGAAGCGTTTGGGTATACCCCTTGGAACGCTCCAAAACCTCCATTATATACTGTAAGTTCTCCATCAAGGGAATAGTTTGCTGTTTTACCACCACAAAGGTACAGATACTATGGTGTTAAATGCACTTTAAGTTCTCCTGGAAGGGAATTGTTTTGCTGCTACACACGCCTAAGCCCCCTGGTGTTGCCCAAAGCCTTCCCCTAATTTGCACCTTCCCCACTCTTTCTTCCCCCTTAAAATTGTACGCCGAAGTGATCCGAAAACCCAAGGCGATTTTTGTCCAAAACCTGGACCTAAAAAAAGAGCTACTTTGGGGGTGAAAATTAGGGGTAAAAAATGGACTTATTTCGGACCAAAATTCAGGGTTATTTTTGAGGTGAAAATAGGGGTAAAAATGGGGTGATTTTTGGGGTAAAAGGGCGACCGCCCGCAATCCCTTTATTGGAGCGGGTTTGCGAGGGGTGTTAAAAGTTGTGCAAAAATAACTGCGCTTTCTTT
>JAEWGA010000067.1 GCA_023388555.1 Bacteroidota bacterium | reverse complement strand
AAAAAAGCACTCCCAAGAACTGTCGTCCTGAGGAGTGCTCCAAATCACAAACAATCAGATGTTTTTTCAGAAAAGTCTAATCGGTAATATCCTAATATTTAGTAACAATGAACTATCTAAGATTTCTTGGATGGTTAGTCGTTAAGGTCTATCGCCAAGTATTTTAGTCGGCCGTTGGGGTATAGTCCTTTAACGAATAGCACTTTATCGGGGGATGTGCGGATAACTTCGTTTACAATCCTGTCCACATCCTCGGGTGTTTGTACCTTGATGTTATTGATGGAGAGGATTATAAAGCCTTTACCTATTCCTGCGCTTCGGAATTTTCCTTTATCCACCCCAACGACTTCTACCCCGTAGTCGACACCTAAGGAGCGTTTTTTATCGGTTGTAAGGGGGCGGAATGCTGCACCAATGGATGCCGATGAGATGTTTTTAACTACTTCGGTATTGCCTTGTGCATTTTTAAGTTCTACGGAGAATTCTTTGGTATCGCCCTTACGGTCCACCTTTAGGGTTATTTTATCCCCTGGGCGGTATTTGCTTATTTGCTCCTGTAGTTGAGCCATATTTCGTATACGAGTACCATTCACGGCGGTAATAACGTCGCCTTCCTTTAGTCCGGCTTGTTTGGCGGTACTTCTTTCGGCAAAGTCGGCAATTAGAGCACCTTCGGTAGCTTTAAGGTCGAATTTTTTTGTTGTTTCGGAGGTGATGTTAGTCCCCATTACCCCTAAAACGGCACGTTGTACGGTTCCGTATTTTTGGAGGTCGGCTACCACTTTACGAGCGATGCTTACAGGCACAGCAAAAGAGTAACCTTCGTAGCTTCCGGTGTGGGAGAATATCATGGTGTTTATACCTACGAGTTCGCCTTTGGTGTTAACCAGTGCACCACCGCTATTACCTCTGTTAACAACGGCATCGGTTTGTATGAAGGATGCTATTTGCAGGCTACCGTCGCCCATGGAAGAGCGTCCTTTTGCGCTTACAATACCAGCGGTAACGGTTGAGGATAGGTTAAATGGGTTACCTATTGCCAGGACCCATTCCCCAACGCGTAGAGCTTCGCTATCGCCAAAAGGTATTGGGTGTAGCCCTTTAGCCTCTATTTTAAGGAGGGCGATATCGGTACTGGGGTCGGTACCTATAATTTTGGCGTCGTACTCTTTGTTGTCGTTAGTTGTAACGGTTAGCTTAGAGGCGTCGGCCACTACGTGGTTGTTGGTTAGTATGTATCCGTCGGTAGAGATAATTACCCCAGAACCTATCCCTACTTGTTTGGGTTGTTCACGTTGTTGGGGTGCTTGGCCTCGGAATCCGGGGCCAAAGAAGAACTCGAAGGGGTCGATGTATTGTTGTTGGGGGCGGGCTGTGACTTCGCTACGGATATTAACCACACCGTTAAGGCTTCGTTCTGCTACGTCGGCAAAGTCTTGTGGTGTGTGTGCCGACATGTAGGATACTGGTTGCATTTGTGGTTGGTTAAAATCCTGTTGCTGTTCCGTTTGGTTATTTGTATTGCTTAGCAAATGGTTTTGCCCAGGGTTGTAGTAAGTGTATAGGCCAACAGCTGCCACAGCACTCAAGCTGGAGCAGAGTAGGATAGTTAAAGTGTTTTTAATTGCAGTCTTCATATTTGTGACGATTGAAGGTTTGTAATACTATTAAGCTACACGGGAGTAAATATCGCTCGGTATCTTGCATTACAAAGTAAATGATATTTTGTAGAAGCAACAAAGCGATTTGGTCCCATTTTAACATTTTAGGGGCTGTTCGGGGGGAGTTTTGGGCATGATTAACAGTATTAGGTTTTGCAAACTACCAAATTAACATAGATAAGTTGTTGTAGCAGGAATAAAAAAAAGGGGGTGCCACAACTGTTTTGTAGTGAAGAAAACAGTTATGGCACCCCTAATTTATAGAGGTATTGGGGGGTTATTGGGCTACGCCTGCCGCTTGGGCTACGGGTAGGGTTAGTTTAAGGGCGACTTCGTCCTGGTACTGTTTTTCCAAGCGTATTAGTTCGGTTAGGAGTTCTTGGGTTAGCTTTTCGGTACCGGGTTGCCCGTATATGTTGTTAGTTTCGTTGGGGTCTTTTTCCAGGTCGTACAGTTCCCACACGTCTATATCGTTGTAGAAGTGCATTAGTTTGTACCTGTTTGTTCGTACGCCGTAGTGGCGTTTTACCATGTGTTCGGCGGGGAACTCGTAATAGTGGTAGTATAGGGCGTTTCGTAAAGGTTGCTTAGGGCTTTCTTTTCCTACGAGTAGGGGGAGGTAGGAAATACCTTGGATATCGTTGGGGATATCAACCCCGGCAAGGTCCAGGAAGGTTGGGGCGTGGTCGATGTTTTGTACCATATCGGGGATATCGCCACGGCGTTGCAACCCATTAGGCAGGAGCATTATTAGGGGAGTGCTCATGGACTCTTCGTACATAAACCTTTTGTCGAACCAGCCATGTTCCCCCATATAGAAGCCTTGGTCCGACGTGTAAACCACCAAAGTATTTTCCAGGTACCCGTTATTTTTCAGGTAGTCCAGTACTTTTCCCACCCCATCGTCCAGGGACTTCACCACTTTGGCATAGTCGCGCATGTAACGTTGGTATTTAAACTCTGCCAGTTCTTTATCTGTTAGGCTCCTGCCGTAGAAGTCGGCAGCCAGGGAGCCGTAGAAGTCGGCAGCCAGGGAGTCGTAGAATGCGTCGTAACGGCTTCTTTCCTCGGGAGTAAGCCTACTAATCATGGCCAGGTAAGTATTTTTCAGGGGGGTATTAGTGTCGGGCTTAAGCATTTTGGTGTCGTACACTATGTCCATATCCTTTGCTATGCTCATTTGTTGTGCGGCAGCGGCTGGGCGTCCGTTATAGTTATCCCAGAAGGTGTTGGGTATGGGGAATGTTTTGTCCTCGTACTCGCGTATATACTTAAGGTCGGGCAGCCAGTTACGGTGTATGGCTTTGTGATGAATGAGCAGGCAGAAGGGTTTGTTTTTATTGGGGCGGTTTTCCAGCCATTCGATGCTTTTATCGGTTATGAGGTTGGTAACGTAGCCATTTTGCTTAACGGTGTCACCAGTCATTTGTATAAAGGCTGGGTTGTAGTAGTCTCCTTGCCCAGGGAGTATTTCCCAGTGGTCGAACCCTGTGGGGAGGGTATGCAGGTGCCACTTACCAATAACGGCGGTTTCGTAGCCGGCTTTTTGCAGTAGCTTTGGGAATGTTTGTTGGGAGCCGTCGAATATAGAGTGTTCGTTATTTGTGAAGCCGTTCATGTGGCTGTGCTTACCTGTAAGGAGGCAGGCGCGGCTTGGTCCACTAATGGAGTTGGCCACAAAGCTTTGGGTAAAGCGTACGCCATCGTTGGCGATTCGGTCCAGGTTAGGGGTTTGTATGTAACGGGTGTCGTAACAACTCATCATTTGGGCGGTGTGGTCGTCCGTCATGATGTAAACGATGTTGTAGGGTTTTTGCAGTTTTGCTTCGGCTTGCGACTTACAGCTTTGCAAAGGAACGGCACTGGCACACACGGCACTGGTAAGTGCTAACCATTGAGAATTGGGGTGTTTCATATTATTGGACTGTTTTACGGGTAGTATATTGCGCTAAAGTACGAAATATTAAGGAGTTAAAAGAGGTCAGAACTGTTGCATTTGGCACAAGTGTGCGTATTTTCCACCTTTCTGTAGTAGCTGGGCATGGGTACCTTGCTCTACAATTTTACCTTCGTGCATTACACAAATAAGGTCGGCATTAATAATGGTGGAGAGCCGGTGTGCTATAACGATGGTGGTGCGGCCTTTCATTAGGTTGTCCAGCGCCTCTTGCACCAGTTTCTCGGAGGCGGTATCCAGAGCCGATGTAGCCTCGTCCAGGATTAGGATATCGGGGTTCTTAAGGATAGCCCGAGCAATGCTGATGCGCTGGCGTTGGCCGCCCGATAGTTTTCCGCCCCTATCGCCTATATTGGTATCGTACTGTGCTTCGGTTTCCAATATAAACTCGTGAGCATTGGCAATGCGCGCAGCTTGCTCTATTTGCTCCATAGGGGTTTGTGGGTTTCCTAAGGCTATGTTTGCCCGAATGGTATCGTTAAACAGTATGGCTTCTTGGTTTACATTCCCCATGAGGGAGCGGAGGTCGCTCACCCGTAGGTTTCGGATGTTGGTATCATCTATATATATGTTACCTTTCTGTACGTCGTAGAAGCGGGGCAGCAAGTCCACCAGCGTACTTTTACCAGAGCCGGACTCCCCTACTATGGCAACCGTATGGCCTTTAGGGATTTCCAACGACACGTCCTGCAAAATCCAGCGGTCTCCATAGCGGAACCATACGTTTTCGTAACGTATGCTGCGCTGGAATTGTAGGGGTTCTGGTTGTTCGGGACTGGTGATGTTGTTGTGAGCCAGTAGGATTTTGTCCACCCTCTCCAACGAGGCCATACCCTTTTGCACCGAGTAGACTCCCCGAGAAACCTCCTTTGCCGGTTGTATCATACTGTAAAAGATGATGAGGTAGTAGATGAATATCGAGGCATCGAACGAGGCGTTATTGCTCAGGATAAGGCTACCACCAAACCACAATACCACGGCAATGGTCACCGTACCCAAGAACTCGCTAAGCGGATTAGCCAAGGCGTGCCTACGGAACACGCCCATTTGGGTATCTCGGTAGGTGTTATTGTGGCGTTCGAACCTGTTACGCAATGCTTTTTCGGCACGAAACGCCTTGATGACGCGCAACCCCCCAAGCACCTCTTCTACCATACTAATAGTAAGCCCCCATTGCTCCTGTGCTTGGAAGGAAGTACGCTTAAGTTTTTTAGCGGCACGGCCCAGCAAATAGCCCGAAAGCGGCAGCAGCAACAATACAAAAAGGGTTAAGCCCGGACTTATAGCCACCATTGCCACCAGGAAGATGAGCAACATCAGGGGGTTTTTCACCAACAAGTCCAGCGAACTCATGATGGAGCCTTCTATCTCGTTAACATCGCCGGTAAAGCGAGCCAAGATATCGCCCTTGCGTTCTTCGCTGAAGAAGGACAACGGCAGGTCCATAATTTTAGCGTTAAGGCTGTTCCGGATATCGCGCACCACTCCGGTACGCACAGGTACCATAAAATACATACCCATGTAGGCAGACCCAACCTTCAGGAAAGTCATTACAATTAGGAACACACCCAATATCACCAGCGTGAACACGGGCCCATACGCAGATATCAGGTTGGTAACATAGTAGTTGAAGTTATTGGAAGCCACATGGCTTAAAGAGCGCCACCCAGCGGCCTCGGAAAGGTTCAGCGAGCCCCAGGGGATATAGGTGAAGGTGGCAGTATCTATCCGGAACAAGATGCGCAAAATTGGGATAATCATGGCAAAAGCCATCAGGTTCATCAGTGCCGAAAGGATATTAAAAAGGAGGCTTCCCACCAAATACTTTCGGTAAGGAGGAAGGAAGCGGTGCAAAGTATGGAAGAATTGTTTCATTGGATATTCAACAAAGCGGCGGGTGGAGTACGGTTGCAAAGGTAGAGAAAAAAACAGCGTCCTCACGGAGAATCATCGCCAGTGAGGACGCTGGTAAGCATTCCTTGTTTTCTGCGTACTATAACCTATCGGACATCCTTAACACAACGTACATAACCAGACACGTTGGAGGGGCGTACTATGGTGATAGTAGGCATCAGGATACCCTTTCCTAAGGCATAACGGTAAGAAACGCCGTTAGCCGCTTCCATGTGGGTGCTGGACCAATATATTCTCCGGTCCTGCATACCTGGCTCATTACGGTCGTACTCTCCACTAGTTACGTTGGTCCACCCCATATTGTAGGATTCGTACCTATCCAATGGAACCAACGACCCGGGTTTTACCAGCGTATATGCCATAATGTGTAGCTCGGCAGCATTGGGTAAACGCCACTCTTTATCCTCTCCAGCTCCTTCTCTGTAATGTTTACACGGTTGTATTTCTTGTACCTCTTTGTAGGTAAAGGTCTTTTTGTTTTTCACCTGTACAAACTTACCTGCACCACCTTCTTCCGGAACGGAGTAATACTCACCAGTATAGTTAACCACTTCCTTGGCCACATAAAAGTCTTGGACCGGACGTGCGTACAAGCTATTTTGGGTGTGGTCGGGTAGCTGTCCCCTTACTTTCATGTAAATAGGGCGGAGCACTTTGTCGTTCTCCCCAAAGTTGATATGGATTTTATAGGGGTCTCCTGGCTGTCCTGTTCCAGTGTAGGTGTAAGGCTTCGGTACAAATTCTACCGGATTTTTTCCCCTTCTATCTTTCTGCTCTAATCGGGTATATGTAGCGGCATCATCATCTCCGCCAATAACACGCACACAGCGGTAGTATATTTTTCCCTGCCCATACTCTGATTCATTAGTAACATAGTCGTAACTCCGGTCTTGGCTTCCCGTCTTTCCCTCCCCCCGTATTTGTGGGTCGTGCGCCTGTTCAGTGGTCACTAATCCCAGCTCGCCCCAGTAGGACATTTTGTTTAACCTGAAGTGTCCTGCCTTGGTCGAGGTTATGTAGTGCTTAAAGCTGTCTGGTTTACCCAGTACGCCAATCCTGGCTTCCGGACTCATATCGTGTTGCGCCAAGGTAAACAGTGCCATTTCTTCAAATGCTGGAGCATACCACCGAATTTCCCCTGGGTCTATTTTACCGTTTCCGTTCAGGTCTCGGTTCATGGTCATACACCCTAACTGAGCCTCCATTTCTCTTATATAAAGGTTTTGGGGGTTTACCACGTAGCTATCGCCTTGTATTTTCACAAAGTCGTCCCAGGTGTAATTCGTCTCTGCACCTATCCCTTTAAAATACCCCGATAAAGAGTGTTTAAACGCGAAGTATCCTGCCCACGGTTGTTCACACTCTGGCCAGCCATATACGCCGGCATTATTCTCCTTACAGTTCAGCTTAGGGTTTTCTATTACCTCTATAGCAATCCCCAAGTTGTTGTTGGATATTTTACTGATATCGTACGGTGTATAAGGAGCTTTTTGGCGGAAAGTATAAACGGCACGCGAAACCGAGGAAAGTTTATCCGCACTCACCTTCTTAATTTCGCTTTTAGGAGCTATTACAATTACGCGGTCTGGGGCATTAAGGCAATCTTGCAAGTTGTTAGGATAATAAAACTCATCGAAGTAAACCGAGAAGGTAGCGGTACGCGTATCGGGGTCGTAAAAGTCGGGGTCGTTCAGCTGTTTTACAATTTCCTCAACACTCATTAAAGAGGGGGAGTCATCTCCTGGATAGGGTAATAACTGACTTCTTTGAATGGGAGGGTTTCGCATAAACTTTAACCAACCTGTGCCATGGTCTCCGCCATCTACTACTACATCCACATTGGCAAACGCCTCCTGAGTAAAGGTTATTAACGCTGTACCGAAAGGAGCATCACGGAGAATTTCACGGCTCGATATGTATACGTCACCATCGTACGCGGTGTTAGGCTCGTAGTTGTTCTGGTAGTCCCAGTCGGGGCCTAAGTCCTCCACCTCGGTTACAATTTGGTTCACTCCTTTTATGGTAAGGTTATAAATGTAATGGTGGTTTCTGCGTATTTGGAAGGGGTGTTTGTTCCCTCCTTCGTCTATGTGCTCACCAATGTTAAAGTAGTACTTTACGTTGGCAGAGTATATAGGTTTGCCAGATGCTGTGCCATGGGCGGTGGAAACCTCACGCTGGTCTATTTGCGCATCTATCCGAACAACTGGCATTATATACGTGAATGCGGGAAACTTAACACCATAGCCATCGCGCTCATTAGTCCCCTTGCCATTAGGCGTGTTTGCGGTAAAACCTTCTATACCCGGACCAGGGGAAGAGGGGTGGTAGTGCTTAATCAGCTTTTCGTAGTAGTCGGGGTCATTCGCATCAACAGCAGGCTGTTCGTTATTATCATTATTATCATTATTCGGACCGTACGGGAGCATATAAAAGGTAAAGGTGTTACCTGGCTCTTCAAAGGGCTGGTCCTCCATGCGCAAGTAGTTAAGAGGATTACTTGGAAGAATATAGATGCTATTCATCCGTTCCGCATCAATGTCCTCTATGTGAAAATGGTCCACAGCTTGCGTTAACCCATAAGGGTGCCAACTCTTCAAGTTTAAAGTGGTTTGAATATCCTGCCCCTCGGCACCTGTAGTAGGGAAGTCGGACTTCACATTCACCGTGATTTTGGTAAGGCTTCGGCGCAACGGCACAATTACCTTTTTAGAGCCATCCTCAGCAACAGTTACCCCTCTGCCCAATTGAATATCGTAGTACAGTGCGCCCCACATGAGCAGTTTGCCTTCGGTGGGGTAAATGTTGTCGTCACGCAATCCTATCGATATAGAAAGAACATCTCCTATAGTACGGCACTGGTTAATAGCATCCTCCAGCGGTTTCTCACCAAATGCGACTTTGTTGCTTATGGTATTGGCCAGTACCAGGATAGTACCACGAGACGATAACGTGACACCAGGGATATCGGTCAGGGGAGGTATATTATCCCCCTCATCCATAACAAAGTGTAACTTCTGTATACTTGGGGGTCCTCCGGGCTGTGGTTCCCCTTCAATAAATATCCACAAGTCTTCTATCTCGTTTTCCTCCTCTGCCGATAACGAGGCACGGTTTTTCACCACTGGGGTAAGGCCGTCCACGCTAAACGCCAGCTTAACATCCGTATGGTTACACACATCCGAAGCTCGGTCAAACACCGCATACTTACAGCCATACAAGCCACCTACCAGCAGTAGGACTATGGAAAGCAACAACAATTGGGTATAACGAAAAGAGGAAGATATCATAGCAATGAATAACTGTTACATTAAACGAAATAATGGGAGGGGGAATTTAGCCACATGGGCGGACTTTACTCCGCGGCCTTCAGCTCACGCTCCTTAACAGTCCAGTCGTTAATGCTGTACTGTACTGCAATCTTTTTGGGTCCCTTAAAAAT
>JAEWGA010000046.1 GCA_023388555.1 Bacteroidota bacterium | reverse complement strand
AATAACCTCCTCGGCTTTTTATTTTAAGTGTTTTATAGCTAATTAGTTTTGAAGTGGGGCTTCGGTAAGAATGGGGTCCAGCTTAGCCTCTTCGTTATAATTAGTTTCACGGTTAGGATATACCCAGGTCCAGTTGTTAGCTTCGTTAGGCGCCAATGTTCCGGCAAATAGGGAGTGGAAGCTACCACCTTCTTCCGAAGTGTGGCGGACGCGTGGCAGGTTCCAGCGTTTAAGGTCGAACCAGTCGAAGCCCTCTCCCCAGAGTTCTATCCGGCGGTACAAGCGTATTTCTTCCAAGAGGTTTTCTCCCGTAGCTGTACAGGTATAATTTGGATTGCGCTGAGTGTCGGCATTCAGTTGGACCAACAGTTTTTGTGCTTGTTCGGGCTGATTAAGGTGATACAGGGCTTCGGCCTCGGTGAGGTACATTTCGGCAGATCGGAAATGGAGGATATCGCCCGACCCAAAGTAGCCGCCATCGCCACAGCGGAATTTAACTTGCATGTATGGGTACTTCGAGGAGGTTTTGTAAATCTTCGTACCGAAGTTTTTCACGATATCCTTATATGTTTGGCTTTGGGGCTTGAGAGCTACCGAGAAGTTTTGCAGGTTATCTTTGGGGTTAGGTTCTGCAAAAAGGGTTCGGCGGATATCGGTTTCGGGGATTTTATCGTACAGTTCCTTACTTATAGCTATTGGGTAAGCCCTGGCGCTGGATGTATTGGCATCGCTTCCTTGGTAGGCAAAAAATCCGTAGTAGTAAAGCTTCTGCTGTTTTCCTCCAAAGCTTGCCCATATCCATTCGCTATTAGGCGTGTTAAAGCCATCCGTATACTCCTTGTTTTTCATAAGAGGATATTTAGCTCTAACCAAGGCAGCGTATTTGGCCGCCGTAGCCCAATCCTGTCGCGTAAGGGCCGCCCGGGCATAAATAGCCTGAGCCACATCCTGGTTTACTTCGTATTTGTTTGCACGGATTATGTTGCTTTGGGAAAAGCAGAGAAGAGCGGCGTCCAGGTCGGCATACACTTGCTGGTAGACTTTTTCCAAAGTGCTTGGGCGTAGTTTTCCCGACGAGGAGTCCAACCGCAGCGGTAGCCCTTTAGCTTTCCCGTTATCCGAGTCCGCCCACCGCACACAATATAGTTGCGACAACATAAAATAGCTATATGCCCTAAACGTTAGCATTTGGGCTTTGTAATAGTTACGTTCATTAGCGGGACCTGAAGCGGTATCTACCCCTTCCAAAATAAGGTTTGCGTTATTAATAAGTTTATAGTAGTAGAACCACGGAAAGTAGTCGTACAGGCTGTTGTTATCATCGTGCCGACGAGAGTTGATGATATTTTGCATACCGGTTCTGCCACAGTAATGGTAGTCGGCTCCGGGGCAGTTACCATAATAAAGTTTTATAGTTCCTTCACCGTTAATTCCTTGCGAGCCTAAGTACTGGCGGTACATAAGTCTGTTCATACCATTAACGGCAAGCTTAATTGTAGCGGTAGAACTTAGTATCACCTGTTGGTCCAGGCTACTTTGCGGACGAGTGTCCAAATAATTTTTTGCGCAACCACACAAACACACGGCTGCAGTTAAAGCCAAGGGGAGTATATGTTTTTTCATAACCAAATATTCATGAGTTTAAAGTTGAATACTTAGGCCTGCTATAAACACACGAGGCGTAACTAAGTAGTTATCCTGCCCTCCAGAAAGGGACTGTTGCGGTTCCAAGCCACGTCGTGCGGTAAAAGAGAACAAGTTTTCGCA
Source organism: Bacteroidota bacterium (assembly GCA_023388555.1). Taxonomy (GTDB): domain Bacteria; phylum Bacteroidota; class Bacteroidia; order Bacteroidales; family Porphyromonadaceae; genus Porphyromonas_A. The sequence continues at coordinate 16,981 of JAEWGA010000046.1, read as the reverse complement.
AGACACATTAAAGGAGATGCGAGACAAGTCCAAACGTTTCACCCATGGCTTTGGCAAGTCGTATGACAACGATATGTTTTTAACCGTTAAGTAGTCCGAGGAAATAAGGAATCTCGAGGAGGCACGGTTGTTATCGGACGATTGGTCGTAGTTTATTTGTGGTATCCCGTCTTTAAGAATTCTGTTAGGCGAATCTTCGGTAATACCTTTCGGGACGCCATTCCAGGAGTTAGCCAGGTCGGCATGCATAGCATAAGGCTTAGATCCAACACTCATTAACCCCATGTATATGCCATCCATTAGGACTCCCCCTAACTGGTAGGTAAACAAAGCCGAAAGTGTTATCCCCTTGTAGGAGATGTTGGTGTTAAAGCTACCAAACACTTTTGGCAAGGCGGATCCGTGGAACTCTTTTGCGGCATAGGTAGGATTTGTAACATAAGGTACCCCACCAATAAGCACGACCTCTTTGGTAATATCGGAGCCTCCTTGCTCTGCCCCAAAGCGTTTTTGCTGAGCATCTAAGTAATAATAATCCTTTAAGTTAGGTTTGTATAGCGAGCGTCCAGTTAGCTGGTCCACACCTTGGAAAGTGTAGGTGTAAAACTCGTACCGGCTTCTTCCTTCTACAATTTTCCGGGTTCCGCTCTCTATCCCCTCCTTATTTTGGTCGGGCAATTTGGTTACAATATTTTTAATGAACGAGGCGTTAGTTCCTACATTAATAGTCCAGTCCTTATTGCGAAAGATGTCCACGTCGGTAGAAATTTCAATACCTCTGTTGGATATTGTTCCAATATTTTGTGCCAATGTAGCCTCTGCATAGGAAGTACTGGTAGCACCTGCGGACAAAGGTTGGTATACATCGAAGATGAGGTCTCTGTTACGCTTATCGAAGTACTCCAAGGTAAAATTCCAGCGGTCGAAGAGCCTACCTTCAAGGGCTATACCATAAGCTTCGCTTGTTTCCCAATGAAGGTCCGGAGCCTCAATTTGGGATTTATAGTAAGCCCCATCCGAGTTGTACACATCGCTGGTATAAAGAGTTCTGTAAGCATAATATCCCGAACCGGCATCGTTACCTACCTGCCCATAATTGGCGCGTAGTTTCAGCATATTCACCCAGGAGTAAGGCTTCATGAACTCTTCGCGCGAAATGAGCCAGTTGGCACCTACACTACCAAAGTTACCCCACCGGCTTTTAGGATGAAAGCGGGAAGAGCCGTCGCGCCGGAAGGAGGCCTCCACGTTGTAACGTTCTTGGTAGTTGTAGCGTATGCGTCCTAAGTAGCTTTCGGTTCGGTAGTAGCTTGGAGCGCCGTCCAAAGTATTAATTTCGGAAAAGTTGTCCAAACTGGGATTAAACGGCACAGCCTCCTTTTGCTTAAACCCGTATAAAGAATAGCTATTGTAGGCATAGTTTTCGTGCCCAATAAGCAGGTCCACGTTGTGCGGTCCAAAGTCGTGATTCCAACGCAATTGTTGTTGCACGGTGTAGTTTAACCACCTGTTTACCGACTTAGAGATACGCCCGCCAGCAGGTTTGCCATCACCAATAGTAGCATTGGTATAACGGTTGTTATCGGTGTTTCGTGCGCCTAAGTTTCCTTTTAACGAAAGCGTGAAGTCGTAAGGTAACGAAATATCGGTATATGCTGTAGCGTTTAAGGTGTTGCGTACGGTTTGGTCGCTGTTTAATTCATTCTCCCAAACGAGGTGCCTATCTATGTACTGGTTTCGGGTTTTACGTAATGTAGAGCCCCCAGTACCATCGGGTAGGGTTTGTGTGCCAGGGTCGTACTGCTTGTTTCCGTTTTCGTCCAAGGCATACGTACCATCGGCATTGTGCAGGTAAACGGGGTAGATAGGCGCAATATTTCGGCAAAAGCCAAAAGCATTGGTAAAGTTACCTAGGTTCTTCGAGTCGGTCCCCGAAGTATTGCTCATATTTTGGTGGGATGCATTTAGCGTAGCCCCCACTTTAATCCATTTTTTTGGAGAGAAGCTGGCCGAGAGGTTTGCCGAAAGGCGGTCGAAGTCGGAGTTAGTCACATACCCCTTTTCATTCAGGTATCCTACCGATAGGTAGTACGCGCTCACATTAGAGCTACCGCCGGCACTCAGCAGGTACTCTTGGCGGTGTCCGCTTCGGATAGCGTGTTTGTACCAATCCAAATCCTCTTGGTAAAGGGGTAATATTTGAGCATCGGGCAGGAGCTGTCCGGAGGCGTCAAAAAGCTGGTCGTCGGGCTTGTTAAAGATGTTTAGGTAAAGGTAATCCGGTATTATTTCCTGGTTTACCTTTTTCACTGCCTCGGCCTCGGTTAGCCCTTTGGAGTAGCGGTGGAAATTGTGCAGGTTCTGCCAATAAAGGTTCATGAACAGCCGTGGGTCGGCACGGTCGTACTCAGGTACCCCCCTACTGTAAATACCCTGGTTTACTTTAAGGTCCAACGTCATTTTTCCGGCTTTCCCTTGCTTGGTGGTAATGAGGATAACCCCATTGGCGGCACGGTTTCCGTACAAGGCAGAGGAGGCAGCATCTTTAAGGACCGATATACTTTCGATATCGGCTGGGTTAAGGTCCGATATATTCCCTTCAAAAGGTATACCATCCAATACATACAGTGGCGACGAAGAGCCATTAACGGTGCCAATACCACGAATACGGATAACAGGAGAGGCTCCTGGCACACCCATTGTTCGGCCCATTTGCACACCAGAGGTAGTACCCTCTATGGCCGATGTAACAGTGGATACTGGTCGTAGCTCGAGTTGTTTGGAGCTAACGGTAGATATAGCCCCTGTAAGAGATGACTTTTTTGCACTTCCGTAAGCCACGGTAACCACAACTTCGCCCAGGTGGGTGAATTGGGGTTTAAGCAAAACCCTAACCTGCGAAGCCACAGGCACCTCTTGCGTTTCCATACCTATATAGGAGACAACAAGCGTGCGTGCACCTGGCGGCAAATTGTTTAACGTAAAAGCACCCGAGACATTGGTTATAGTACCTATTTTAGACCCCTTAACGAGTACGGTTGCGCCAATAACTGGCTGCCCATCGTCGGCCGAAAGCACTGCACCTGTAACCCGGGTAGGTTGCTGGGCAAACACTGTACTAACACTTATAAATACAAACGTCAGTAACAGCAAGAGATGTTTCTGTTTCATAGGATACAATTGTTTTAGGTTAATTGGGCTATACACAACTACGGAGAATACGAATAGTCCGATTTGTGGACCAATGTATAACTTTTTATTTGCACAGCATTAGTGTTTTGTGCAATAGCAAGATGATTTATACTTACCTCACCAAAATTAACTCTAATCCACACCCTAAGCGTTTGGTTGGTGAGGGTGGATTGTGCCAGCCCGACCTTGTTGCACAGGTGCAGGCAGTAATCACGGATAAAATCCTATGGCTATTCATTCAGCCCCATTGCCGTTTGCGTGTAGCACTTCGTTAAGAAGTCCTTTAAGGACTCCGCTCCCTGAAACAGTCGTTGATAAAGGAAGTTCAGCTGCTTTTACAAAACTCTTAACACACCTGCAAAGGCTTTATGGCAAAGGTATTGTGGGTAGTTATACCTTTCCCCTACCCGCCCCTAAAATTTACCTTCATTCCCCAAACGTTTTTATCCCATTTCCCAGCAGATTTTTCAGGTACAAATTCGGGGGATTTTCACCCTATTTCGGGGCAATTTTAGAAGTGCATTTTTGGGAGATTTTTGGAGGGTAAATTGGGGTGGTTTTAGAGGGATATTTTTGGGGGTGGTTTGAGGGGGTGAAAAAAAATATCTGCGGAGTCCTTCAAAAAAGAAAGCGCAGTTTGTTGAAAAAGAAAGCGCAGTTATTTTTACACAAGTTTTAACACCCGCCACAAACCCGCTCCAGCAAAGGGATTGCAGGCGGTCGCACTTTCACCCCCAAAAACCGTCCAATTTCAGTGCATTTTCGCCCCATTTTTTACTCCCCCAAAACACCCATTTTTCACCTAAAAAAACCGCCAAAAAAATCGCCCCATTTTCACCCCACTTCTTTCACAAAAAAAAAACGTCCAATTTCGGGTCCAATTTCGGGTGAAAACATCCCCGCTTTTCAGTTTATACTCCCTCCCCAATTTTTGTCCCGTTTTTTCAGCCCAAACTTTGAAGCTTTTTTTTAGTGCGTTTTTTGGGGAGAGTTTTTTTAGGGGATAAGAGGTATCTTAGTTGAAAAGTCATAGGAGAAATGGCAAACGTTATGTTTAAGGGGGAACCAACAAGCACCCAATAATTAAAAAGGGGGGAATGCCTTCCTATGCAAAATGGTGAAGCACTTAATATAAAATAAGCGGCGTGGACTATTATATATAGGGAATAATAGCATATTATACCCCTAAAAACGCATATAGTATTGCTTATACGCAAAGAAAAGGTTACCTTTGTGACCCAAACGAATATTATAGACTCAAGAAACATATATTGCGATGAAAAGAACTTTTCAGCCCTCGAACCGTAAGAGAAAGAATAAGCACGGCTTTCGCTCTCGTATGGCAACAGCTAACGGCCGCCGTGTATTGGCTGCTCGTAGAGCCAAAGGCAGAGCTAAACTAACAGTGTCGGACGAGTACCCTCGCTAAGTAAATAAACCTTAGGGTACATATTTGTACCTTGGTTTTTATTTTTCACACTGAACCCTAAGAGTTGTCTTGGTTTTCCTGAGGCGACTCTTTCTGTGTTTTATACCTCACTCATCTTCCCCTAAAGAAGGAATTATACTACCCATCATGTTCACAGGCATTGTTGAAGGTGTTGCGCAATTGGAACGTATACACCGCACCGAGGGGTCGGACAACATTACGTTGTTCCTGAGTACCCCCTTAGCTTCCGAACTTAAAATAGATCAGAGTGTAGCCCATAATGGGGTATGCCTTACCGTGGACGGACTGTTCCCACAAACCAATAGTTACAGCGTTACTGCCATTAAAGAAACCTTGGAACGCTCCAACCTGGGCGACCTTAAACCTGGCGACAAGGTAAACTTAGAGCGAAGCATGCTTATGGGCGGTAGGCTGGACGGACATATTGTGCAAGGGCATGTAGATACCACTGGCATTTGTACCAACATAGAAGAGGCACAGGGCAGCAAATACTTTACCATAACTTACAATATAGAGCCCGCCTTGGTTGCCAAAGGTTACATGACGGTGGAAAAAGGCTCCGTTTGTATTAACGGCGTAAGCCTAACGGTATGTGACTCGGAGCGGAACTCTTTTCGGGTAGCCATCATCCCCTACACCATGGAACACACCAACTTTGGCTCCTTGCAAGTAGGACAAAGGGTGAACTTGGAGTTTGACATAGTGGGTAAATACCTGGCACGTTTGCACGAGTTGGAACAGGAATAAGGCCTTCCCTCCCCCGCATGGATATTTACGACCTTATAGCAACCCGGCAAAGCGACCGCAAGTACGACCCCAACAGGCGACCCGAGCGCAGCGTTATTAACCGAATACTGGAAGCTGCACGGCTTGCCCCCTCGGCATGTAATGCCCAGCCGTGGCACTTCGTGGTAGTGGATAACCCCCAAAAGTGTAACGCCATAGCCCAGTGCCTAACATCGGCATTAACGGGGAGCATGAATGCCTTTGCAGCACAAGCGCCTGTACATATCCTGGTGGTGGAAGAAAAACCCAACCTGGCCTCGCGCATTGGGGGAATCATAAAGCAGCGCCACTTCCCGCATATAGACATTGGCATGGCGGTGCAAAACTTGGTATTAGCGGCCACGCACGAGGGGTTAGGGTCCTGCATTATTGGCTGGCTGGACGAGAAAAAAATTCAGCGTCTACTTGGCATACCCTCTTCTAAACCGGTACTTTTGGATATTGCCTTAGGGTACTCGTTGGAAGAACAAAAAAACAAGGTTCGTAAACCCCTTACCGCTATCTCCTCTTATAACCAATACAATAAGTAATATTGCTATGGCTCAAAAACCGTCCATACCCAAGGGTACCCGCGACTTTGGTCCCCAAGAAATGGCACGCCGCAAGTACATCTTCAACACCATCGAGGAGGTTTACCGCACTTACGGTTACCGTGCTATTGAAACCCCTGCTATGGAAAACCTATCTACCCTCACTGGCAAATATGGCGAGGAGGGCGATAAGCTGCTCTTCCGTATCCTCAACTCGGGCGATGCCTTAAAGAGTTTTAACAGGGAAGAGCTTACCACCATTTCGGCATCCGACTTTGCAGCAAGAGCCTGCGAGCGGGGACTTAGGTACGACCTCACCGTGCCATTTGCCCGTTTTGTGGTTCAGCACCGTGCGGAGCTGGACTTCCCCTTCAAGCGTTACCAAATACAGCCAGTATGGCGTGCCGACCGTCCGCAAAAAGGCCGGTACCGCGAGTTTTACCAATGCGATGCCGATGTTATAGGATCGGCCTCCCTACTGCACGAAGTGGAGTTGGTACAAATTATCGACACCGTTTTTTGTCGGTTCGGCTTCCCCGTGCGTATACTACTAAACAACCGCAAAATACTAACAGGCATAGGCGAATACATAGGCACTCCCAACCAAGTGGTAGACCTTACCATTGCCATAGATAAAATAGATAAGGTGGGGTGGAACGGCGTGGTAAAGGAATTGGAAGAAAAAGGCTTCTCGGCTCAAGCCATCCAACGCCTACAGCCTATTGTACACCTACAAGGAAGCAACCAGCAAAAGTTAGCAGAGCTACGGAAAATATTGGCCCCCTCCGAAATAGGAATAAAAGGTATTGAGGAGCTGACCTTTATACTAAACAAGCTGGAGCTAACACCGTTACACAACAAATTAGAGGTGGATTTATCGTTAGCGCGCGGGTTAAATTATTACACGGGTGCCATATTCGAGGTAAAAGCTGTTGGCGTGGAAATAGGCAGCATAACAGGTGGGGGGCGGTACGACAACCTTACAGGGGTGTTTGGCGTTGAGGGGATGTCGGGCGTTGGCATATCCTTTGGCGCGGACCGTATTTATGACGTATTGAACCAACTGAACCTTTACCCAACAGAAGGGTTGGGCGGTACAAAACTCCTGTTTGTAAACTTTGGCGAGCAGGAACAGGATTTTATTTTGCCCTGTTTGTATCAGCTCCGACAACAAGGCATTGCCGCCGAGCTTTACCCCGACACAGTAAAAATGAAAAAGCAAATGGGCTATGCCGATAAATTAGGTATCCCCTACGTAGCTTTTGTAGGAGCCGATGAAATAGCACAAGAGCGCATTACGGTAAAGGAGATGAGCAGTGGTAACCAAACCTCCTACACCCTGCCCGAGCTTATAACCCTCCTGAAGAATTAACTTTTTGTCGCTCCTTACGTGGAGCAACAAAAACCCTAACAGAGGTGCTTTGCTTCCTGTTTTTTACCAGGACAACTTACTATTACATATAACACAACAAGGGTGTGCCAAAGGTTTTGCAGTGCAAAACACTTTTGGCACACCCTTGTTAGGTTAAAACCGTGTGGTAATAGGTATTAGCCTATTACTCGGCCGGATGTATAGCGTCGCTGGGGCATACAGCAGCGCATGCACCACAGTCGATGCAAACATCTGGGTTAATACGGTAGATATCGCCCTCGGAGATAGCTTCTACGGGGCATTCGTCGATGCAAGTTCCGCATGCAACGCAGTCTTCATTGATTTTGTAAGCCATAATAGTAACCTGTAATAAGTAATGAAATATAAAGTGTAGTAGGTACAAAGATATACTTTTTTGGGGATACTATTGGCACTGTGGCACTTTAAGCAAAAGGCATCGCACTCCTCCCCCCCCTTAATGCTGGCTTAGGTGATATGTTTTGCGTATCTTGTACCTCGTTAAGCGTACAATTGTTGGGAAGAAACAACTCCCCAAACGCACCAACCCAACACCTATAAATTACCGTTATGGCTAAAATGCTGATAGATTTTTGGGGCGACATAACCTGCCCCTACTGTTATATAGGAGGGCATATACTGCAACAAACACTGGAGGCGTTGCCTTACAAGGGCAACATACAGGTACGGTGGAAAAGCTGTTTGCTGCACACCAACCTAAAGGAGGGGGTATGCCATCCGTTCCAATACCATTTGCAGCAGGCGGGGCTTAGCATGCCCGAAATACAGGAGAAGGTTAGGAACATTACCAGCTATGCCAAACGCTATGGTGTAGAGCTTCATGTAGAGCGTAGCTTCTCGGCCAATACCACCAATGCCGCCCGACTGCTAAAGGAGGCAAACAGGCATAACTGCACATTGCCAGTTTTACTTGCGCTGGGAAGGGGCGAAATGGTGGAGGGGCTTAATATGTCGGATCCCGAACACCTAAAAACAAAAGCCATACAAGGGGGGATGCCAGCAGCCTTAGTTAACGAGGTACTAAACAGCACTAAACACTTAGATGAAGTGCAGCGCGACCAACAGGAGGCTCAACACAAAGCCTACAACTATGTGCCTACACTATACATCCACCACAAACATTGCATGGAGGGGCAACTGGAAGCAGAGCCTCTAAAAAAGCTGATACACAACGCCTACCAAGAGTACGCCCAGGAGCAGGACCGCTGGGAGGCAATGGAAATAGAGCAACTCGGTGCCGACAGCTGCGGCATAGAGTGCGAAGAATAACCCTTGTATGGCTATGGAAAGCACACAAAATATCCGTTTAGGGGTTTTAGCCGTTTTGTTTACGGCTTTTATACAGTGTGTAGGGTACAGCCAAACAGGGTATGCCACCCCTTCGGCCCTAACGGAAAGCACAAGGAGCTTATTGCTGCAGTTGGATAGTGTGCTAACACAAGTGCCGGTTTTTGACAAAGCCAAAGAGGCAGAACTTAACAGGATACGCACCCCAAAGCCCGCCCCAACAGCATCCCCAAACGCCTTGTACAATTACTACTTACAGCTGGGGCAAGCCTACGCTAACTACAAAGCGGACTCGGCTTTACTCTATGTAAACAAAGCGCTGACGGTAAGCGAACAGGCACACCTGCTTAAAGAGCAAAAAAGCATTGCCATAATAAGGAAAGCGGACCTGCTCTCCAAATTAGGACTCTATTGGGAAGCATTAGCTCTGCTGAAAACCCTTGGAACGGACTCGCTTCCCCAACAACAAAAAGAGGATTATTACCACACTTATAGCGACCTGTACCGGTTTTGTGCCGAGTATGCCGAACGTGGCTCGTACCAACAAAAATACCTGCAGCTGGCCAATGCCTATACGGACTCTTTAATACAAATAACCACCCCCAACAGTTACCACTACATATACGCCCATGCCTACCAGTTAGCCCAACAAGGTAACCTGCAACAAGCCATTGCTTTTTTACGAGATGGGCTGGAAAAGCTACCCCAAGGCTCGCACGAAAAAAGCATTGCCCACTACATACTGTCTTACCTCCACCACAAAAACAACAACCAAACGGCCGAGCTGGAAAACCTTATCCTGAGTGCTATAGGCGACTTGCAGCTGAGCATTAAAGAAACAACATCGTTACGCTTGCTGGCCGAACGAATGTACGAAAGCGGCGACCTGCCCCGGGCACAGCGCTACATGAAAAAGAGCATGGAGGATGCCAACTTCTACAACGCACGTTTGCGTAACATCCAGGCCTCCCAAATGCTCCCCATCATAAACAAGGAGTACCAAATGCAACGCGAAAAGCATACCCACGCACTACAAAAAGCCTTATGGGGCGTAGGTATACTGGGGCTACTGTTGTTGGTAGCAGTGGTGTATGTGTATTGCCAAATGCAACGGCTCCGTAAAACCCGAAAGGCTTTAGAGGCGTCGCACTCGGACTTGGTGCGCCTTTACCACGAACAAGAACGCTCCACAGCACTACTTTCCGAGGCTTATGAACGGCTCCGAGAAGCCAACCGGATAAAAGAAGAATACTTAGGGCGTTACCTTCAGCTTAGCTCGGCCTACATCGACACCTTAGCACAATATAGGCACCAGCTGCACCAGGGGTTGAGTGCAGGGCATGTCCGAGAAGTATCGGCACAGCTTAGGTCGCCCGAAGTAGAGCAACTCGCCCTGGAACGTTTTTACGAAGAGTTCGACAACGCCTTCCTGAGCATCTTCCCAAATTACATACGAGAGCTGAACACTTTACTGCTACCCGAAGAAAAGTACCCCGAAGTACTGGACAGGCTCACCACCGAACTACGCATTTTGGCACTATTACGCATGGGAGTGAAGGATAACTCCCGTATTGCCGAGCTGTTGCGCTGCTCAAAGTCCACCGTGTACACCTACCGTTCTAAGCTGAAGAAAAAAGCCCTTAACCCCGACTCTTTCGATGAGGAAACACTACACATTGGAGCCGTAAAGTAGCCTTATTCCCTATGGATAAGACTTAGATTTTACACCTCCCCTAATAATGATATAAGTTAATATTGCTCTGTCCTCCTTCTCCGTTCCTCACCTATGGTACTAATATTAGGACGATTAGTAGGCTACCAAGAATTAAACTTTCAACCCTAAAACACAACTTTTGTAATTGTGGACTTTGAAGCATTAGTAAAATATATAAGTACGATACAAAGCTCATTGCAGGCGCAAGCTGTGCATGCCGTAAACCTTTCTTTAACTGCCCGCAACTGGCTTATGGGTTGCTATATTGTAGAGTTTGAACAGAATGGACAAGACCGAGCCGCATATGGTGAACAGCTTTTAAAGAAGCTGGAACAGCGGTTGAATGTAAAAGGACTGACCGAACGCAGATTTCGTGAATTCCGGCGTTTGTATCTTGTTTATCCACAGTTGAGGGAGCCTATAGCACAATACATATTGGCCGGAAGCAAAAATCGGCACTCACTGCCTGCCGAATTTATGGAACCAATTCGGCGGATGCCATCTGCCAAATCTGCAATAAACATTCGGCGGATGCCATCTGCCGAATTAAATAATGCAAAAGAATGGATGACTCCGGCAGACAGGCTTTTTAATAAGCTCACATACTCTAACTTGCACCGAGAAGGGCGACACGTTAGTAAAGTATGCAACTGCAGGATTAGACCCTAATATCTTCGTTCAGAAATATATGGTAGAACTACCCTCGGAGGAAGAAATAAAAACGTTCATTGCTTACTCTAATACCGTTCTAAGCTGAAGAAAAAAGCCCTTAGCCCCGACTCTTTCGATGAGGAAACACTACACATTGGAGCTGTAAAGTAGCCTTATCCCCTATGGATAAGACTTAGATTTTACACCTTCCTTTTTTGTTGAGAAGTATTGAAACACAGCTAATTAGGTTTATTGAGGAGTTAGATTATTTACTCAACAGGTTGCGTTTCCTGCCATGAAGGCAGATATTTGCAACTTAGTGGCACCACCTATGCTACTACTGTTAACAACACCCCTAAAATCTGGTGGGAAAAATAAATATGAGAAACTCCTTTCTTCTACAAATCTTACTGCTGTTGGCTATCTCTCCTGCGGGAGCAATAGCAGCACAAAACAGTCCGGCTATCCAAGTAAAAAAGGTAGCCCCCTTGTATTGGTGGGCAGGAATGAGCGAGCCTCGGTTACAAGTGTTGTTGTATGGCACAGGCTTAGGGAATGCCACGGTAGAGCTGGACACCCCCAACGTGCAACTGCAAGAGGTTGTTAGGCCCTCCAACCCTAACTACCTTCTGCTATACATAAACACTGCAGGTAGCCAGCCGCAACAGTTTAACATACTGCTGCACCATAACGGGAAAAAGCTTACCGTACCTTACCAGCTACACGCCCGAAAAAAGGGAAGCCGAGAGGTGAAAGGGTTCGACTCCTCGGACGTCCTTTACCTTATCATGCCCGACCGCTTTGCTAACGGAGACCCCAAAAACGATGTAATACCTTCGTTACGGGAGAAAAAGGTAGACCGCAATAACCCCGATGCCAGGCATGGTGGCGACCTTAAAGGCATTGAAAACCAACTGGACTACCTGCAAAACTTAGGTATAACAGCATTGTGGCTTAACCCTATACAGGAAAACGATATGCCACAAGGCTCCTACCACGGCTATGCTATTACGGACTATTACCAGGTGGACCCTCGGTTAGGCTCCCTTGCCGATATGCAACGACTGGTGAAAAAAGCCCATAGCAAAGGCATAAAAGTGGTTATGGACATGATTTTTAACCACTGCGGTAGCTATAACTACTTGTTTCAGGACCGCCCCGATAGCACTTGGTTTAACTTCCAAAGCCGCTATGTACCCACCCACTACCGCACCGGTACTATCCAAGACCCTCACGCCGCTGCTCACGACAAGCTATTGGCTACCGATGGTTGGTTTACCGAAACAATGCCCGACTTTAACCAACGCAACACTCACGTAGCAACCTACCTTATCCAAAGCAGCATATGGTGGATAGAAGCTACTGGTATTGCAGGAATACGACAGGACACACACCCCTATGCCGACTTCCAGATGATGGCCCAATGGTGCAAAGCTATCCGAGAAGAATATCCGCACTTTAACATTGTGGGGGAAACATGGCTCAACAACCCACCACAGGTAGCCTACTGGCAGGCCGACAGCAAACTATCCGCCCCCCTAAACTCGCACTTACCTACGGTAATGGACTTCCCCCTAATGGATAAGATAGGGAGAGCCTTCGACGAAGAAAGCGACAACTGGAACAACGGTTTAGCCCGTTTGTACGACTGCCTTTCGTGCGACTTCGTATACCCCCACCCCTCGCAACTCCTTATATTCGCGGATAACCACGATACCTCCCGCTTTTACAAAACCGTAGAACAAACCGGTAACCTAAACAGGTTTAAGCAAATGGTTACCTTCCTGCTCACCACACGAGGTATTCCCCAGCTCTATTACGGGACCGAACTGCTTATGGCTGGAGATAAAGCCCAAGGCGATGGAGCATTACGGCAGGACTTTCCCTGCGGTTGGGAAGGGCAACCAGCCAACCTCACCAACGCTTTGGAACGAAAAGGAAACGTAGCACAAGCTTATAACTTCCTGCAACAGCTATTGCACTACCGCAAAAGCTCGCCAGCCCTACAATACGGAAGCCTAACCCACTTCCCCCTACAACATGGTGCGTATGTGTATGCTCGCATCCATGGTAATAAGCGAGTGGTGGTTATGCTTAATGGTACTTCGTCCCCCCAAACCATAAATTTGGCCCCCTATGCCTTGGTGCTACAACCTGGTAACTACCGCGAAGCGTTAAGCAACACTCCCCTCTCCATAGGGCAAACCCTAACACTTCCACCGCGTGCCGCCTGGCTACTGGAACCCATAACTAAGCAATAAACAACTTTATTACACCCTAATATTACTATGAAACTTAAATTCTTTACCCTTCTTTTTCTCCTGTCCTTAATAGGCAGTAAAACTGTTTGGGCGCAAGAGCAGCTTACCTCGCCCGATGGCCGATTTGTACTCACCTTCACGGTGGACCAACAAGGACGCCCCACTTATGCGCTCAACTTTAAAGGTAAAGCGGTTATACGCCCCAGCCTTTTAGGGTTGGAGTTAACCAAACAAGATAACGAACACCGCGATTTCGACTGGGTGGACCGCCGCGACCACTCTAAACAAGAAACCATTAACAACCTCTACTCTGGCTTCCAACTGGCAAAAGTAGAACGCTCGCAAACCGACTCCTTGTGGCACCCCGTATGGGGAGAAGAAAGCACCATTCGGGACCTCCACAACGAAATGCTTGTAACACTATACCAACCCCAAAACGAGCGACAAATACGTATACGCTTCCGCCTTTTTAACACAGGGTTAGGGTTCCGTTACGAGTTCCCTTTACAAAAAACACTCAACTACTTTATCCTAAAAGAGGAGCGTACCCAATTTGCTATGGCTGGCGACCACACCGCAATATGGTTGCCTGGGGACTATGACACTCAGGAGTACGACTACACAACCTCCAAGCTCAGCGAGATACGAGGCCTAATGAAAAAAGCCGTTACCCCCAACTCGTCCCAAACACCCTTTTCGGAAACCGGTGTACAAACAGCCCTCATGATGAAAAGTGCGGACGGCCTGTACATAAATCTTCACGAGGCTGCCTTGGTGGATTACTCTTGTATGCACCTAAACCTTAACGACAAAACCATGACCTTTGAGTCGTGGCTTACGCCCGATGCACAAGGCAACAAAGGACACCTGCAAAGCCCTTGCGTTTCGCCTTGGAGAACAGTTATAGCCAGCGACGATGCCCGTGAAATTTTAGCTTCCCGCATAACGCTCAACCTTAACGAACCCTGTAAAATAGAAGATACATCCTGGATTAAACCCGTAAAATATATGGGAGTATGGTGGGAGATGATTACCGGGAAAGGCTCTTGGGCTTACACCGACGACCTGATGAGCGTAAAACTTGGGCAAACGGACTACACCAAAGTGCGCCCCAACGGGAAACACTCCGCTAACAACGAGAACGTTAAACGATACTTGGACTTTGCCGCTAAACATGGCTTCGACCAACTGTTGGTTGAAGGGTGGAACCAAGGATGGGAGGACTGGTTTGGGAACAGCAAGGACTATGTTTTCGACTTTGTGACCCCTTACCCCGACTTCGACGTTAAGGCGCTTAACAAATATGCCCAAGACAAAGGGATGCGCCTAATGATGCACCACGAAACATCCAGCTCGGTACGCAACTACGAACGCCACCTGGATAAAGCCTACCAATTCATGGCCGATAATGGTTACAACTCCGTTAAGAGCGGATATGTAGGCGACATCATACCCCGAGGCGAGCACCACTACGGGCAGTGGATGGTAAACCACTACCTGCACGCTGTGAAAAAAGCAGCCCAATACCGTATTATGGTTAATGCCCACGAGGCTGTACGCCCCACAGGTTTGTGCCGTACCTACCCCAACCTTATTGGCAACGAGTCCGCCCGAGGCACCGAATACGAAGCATTCGGGGGAAACAATGTTAACCACACCACTATTTTGCCCTTTACACGCCTTATTGGTGGGCCTATGGACTATACCCCTGGCATCTTTGAACCAGATATTCAAAAACTGAACCCCGACAACAAGTCGCGCGTACGTAAAACCTTGGCACACCAGTTAGCCTTGTACGTTACCATGTACAGCCCCCTCCAAATGGCAGCGGACCTCCCCGAGCATTACGAAGCACACATGGATGCCTTCCAGTTTATTAAAGATGTAGCCATCGACTGGGACGAAAGCCAATACTTAGAGGCTGAACCAGGCGAATACCTTACCATAGCACGCCGTGCCAAAGGTACGCAGGACTGGTATGTAGGCTCTATTGCTGGCTACCAAGGTCATAACAGTACCCTCCGGCTAAACTTCCTTAGCCCCAACAAAAAATATGTAGCCACCCTTTATGCCGATGCACCTAATGCCCATTGGGAAACGGCACCCAAAGCCTATACCATACGCAAAGGTATTGTTACCAATAAAACACTACTTAAGCTACGCTCGGCAGTAGGCGGTGGCTGGGCCATGAGTATTAAAGAGGTTAAAAGCCCTGCGGATATTAAAGAGTTACGCCCCCTAAAATAACACCCCGCAACCCGTAATTACAAAATACGTTAGGTATGAAACTATTTCGTTCTATACTACTCGGCATCCTGTTCCTGCTGTGTGCGGGGCAGGCGTACGCCCAAGAGATAACTGTTAAGGGGGTTGTCACCGATGCCTCCTCTGGCGAAACAGTAATAGGAGCCAGTGTTTCCATTAAAGGCAGCACCAAAGGCACCATCACCAACATCAACGGGGAGTTCACCCTTAAAGCGGTTCCCCCACAGTCCACCCTGGTGTTCTCCTTTGTAGGTTATAAAACCCAGGAGCTACCAGCAAAACCTGTTATGCAGGTGGTACTGCAAGAAAACGTTCAGGCCCTTAAGGACTTGGTGGTTATTGGCTACGGCTCCGTAAAAAAAGAAGACCTTAGCGGGTCCGTTGTAGCCATAAAGGCCGATGAAATAAACCGCGGGGCTGTCACATCGCCCCAAGAGCTTATCCAAGGCAAGGTACCTGGGCTTTTTGTTGCGCCTGGCAGCGGACAACCAGGAGCCGGCAGCACGCTACGTATCCGCGGTGGTGCCTCGCTCAACGCCAGTAACGACCCCCTTATTGTTATAGATGGTATCCCCGTTGCTGGCGATGCGGCTCCTGGCTCGCCCAATGCGCTTGCCACCATCAACCCCAACGACATAGAAACTTTCACGGTACTAAAGGACGCCTCGGCCACCGCCATATACGGTTCCCGAGCCTCCAATGGGGTAATCATCATCACCACCAAAAAGGGGGCAGCGGGCAAGTTTAAAGTAACCTATGCAGGCACTTTCTCGCTTAACCACCCGTACAAAAGAGTACCCACACTGTCGGCCAACGAGTTCCGGAAGGTGATGCAAGAGCAGTACCCCAACCACCCCGAAGCAAACAAGCTGCTACAACTATACCCCGACACCTCCACCAATTGGCAAGATGCCATTTACCAAGCGGGCTTAGCACTGGACCAAAACGTTAGTGTTTCTGGTACAATAGCCAAGGTGTTGCCCCTACGTGTTTCTCTTGGTGTTAATGCCGAACGTGGCACCCTTAAAACCTCGTTGTTCAACCGCTATACCGCCGCCGTAAACCTCAGCCCCAAGCTGCTCAACAACCACCTAAGCGTGGAGCTTAATGCCAAAGGAACGGTAAACCGTAACCGCTACGCCAACGAGGGGGCTGTGTCGGCAGCAGCTTTTGCCGACCCCACAAAACCTATTTATACAAACGACCCCAACATCTTTAACGGCTACTGGAACTACACTACCGAAAACGGTGTTGCCAACTCGTTAGCCATCATCAACCCATTGTCGCTCCTCAACGACGTTAATAACTCTGGCCGCACCCTGCGCAGCTTAGGTAACTTACAGCTGGACTACAAGGTGCACCACTTAGAGGACCTTCGCCTAAACCTTAACTTAGGCTACGATGTTGCCACCTCCTCGGGGGTTAACTTTGTAC
>JAEWGA010000045.1 GCA_023388555.1 Bacteroidota bacterium | reverse complement strand
AAGGAACGATAAAGCGATATTTTTCGTTATTTTTGTGGGTGCAACGGGTGGGGCTTATCCCCTTACAGCAGTTGCATTATACAACCATATAATAATTGTATTATGACCCATATTGAAAACTTCAACTTTAAGGGGCTACGCACCTTTGTTAGGGTAGACTTTAATGTGCCCCTGGACGAAAACCTACATATCACGGACGACACCCGTATACGGGCCGCCATGCCAACCCTGAAAAAAATTGTTTCCGATGGCGGACGCCTTATCATTGGCTCGCACCTGGGTAGGCCCAAAGGCCCCGATAGCAAGTTGTCGTTGGAGCATATCCGCGCAAGAGTGAGCGAGCTATTGGGAGCTCCCGTGAAGTTTGTAGAGGAGAGCGTAGGCCCTAAAGCTACGGCAGCCGTGGCAGAGCTAAAGGATGGGGAAGCCCTATTGCTGGAAAACCTCCGCTTTAATGCCGAGGAAGAAGGTAAGCCTCGTGGCCTTGCCGCCGATGCTACGGACGAAGAGAAGGCTCAAGCCAAAAAGGAGCTTAAAGCAAAACAAAAGGAGTTTACCGCTCAGTTGGCTGCCTTGGCCGACGTTTACGTGAACGACGCCTTTGGAACAGCTCACCGCGCCCACGCCTCCACAGCCCTTATTGCAGAACACTTCGATGCCAACCACAAGATGTTTGGCTACCTTATGGGTAAAGAGGTGGATGCGGTGGACCGCGTAATGAAAAACGTGCAACGCCCCTTTACCGCCATCATGGGTGGCTCCAAGGTTTCTACCAAAATAGAAATCATAGAGAACCTGCTGGGTAAGGTGGACAACTTAATTCTTACGGGAGGTATGACCTACACCTTCTCCAAAGCTATGGGAGGCTCCATAGGGCTATCCATTTGCGAAGAGGATAAGCTGGACTTGGCGCTGCACATTATAGACGAAGCCAAGAAAAAGGGCGTGAACTTAGTGCTTGCACAGGATGCTAAGGTGGCTGATAGCTTTAGCAACGATGCCAACGTGAAGGTTGTCCCCGTGAATGATATCCCAGAGGGGTGGGAAGGTATGGATATAGGACCCGAAGCTACCGAGACCTTCCGTAAGGTTATACTGGAGTCCAAAACCATACTTTGGAACGGACCTACCGGCGTTTTTGAGTTCGATAACTTTGGCCTTGGCTCGAAAGCTGTGGGCGAAGCTATTGCCGAAGCCACCCAAAACGGTGCTTTCTCCTTAGTGGGCGGAGGCGACTCGGTGGCTTGCGTAAACAAATATGGGCTTGCCGATAAGGTTTCCTATGTAAGTACCGGCGGCGGCGCTTTACTCGAAGCTATAGAAGGGAAAACCCTGCCCGGCATTGCCGCTATTAGGGAAGATTAACCCCTTTACGTTAGTTATAATGCAAGAAGAGGAGCAGAAAAGCTTTACAAAAAGCCTTTCTCTCCTCTTTTTTTATATCTTTGTTGCAACAAGAATGTGGTGCTACAACCACTTTGGTAGGTGGAACACCTGAATTTTCCTTTCCTAAAAAAATAATATTACCTAATATCAATTCCCCCAAAACTAAAACGTATGAAGCTTAGAACTCTTCCTCTTTTGGCAGCAGCCTTTTTGTCGTTTGCCGCATGCCAGTCGCAAACCACCGAGGGTAATGCTACCAAGTCCTACACGGTACACGTGGAAACACCCGAACGCCCTGCCGGCCAAGAAGATATGGTGGCATTTGCCGCTCCTAAAATAGAGAACGTACGCATAGGTATCATAGGCTTAGGTATGCGTGGCGTTGGCGCCATAGAGCGTTTCAACAACATCCCTGGTTGCCAAGTGGTGGCTCTTTGCGATATTGAAGCGGACCGCGTAACCAAATGTCAGGAGATACTGAAAAACGCCGGTAAGCCCGAAGCCGCAACCTTTGCTGGTAGCGCAGATGCATGGAAACAACTCTGCGACCAAGAGAATATCGACCTTGTGTATATTGTTTCCGACTGGGTTAACCACGAACCTATGGGCGTATACGCTATGGAAAAAGGTAAGCACGTAGCTATTGAGGTGCCTGCCGCCATGAACCTTAAAGAGATATGGAACCTCATTAACACCTCGGAGCGTACCCGCAAACACTGTATGATGTTGGAAAACTGCGTGTACGACTTCTTTGAAATGGCTACCCTGAACATGGCTCAGAAAGGTTTGTTTGGCGAGGTGCTGCACGTTGAAGGTGGCTACATTCACAACCTGGAAGAGTTTTGGCCCTACTACCACAACAACTGGCGATTGGAGTACAACCGCAAACACCGTGGCGATGTGTACCCAACTCACGGTATGGGCCCCGCATGCCAACTGTTGGATATACACCGTGGCGACCGCATGAAAACCCTCGTTTCCATGGATACTCCTGCCGTTACAGGTCCCCAAATATGGGAGAAGCTGAAAGGCGAAAAGGTGGACGACTTCCAGAATGGAGACCACACCATGACCATGATTCGGACCGAAAAGGGTAAAACCATGCTTATTGTACACGATGTAATGACCCCACGCCCCTACTCTCGCCAATATGTGCTGGTAGGCACAAAAGGGTTCGCCAGCAAATACCCCGTGGCACAATACTGCTTCCGCCCCGAAGGGTTGAAGAACGATGAAATGCCCGACCACGAAAACCTGAACATGCACGCCGCCATAAGCCCCGAGCAACGCAAAGCGCTGATGGAGAAATACCGTCACCCCATCACTGCCGAATTAGAAGAACAAGCCAAGAAGGTAGGTGGACACGGAGGTATGGACTTTATTATGGACTACCGCCTTATTTACTGCTTGCAAAACGGGCTCCCACTGGATATGGACGTTTACGACTTGGCAGAGTGGTGCTGCCTGACCGAACTCACCAAGATATCGATTGAAAATGGCAACGCACCGGTTGAAGTGCCCGACTTCACCCGCGGTGGCTGGAACAAGCTGCAAGGTTACCGCCACTACTATGCCGATAAGAAAGATGCCCGTTAAGCTAATAAATAACACCCTATGACTACACGACAGCTCAGCAGGGGCGCAACAGCCTGGCTGCTAACTATCGTAAGCGCACTGATGGCGGTACTTCCCAGTACCGCCTCAGTCGCTTATACACCCCCACCTTTGGCAGGTTTTTATTATGGTACAGCGAGGCAACCAGAGGGCCACGAATGGGAGTCGCCCGATAGCCTTGCCTACAACAAGCTACAACCTACGGCATGGGTGTTTGCCTTCCAAAGCCCCGCTACTGCCAGCAAAGTATTACCGCAATACTCTGCCTACTACCAAAGTTTGGACGGTGCGTGGAAGTTCCACCATGTTACCAATCCGCAAGATAGGCCCAAGGCGTTTTACGCCCTCGACTTTAACGACGCCTCGTGGGATACCATACAGGTACCCTCGTGCTGGAACGTGGCAGGCATACAACCCAATGGTACACTAAAATACGGCACGCCCATATATTGTAACCAACCGGTTATTTTTGCCCACCAAGTGGCGGTGGGCGACTGGCGTGGTGGCGTTATGCGCACACCTCCCCAGGATTGGACAACCTACAACCACCGCAACGAGGTAGGCTCCTACCGCCGCACCTTTACCTTTCCTAAAGAGTGGAGCGGCAAGCGCATACTCCTGCACTTGGATGGTGTTAACTCCTTCTTCTACCTATGGGTTAACGGCAAGTATGTAGGTTTTTCCAAGAACTCCCGCAACACCGCCTCGTTCGATATCACGCCTTACCTTAGGGCGGGCGAAAACCTGCTTGCCGCTGAGGTGTACCGTAACTCGGACGGCTCCTTCCTGGAAGCGCAGGATATGTTCCGCCTGCCAGGTATATTCCGCTCGGTATACCTCACCGCCCGCTCGCCATTAGGCATACAGGACCTTAGGGTAGTACCCCACCCCCATGCCGGCTACCAGGAAAAGAAACTGCAAGTATCCGTGGAGCTGCGCACACCCCAAAAAAGCAAAAACAATAACTTGGCGGTACGGTTGCTACTTTACCCTAATAAACTATATACCAGCACCCCCGCCGCTACTGCCGTATACAGCCACACCTATCCGTTAGAAAAGGGCAGCGACACACAAACCTTAACCCTGCAGTACCCTAATGCCGAGCTATGGAGTGCCGAGGCGCCCTACACCTATGCATTAGTGGCCGAACTGCTGAACAGTAGGGGCGAAGTGTTGGAAACCGTTTCGGCACTCACCGCCTTCCGAAAGGTTGAGATATTGGATACCCCTGCAAGCGAAGATGAGTTTGGGTTGGCTGGAAGGTACTACTATATTAATGGCAAGCCGGTGAAGCTAAAAGGCGTGAACCGGCAAGAGATATCGCCCCTCACCGGTAACACCATCACCGAGGAACAGATACGGCAAGAGATTCTGCTGATGAAGCGGAACAACATAAACCACGTGCGTTGCTCGCACTACTCCAACACCCCTATATGGTACCACTGGTGTAGTATTTACGGTATATACTTGGAAGATGAAGCTAACTTGGAGAGCCACCAATATTACTATGGCAAAGCAAGTTTGTCGCACGTGCCAGAGTTCCGGAAGGCTCATGTGGCACGGGTTATGGAGATGGCTCGTGCCCGCGTCAATAGTCCGGCAGTAGTGATATGGTCGTTAGGTAACGAGGCTGGGCCTGGCGATAACTTTAAGGAGGCGTACCAACAGCTCCACAACTTCGACCCCTCCCGTCCCGTACAGTACGAGCGCAATAACGACATAGTGGATATGGGGTCCAACCAATACCCCTCTATCCGCTGGACACGCGAAGCGGTGAAAGGGAACTACCCTATAAAGTACCCCTTCCATATCTCGGAATATGCACACTCCATGGGTAATGCTGGCGGTAACCTGAAGGATTATTGGGATGCTATTGAGTCCACAAACTATTTTTGTGGTGCCGCTATTTGGGATTGGGTGGACCAAGCCCTGCTGTACTACTCGCCCAACAACCATACCCCCTACTTTGCTTACGGGGGCGACTTTGGCGACAAGCCCAACAGCGGTATGTTTTGTATGAACGGAGTGTTATTCCCTAACCATACACCCAAACCCGTTTTGGCAGAGGTTAAGCAGGTGTACCAAAATATGGATTGTAGCTGGAACACCCCTTCGCACGCGCAAATACGGCTCTTTAACAAAAGGTATTTTACTGCCCTCACGGATTTGGATGTCCATGTCTCTTTGTTGCAAGATGGCGAAGTGATACAGCACAAGAACTTAGGTGTGGCGCAAGTAGAGCCACGCAAAGCGGTTGTGCTGGATAACCCTTTTGCCTCTTATCCGCTGGATACCCAGTACACCTACCACCTGCGTGTAGAGCTTAAGCAACGCAACAAAACCCCTTGGTCCGAAGCTGGATATGTGCAAATGGCACAACAGCTTCCGTTACAAATGCCCAACAGGGAGCAATACCCTTTGCCCGCAAAAAAACACCCCTCGTTGCAATTAGTTACAAGCCCCAACATCTATACCGTTAAGGGGGAAGGGTTTAGTGTTGAGTTTAACCGCGCAAGCGGCACAATACACCAGTTTGTACACCAAGGGGAGGCCCTCCTGACCCCTGGTAAGGGTCCGCAAATTAGTGCTTTCCGGGCGCCGGTGGACAACGACAACTGGGCTTACACCCAATGGATTAGGGCGGGCTTGCATGCGCTGCAACAAAAGGCAACAGCCGAAAGCGTGCAACAGCTACCCAACGGAGCCTACCGTATTTATTTTAGTGTAACCAGCAAAGCACCCCACTCCTATAAGGTGCAAGGCGGAAGCTCGGGACATTATAAAATAGAGGAAACCAACGCGCCCCAAAACTTCTTTATTAAAGGGGAGCTATCCTGGATTGTATACCCCGACGCTACCATTGAGTTGCAAAGTGCACTGCAAGGGTCCGACCCCTCCCTGCCTTTAGCCCGGATAGGGTTTGAAATGATGCCCGACTCCACCCTTCAGCAGGTGACCTACTTTGGAAATGGACCCGAGAATAACTATCCCGATAGGCTTTCGGGCTCCTTTGTAGCTAAATACCAAACCACCGTAGCCAACATGTTTGTACCCTTCCCTAAGCCACAAAGTTGTGGTAACCGCGAGGGCGTACACTACTGCGCTCTGCGGGACAAGGAAGGGAAAGGTTTGCTGTTTGTGAGCAACGGAACAAAACCAATGTCTTTTTCGGCCCTGCCGTGGAGCGCATTGGAAATGATGCTTGCCCCCCACACCTACGAGCTGCCCGCATCGGGACAAATACACCTGCACTTGGATGCAAAGGTTACCGGATTAGGAGGCAATAGCTGCGGACAAGGGCCACCGCTGCCCGAACACCGCGTTATGCCAACAGGTTACAACTTCTCCTTCCTTATGCGTCCGCTGAAAAAGCACGACAAAGCCTCAGCGCTGGCAAAGGTGCGTACGCAAACACCATCGCACCTGTTGGTTAGCCGGGATGTTAGGGGGGTTGTTACCATACAATCCCAAACCCCCAAAGGGCGCACCATTGTGTACAACATAGGAGGCAAGCAATACAACTACACAGCGCCTTTCCTTTATACCGAAGCGGGAACCCTTACAGCAAGCTATAACGATGGCTCTATGCCCACCACCATCCAACTGGAGCGGTTGGAACGGATACCCGTTACCATATTGGATGCCTCGGGAAGCGAAACCGGTGAGGGCAACCCCGAGCACCTTGTGGATGGTAACCCCAACACAATATGGCACTCGGCCTATTCGGTAACCGTGGCACGCTATCCCCATTGGGTGGCTTTTGATGCTGGCGAGCCTATTAGCATGAAGGGGATAAACTACCTGCCACGGCAGGACGCCTCCAATAACGGGGTTATAGATGCCTACAAGATAATGGTAAGCAACGATGCCAAAACCTGGACGCCCCTGCTTTCTGGGCGTTTTGCCAAAGGGAAGCAACGCCAACAAATACTCTTCCCTAAGCCGGTAAAGGCGCGCTACCTTCGGTTGGATGCCCTTTCCTCGCAAGGAGGAGAGGACTTTGCCTCGGCAGCGGAAATAGAGCTACTACGGCAGTAACCCTTACCTGATACTTTTACAGGGGGCATTGGCGCTTTGGCGTTGGTGCCCCTTGTTTTTTTGTGAAACATAACCCCAATAGCGCATATTAAGAGACCTTTGCACGGCAACTGGTCTAGATCCAACTTTTAACTACTTGTTTATTAGGCGGTTAATCGTTATCTTTGAGTAGTGTTTAAGACGTAATTTACTATGGCACGGAGACAGAAAAATAGAGAA
>JAEWGA010000086.1 GCA_023388555.1 Bacteroidota bacterium | reverse complement strand
CCAGCCTGCTTTCTACACGTTTAGCTTTACTTAATTGTCGGCAATGGCATATGGATAAAGCCACCTATACCACGCGTAGTCTTTTAAGTTGTCGCCGCAAGAGAAAGACACTCCATTGGCCAACCCCGATATACCAGCACCACCGTATCGGACCACTTCGGGATCAGAGTATCCGGGTGATGTCTCGTTGCCACCTCTGTGTGGCAATAAAGCTATAATCTACTATTCTTCAATTATGCAGCGAGAGCGTAGTTATTTTCGCCATCTAAAAAAGTTTGAAGCCTAAGATTAAAGTGCCAGAACAACAATGCACTACGTGCTTACAAACTACTTCTACATGCTGTCAAAACCGGTCATCCCCATAGCTGTTCGCTAACTGCTAAGCAAGTTACACAGGGCTTCCCCTCCATAACTCTACCACAAAGATAGGTATAAAAATGGGAAAAGCTGCTTGGAAACACCTCAGGGCTACCTTTTATTCGTTTAGTATTGCGCCAAACACTCGGAGCTGTTTCTTAGATAATGACACACTCAATTTATGCCAGCAAATTATGAAACGGGTGGCGTTGCTGTGTACTAAATTTTCTGCTTTCTCCTCTACACCCCTTTATAAAATGGGGGCAAATGCTTGAAATCCCTTGGAATAGCTGTAACTTTGTGAACTATGAACTTCGAAATAACAGGAAAAGATACGCAGAGCAATGCTCGCGCCGGAGTACTCTCCACTGCGCACGGAGATATTCCCACACCTATATTTATGCCCGTAGGCACATTAGGCACGGTGAAGGCTGTTCACATGCAGGAGCTGAAGCAGGATATCCGTGCTAAAATCATTTTAGGGAACACCTATCACCTCTACCTGCGTCCTGGCACTCAAATACTGCAACAGGCGGGTGGCTTACACCGCTTTAATGGCTGGAATGGTCCTATCCTTACCGATAGTGGAGGCTTTCAGGTTTTTTCCCTTAGTCACCGCCGAAAAATATCGTACGAGGGGGCTGCCTTCCGTTCTCACGTGGACGGTTCCAAACATTTCTTCACCCCCGAGTCCGTAATGGATATAGAACGCCAAATAGGGGCCGACATTATGATGGCTTTCGACGAATGCTGTCCGGGAGATGCCGACTATGCCTATGCCCGAGAATCCCTAAAACTTACCGAGCATTGGTTGGAGCGTTGCGTTAAACGCTTCCGGGAAACAGAGCCTCTCTATGGATACGAGCAAGCCTTATTCCCTATTGTGCAAGGATGTGTTTACCCCAACCTAAGGCAAGAGGCTGCTAAGCGGGTGGCCGACTATGGGGCCGATGGTAACGCCATTGGTGGCCTTTCGGTGGGGGAACCTACCGAGAAAATGTACGAAATGATTGAGGTGGTTAACGAGATACTACCCCAAGATAAACCCCGTTACCTTATGGGGGTTGGTACGCCTGCCAACATACTGGAAGCCATAGAGCGGGGGGTGGATATGATGGACTGCATTATGCCTACCCGTAATGGCCGAAACGGTCAGCTATTCACCTGGCAGGGTACCATGAATATGCGCAACCTCAAATGGGCTAACGACCACTCCCCCCTGGACCCCATGGGTACCAGCTTTGTAGATGCCGCCTACTCTAAGGCTTATGTGCGTCACCTTATACATACCGAGGAAATCTTAGGCCTTCAAATAGCATCTATCCATAACCTTGCCTTCTACCTGGATTTGGTTACACAAGCACGTCAGCACATCTTGCAAGGCGACTTCTCCGCTTGGAAAGCCAGTGTACTCCCTGCCCTTAACCAGCGGTTATAACTTCTCGCCACTTCTCTAACCCCCAACATAGGCCATGAACCTCCGGAACTTTTACTATAAAATTGGGCTTAAGCGGATGGACCAGTATATCCTTTTCCGCTTCCTCTCTACATTCATTTTCACCCTCTTCCTAATAATGCTCATTATTGTGGTGGTGGATGTACAGGAGAAGCTATCCAGTTTTATGGCTCCCGAGGTCACAATGCGAGAGATTGTGCTGGACTATTACGTCAGCCTTATACCCTATTACACGGTACTGCTTGCACCGCTTTTCATTTTTATATCGGTAATCTTTTTCACCTCCAAGTTAGCTGCCCGAAGCGAAATTATTGCCATTCATGCCGCGGGGGTTAGTTACCCACGTTTTTTGCGCCCTTACCTTATTGCGGCGGCTATACTATCCCTTTGTACCTTTTTGCTTAGCAGTGCCGTATTGCCGCACCTCAACAAAAAACGCATTAACTTCACCAACAAGTATGTTAGCAACAAAAAGGTGGTTAACGAAGATAACTTACAGGTAGAGCTATCCCCAGGTGTGTACGCCTTTTTTAGCACCTTTAATAGCGAGGAGAACCAGGGGCGTTACTTTTCCATGGAGAAGTTCGAGGGCAAAACCTTGGTCTCCAGAATGACGGCCGAGCAAATATACTACAACCCGGATTCCCTTTACCACTGGAACGTGAAAAATTACCGTATCCGAAACTTTAACGGATTGTACGAAACCACTACATCTGGGGCTTCGCTGGATACTATCCTGAATATCACTCCGGCGGACTTAGTGCTTTCCACCGAGGATGCTCAGCTCCTAACTACTATTCAGCTGCATAAATACATCGAGAGCCAAAAGCGCCGGGGCTTAGCCAATATACAAACCTTTCAAATTGAGTACCACCAGCGGTTTGCTTCTATCTTGGCTGCCTTCATCCTTACTGTTATTGGGGTTACCCTTTCCAGTCGGAAGGTTAAGGGGGGCATAGGCTTTAATATTGCCATAGGGTTGGCGCTCACCTTTTCCTATATCCTTCTTTTTACCATCTCCTCTACCTACGCCATTAGCGGACAAATGTCGCCTTTCATGGCGGCCTGGCTACCCAATATTATATATATCCCTATTGCCTTTTTCTTCTATTATAGGGCTGTCCGCTAAGTTATGGCTGCTACAAACCGTAAGTATGCCGATGTCTGGCTCCCTATCCCCACCGAGCCTGCCTGTTACACCTACTTATGGGCATCCCACCTGCCGCCACAACCTTTAGGGTTGTTAGTTACTGTGCCATTAGGCAAAACGGTGCTTATAGGTGTTGTCATTGCTGTACATAACTCTCCGCCCACCCCTCACATCCGTTACCGTTCGGTTAGGGAGGTTGTTACGCCCGAGCCCTTACCCCAGCGGGTTTTATCTTTTTGGCAATGGGTGGCGGACTATTATATGTGTCCCGTAGGTGAGGTGATACGGCAGGCCTTGCCCAACCTCATTGCTACTCAGGAGGCAGCAACCAAAGCCCCTAAAATGGGTTGGATACCTTCTCCTAAGGTGTACACCAATACTGCATTTTACCACCAATTGCAGGGCAGCTTACGAGGTCCTAAGGCTTTAGCTACGCTGGAGCGTATACGGGAAACCTTCAGGCGCAAGGCCAATAACTTGGAGCAAGCCTTTGTTGCCGCACCGCTTAGCTATTGGCAAGAGGAGTGGGGGGTAGGGGCTTCTGTACTGCAAAAGCTACGGCAGGTGGGGGTGCTGCTCTCTGCCCCATTGGCCGTTAAACCACCCTCGCCCCATAACCAAGAGGAGTACCCAGATATCGCCACTCCGCTTCTTAGCTCACTTAAGGGGGTAACGTTACTGCACACGCCATACTACACCTTAGCCGCTACTATACCCTATAACTTGTTGTTGCAGTATGCCCAACAAGGGGGGCAAGTGCTTTTGCTACTCCCCACGGCCGATTGGGCACCAGAGCTAACCCCTCACTTTCAGAAATACTGGGGTGAACACTTCAAAAACGCTTTTGCCAACACCCACAAAACTGCCGCTTGGCTTGCTGCTCTTCGGGGAGAGCCTGGCATTTATTGTAGCAGTAAAGCTGGCGTATGGCTGCCTTTCACTGCGCTTACTTTGGTCGTTGTTATGGACGAAGAGAGCGCGGCATACCAGCAATACATACCCACACCACGCTACCACGCTGTTCGTACAGCATTGCTGTTGGCGCAACTGCACCACGCGCCGGCTTTGCTGGTCTCTTCTGCCCCTACGGTGGATACTATGCTACGTGTTGCCAAGGGCGACTATGGGTATGTGCCCCTCAACCCTTCGGGCGTTGCCGAGCCGCTGGTCGAAACCGTGGTGTTGGCTTCCGCCTTTAAAAAGAATAAGGTACGGGCAAGGCTCCTTTCGTTCGAGATGATAGAGGCTATTAACTCTGCCCTCGTGCAAGGCCAACAGGTGCTCTTGTACTACCACCGTTCGGGCTATGCCAACCAACTCACTTGCGAACACTGCGCTCATACCGATACCTGCCCCCAATGCCAGGTGCCGTACCGTTACTTTGCCCAACGCAACAACCTTGTTTGTCCGTTATGTGGCCATGTAGCTCCTGTGCCACACCAATGCCCCCAGTGTGGTAGTACCAATATTTTGCCTGAGGGTACTGGTATCGAGCGGCTCTTCGAGCAGATACAACAGTACTTCCCAACCGCTAAAACGGTTTACGAGAATGGAGCAACGGCTACCGCCGATATCATCCTGAGCAACAGCTACACCCCAACACGTACATTGTTGCGTAACGCTGCCGTTGTGGGCGTTGTACGTGCCGACCTTATTGCCAATATGCCCGACTATAGGGGTAACGAAAGGCTTTTCGCTTTCCTAATGCAGTGCCGGCAGTTAGCGCCTAAGTTGCAATGCTTCGTAATACAGTCCCTCAAACCTAACGTTAATGCCATCGAGGCTTTTGTGCAAGGCTCTTACCGCCATTTGTTCGACTATGAGGTGAAGTCTCGCCACATGGTAAAGTATCCCCCCTTTGCCCGTATGGTAGATGTCTATTTGGAGGGGGCTGAGGCCAAGTCCCTGTTCCATACCGCTCAACTGTTGGCAACAGCTCTGCGCCAGCAACTCTCGCTTATTGCCGTGCTTGGGCCAGCGCCACTGCCTGTGCGGATGCGCAAGGTGGCTGCGGGCTATAAGGTGTCGGTATTGCACCACTTAAAGCAACCCTACAAGCAGATGCATGCCGATATCCGTAAGGTGACCCAACAGGTAGTGGAGCAATCCTCCCAAACCGTTGTGGTTTCTTATAATGTCGACCCCTGATATTACCCCGCATAATAGCAAAAGAAGCGGAGACTTCCTGGTTAATCCCAGCGAAGTCTCCGCTTTTTTTTTATTGGTAAAAGAAGTTAGGGCTGTGCGTTAGCACCTGCGGTGCCATCTGCACCATCGGCTCCATCTACTGCTGCTGCTCCTTCAATGAATTCGTAGAAGCTCAAACGGGAGTCCGAGTCGCAAGGCCAATCCTCATTTGTACCTTTCTTTTTCAAGGCGTTAGGAGTACCACAACGAGCCTTTAGGTCCTCCTTCCAGATTTCATAGGCACTTTTACCGTCTTTGCCATCGGTACCATCGGCACCAGGTCCACCGGTTTCTCCCTTGTCACCTTTGTCGCCCGTTTCTCCCTTGTCACCTTTTGGCCCCTGTGCGCCATCTTTGCCACAAAGGTACTTGTAAAAGGCGTTCAGGTCGCTGTCGGTGGTGCTCCACTTTTGGTTGGGGTCTCTGGGGTCGGGCATCTCGCCGGCTTCCACCATCTGTTTCCACACCTCGTAGGCGGAGTCGCCAGGTTCGCCATTTTTTCCAGCGAGGTAACGCATCATATCCTCCTCGGAGGTTTTATCGGCAGGCCAGGCGGTACCATCGGGTAGGGTTACCTTGTTTGCTTTCACGTCCTCCACCCACATGTCGTAGGCACGAGTGCCATGCGCTTTCACCTTTTCACCATTTACGGTTAGGGGTGTTTGTCCAATGTACCAGTAGCCATCTTCGCCAATGGAAGGCACGGAGGCTGCCGACCCTTTCAGAAATCGCAGGTAGTCGCTCCACTCTAAGGCGTTGGCATCCCACTCTATCTCACCCTTTTTCACGGCGTTTTTCCATACCTCGTAAGGGTCGGCACCGTTGGCAGAGTTACGTCCTGGGAATGTCGTTTTTTGTCCGTTAATGGTCCATACACCATCTGTTACCACGGGTATGGCGCCATCCTTACCGGTGACAAACTCCCAAAAGCTACGCTCGTCCACTTGGTCTTTAGGCCATGTTTCGCTGGGGTTGTGGGGGTTGGGTACGTTGCCGGACTGTATGTATTCCTTAAACAAGTCCAATACGGTAGCCCCATTTTTGCCATCATGCGCTTTTTGGAAGAGCATAAAGTCACGCATATCTACTGCGTCCCGAGGCCAGTCGATGCTACCATCGGCAACACCATTTTTCCATAGTTGGTAAGCCGATATTCCCGAAACGCCAGGGTCTCCTTTCGGAAAGTCGAACCTTTCTTCGCTACAGCCCGAGCCCAACAGTAGGGCTACGGTAAGCAGGGATAGGAGTTGTTTATATTGCCTCTTCATTTTGGTATCCTCTTTTTAAGAGGAGTGTGGGGCCGCCTTATAGGCGATCCCAGTACTCCATGTTCGTGATTATTTCCACTATCACTTTACGGTCGCCACGGCGCACCTCGTTCTTGTCGGCAGCCTTAATGAAGGCGGCGTGCTTACCGGCGCTCTTGGTCTTCAGGATAGCTTCATTCACGCCACGTGCTACAAGAGCCTTCTTCACTTCGTCGGCACGGCGTTGTCCTAAGCGAATATTGTAGTCCACGGTACCGCGCGCATCGGTGTAACCCACAATTAGGTAACGGCGGTCGGCATGTTCTATCATCACGTTAGCAATGCGGTCCAACAGGTCGTTGTTGGCATCGCTCAGGCGGTGGTCATCAAAGTCGAAGTGGATGTTACCAAACAGGTCGCACAGGGTAGTGGTGGCAGGTGCAGTGCCAGGAGTGGTAGCTGGGGCTACTGGTATAGCTGGGGCAACCTCTTGCTTAGCAGGCACCTCTACTACCTTCTCTATTACGCGGTCCACATACTGCACGGTGGGTGCTGGCTGTAGGCTGCTTCCGCCCCAGCGCCACATAAGGCGTACTGCCACTTGTGGTATGTTGGCTACCTGTTTGTAAGGCAGGTACAGGTAGTCGCCCTGGATACCCAAACCAAAGTTATCGTTCACCCACATATGTACACCGGCACCAAAGGCAATAGGTATAACACCGTTACGGTCGGCGCCAGACTTATTGTAGTTATGGGCAAACTGCCACGACATCTCCTTGTTAGCATCGGCAGGCACGTTTTGCAGAGCCTCTTTCCCAGTATAGGCTACCGTGTAGTTTTTGTACATGTAGCCGGCACCAATCCGCAAGAAGGGGTCTATAACACCAGTTCCCCAGTACTTACCCAAGCGCCATTGCAAGCCCAACGTACCCATACCTATCCAGCGGTTTGTTTTGCCAGTGGCAATAGGGTCCTGGGAGAAGCCGAACACCCCTTGTAGGTCTATGGCTAAGTTGGGGTGTAGCTCGCGAGCCAAATAGAGTTCACCTCCAAACATAACGTCGCGTTTGCTGGTGTGCAGGCTATAGCCATCGGTTGCATTTTTCCCAAAGCTAAGCACGCTGTACCGAGAGGTTTGGAACATATTACCACCTATACCTATTTCCCAGCCGTTTTTGCGTTCGGGTTGCTCAGGGGCGGTTTCCTGAGCCATTGCGTTGTAACTGCTCCCTATCGTTAACATTAGAGCAGAGAGTACGATTGCTTTTCTATTCATTGTTATTGTTATATCTGTTGCAATAGTTATTGTTAATACACACAGTGGTAAATATTAAGGTTGAGCCCCGCCAGCTACAGGAACAGTAGTAGTGGCTGTGTTGCTACCATCATCACCACCACCTCCTCCTGTTATAGGTGTGGGATTAGTGGTGGTGTCTCCACTGCTACCACCTTCTTTATCATAGCTGTTATCCCAGGTTATTTTACCATCTATCAGGCCCATATGCCAAGCT
The DNA here is from genome assembly GCA_023388555.1 of Bacteroidota bacterium. Lineage (GTDB taxonomy): Bacteria > Bacteroidota > Bacteroidia > Bacteroidales > Porphyromonadaceae > Porphyromonas_A. The sequence goes on along the minus strand of JAEWGA010000086.1, from coordinate 2,395 downwards.
TTATGTTTTTCGCTATATCCAAATTCACTGCTAGCTCTAAAGCCACTGAAATGATAGGTTGACTCTTGGCGTAGTAATATTTGGTCTCCAAATGCCTCTTCGTTATATTGGGTGTAAGGGTTAATGAAGATTTGGGCACCAACGTAAAGGTCCAGAAGCTTAAATTTCGGGTCGTTAAAGGAGGACATTTTTTCCTTTGATGAAACTACTACATTTCTTTGTCCGTCTTTAACATTGGCCGCAATATAGAACATCCTCGCGTTCTTGGCTTCCTCCTCGGTGTAGAGTTGTACAGAAAGAAGTGTTGAACCGTCGGGGTTCTTGGTGGCTTTTAATTGATAGTCTTTGGGAATAATTGTCCAGTCGATATGCGAGAAGTCAAATTCACCATTAGCCTCCTTAAACATATCATAATTGTTGTTGGTGCTCCTCTTGCTTAGGACCATACTTTTTAGGATAGGACCTTTTTGCCAAGGTACATATTCCACTATGGTATTGCTTCGGAGCCTTTCCCCATAGAGCGTTCCGCCAGATAAACGGTGGGTATAATATTTAACCCGAGCTGTATATTTTGTTTTATGAAACCAATTATCGGCCAGATAACGAGTTTTAGTATCAGGATCGTAAATAGCTCGTTGTCTACCTATGTCATTAGCGAAATCGTATGAGCCTGGAAAATGTTGGCTTGTTTCATTTTTTGGACCAAGGTAGCTTTTCTTAGGAACACTTGAAATGCTGTTTTTGTTTTCAATTACCAACAGTTGCAACTTTGCTGGCCTTGTTGGGAAGTAGACTGGAACTTTCTCCCAATCGGTGTTCTTAGAGCGTTTGATTTTTACGTACAGGGTGTGTCGCATCCCGTACCCACCAGTTTTATCTAAGCTGGTATATACGCTATCTATTTTTACCTGAATTCGGCTGGGTATAAAGGTGTTGGGCGCTGAGGGTTCTGGAGTGCCATTTGGAGGTGTTACTTCTGCTACCACACCTACTTGCCCAAGAGGGGTATCCAGGATAGGTAGTTCCTTGTTTTTGATGGTAAATACTCCGTCATCTCCTACCGTAAAGGTTTTCTCCTTGTCAAAGCCCGGTAACCCTTTTACCGTTGTTCCTTTAGGAGCAATTTTGCCATTTTTGGTGTACACCTTGTAGGTAACCAAGCCGTTAGTGGGGTCAATATACTCGCTCTTGTCCTGCATGTAGTACTGGATAAGTACATTGGGGCGCCCCTTGTACAAGAAGAGCTGCTTGCCAGGTGTGCCAGGCATGCCTGGTTTACCATCGCGCCCAGCGACACCTTGCCTGCCGGTAATAAAGTCGTAAAAGTCGTTTAGGCTGTTTTTGGTGGTGTCCCAAGGTTGCCCAGTCTTAAAGTCGACCAATGCTTCGGGGGTATCCTTGTAGGCTTCTAAGTCCGCCTTCCACATGTCGTACACGCCAAGGCCGTCGATGCCGTTTCTGCCGTCGGGGCCTTTGTCACCGGTTTCTCCTTTGTCGCCGGTTTCTCCTTTTTCACCTTGGGGCCCTTTAGGGCCAGGGTTTCCATCTTTGCCCAACAAAAAGCGGTAAAAGTCTGCTTTGGTCACCTCGTCGGCAGGCCATACCTGGTCGGGATAGGCGGGTCGGGATAGGTTTCCTTTTTCGGCTTCGGCTTTCCAAACGGCGTAGGCGTCATCGCCCTTTTCGCCATTGCTGCCACGTAGGTAGTTGTAAAAGTCGGTACGGCTCACCTTGTTGGTATCCCAAGGGGTTTTGCCATCGGCTTGGGTGAGCGTTCCTTTTTTTACTTCTGCCACCCAAAGGTCGTAGGCCGAGTCCGGTGTTACCTTTTGGTTTTGCTTGTCGGTACCAATCATCCAGTATCCATCGTCGCTGATGCTAATGGTTTTGGCATTGTCCGCTTTTAGGTAACGGTAGAAGTCGGAGAGTGCTGTTTGCTCCTTATTCCACTGCAACTCTCCCTTTTCCACCATCTGTTTCCACAGCTCGTAGGCGTCCTGCCCATCTTGGGTAACAGCACGATGGGGGGTTACTGTTCCATTAATCACCCAGTTCCCGGAGTTGGGGTCAATGGTGGGGTTGCCATCGGTACCAGTCAGGAAGTTCCAAAAGTCCTCCTTACTGGTTTTGTCGGCAGGCCACAACTCATCGGGTTTGTGCGGATTGGTGGTGTTGCCCTTTGCAATCATTTTTTTCCATTGCTCGTAGGGGTTGTCGGTATTGTCGGTACCGTTATGCCCCTGCATGTAGCGGAAAAAGTGTTGCAAGGTGGATTCCTGCGGGTTTAATCCTGCTATGTTGCCTTTTTTCAGTTCTTCTTTCCAAATTTCGTAGGCAGAGGCTCCAGGGTCTCCAGGGTCGCCCTTAGGCATCCAGTTGTCCACACGGTTACAAC
>JAEWGA010000064.1 GCA_023388555.1 Bacteroidota bacterium | reverse complement strand
TTTTTTAGGTATTGGGTTATAATGAATTCAACAAGTCCAATTTGCCTTCATCAATTAGTCGGATAATAAGTTCTCCAAATAGTGTGTTTTGCCAAGCAAACCAGGCACGGGTAAAGTGGTTGGGGTCTTCAACATTAAAGGACTCATGCATAAATCCTGTACCCGCATCGGTATCCATAAGTAAGCGCAAGCACCATTTTATTTCTTCATCGTTTTGGCTGGTGTTTGCTTTCATCATGATGCTCATAGGCCAAGCCATGCCGTAGCTGATGTGTGGTCCGCCAACACCTTCACCTTTGGAGCCGCGGAAAAAGTAGGGGTTGTCTTCGCTCCACACAAACTTACGGGTGTTTTGGTAAACGGGGTCGTTAATGTCCACTAATCCTAAATAGGGGAGTGCCAACAAACTGGGCACGTTGGCGTCGTCCATTATTAGCTGGTTACCAAATCCATCTACCTCGTAAGCATAAATAGGTCCATACTTGGGGTGGTTGTACACTGCGTATTTCTTTAGTGCGGCATCCACCTCATTGGCTAAGTCGGTACACTCTTTTGCTAAGGCTGTTTCACGGTTTACTTCCGTTAGTATTTCGGCAGCCTTGTTCAGGGCATTTACTGCGAAGAAGTTGGAGGGGATAAGAAATTGGAATATCGTAGCATCGTCCGATGGGCGGAATGCCGAGGCTATTAACCCTACCGGTTTTACTGGTGCACCTTTGCCATCGTTGCCTACGGTGTCAAATGCCCGTTCGGTTACGCGCATAAAGGTGTAAGGGCCTAAGTCTGTTTTACGTTGTTGCTCTTTGAAGGTTTGTAATATCAGCTTAATTGCCTTAATCCAATTTTCATCAAACACGCTACCATCCTTGGTTTCCTTCCAATAAGCATAAGCCAAGCGGATAGGGTAGCAGTGGGAGTCTATTTCCCATTTGCGTTCATGAACGCCAGGGCGCATCTCGGTGATGTCTTCTTTCCAATAGCCCACCTCGGTGGTATCGGTGTAAAAGGCGTTGGCATAACGGTCCAGGATTATGCTGTTAAACTGGCGGAAGATAACGCCTTTTAGCATCTCCTTCAGCTTGGGGTCTTGGTTTGCGTAAGGTAAATAGGCGTATACTTGGGCACTGGAGTCCCTTAACCACATAGCGTGGATATCTCCCGTGTATACGCTGGTATTGGGTTTGCCATCGGTTATGGCAAAGTGTACTGTGGTATCCAACGTGTTGGGAAAACAGTTTTCAAACATCCACCGCAGTTTGTCGTTTTTAAGTAGTCCTGTTACTCTGGTTATTTCCTTTTCTATCGCCGTGGAGGTAAATAGCCTTTTCGCCGCCTCGGGGCGTTGACTCTTGTAGGGGGGAGTGGCAGCCCCGGCTTGCAATGTTAACGCCAGTGCTAAGCTGGCAAGGAGTAGTTTTCTCATAAACAATAAATAGGTATGAGTGGATAATAAATATAGGAGGATCTAACCGCCTATGGTTGGTGTAAAGTTAGCCAAAAACTCCCTTTGGGGAAATTGTTGTGCTGCCTGCCGGTCAGATGCGATGCGTTAAATCCAAGATAAATGTAGTAGCAAGGATACACCCAATAGCTATGCACATGCATAAAAGAAGCCAATGGAGTACCTTTTTGTTGGGCTTAGAGCGCCCCGTTATCTTGTCCAGAAAATAGCCACGGAAAAAATAATAAATGGAGGGCACAGCTGCGCCAACCAGCAAATAATCCTCGGGAATGTTAAAGTAAAAGGTTTTGGATAACCCAATCATGGACCAATGGCACAAGAGCAGTACAATAAAAATGTTTACGTTATTTGCCCTGTACAAAAGCATGCCAAAAGTATATACAACTACCGAGCAAGGCATAATGGGCGATGTTATTTCCGGAAAAGTGCGTCCGTGTATAATTGAGGTAAGCGGGTATACCAGTGGTAGGAGTAATAACAGTAGAGCTAAGAGTTTATGTTTATTCTCGGTGTTGTCGAACGTAGTGTGGCGGGTGCACAAATCCCATACCCACGCCAAAGCCAGCACTACCCAAAAGGTGGCCATAATGTTATTATAACTACGCGCCGAGCAGTAGATATGAAAATAAACCACCGCAATCCATAGGTACAACACAACCATAAATAGCTTAAGCAGAATGGTCGAACTCTTGGACGGCCTGTAAATAACTCTTCCAGTACACACCATACCTAATATAATAAGTACAACTTGTAGTATCCATGTGGAGGTGTTGTACAGTCCTATTGTATGCCAAAATGTATCCATGGCTTAGTGTTTATTTTTGCTACGGGTAAGGGAAAAGGCCCTGTTAGGGAACAAGAACATGGGTATTGTTGCGCCAACTGCCAATGCAAATACAACGGTACTTGTAATCATGGCATTGGAAAAAAACATCTCCATATAGGTAGAGCGTGTTTCGGTGTTGAGCGATTGCAAAAACATGATTTGCGAGAATACCATATTGTATGCAAACTTGCCTGGAATCATAGGCAATAAGGCCGGTATGTACAAAACGGTCATAGGAACGCGTACATTTTTACCTAATAGCAAACTTCCAAAGCCAATTAGGAGTGCACCAATAAATGAGCCGAGCGCTATTTCGGCTCCTAATAAATTCATTAGGCAAAAACGGCAACCGTGTCCTATGGCCGATAGGAAAGCTATGTAAGGTATTGCTTTAAGAGGGGGGTCGGATATTACGCCAAAGCCAACACCTGCAATACCTGCAAAAATCATGTCCGAGATAATCTCTATCCAAATCATAACAAGCTATCTTTAAATATTATAAGTGTCGAGGATAACCCTATCGCAATACATATAATAAGTAGCGATGCTTGTACCAAACGGGAGAACCCGGTTAAAATGTATCCTTCCACAATATCTATCACCCCATTGATGAGCGGAACGCCTGGAACTAAGAAAAGAACGCTGGTTGCCAGGGCTATATCTGCTGTTGTCTCAAAGTTTAATGCCATAGAGGCGCATAGGGAGGCAACAAAAGCAGAAACAATAACATTAATATACAAATTCACTTTCCGGGCACCCATACGTTGCCTAAAAAACATGCCCGTAATGGTAGCCGAGAAAACAATACTTACCGATAACCAATCCCCTCCAAATAACCGACAAAAAGAGGCATTGGCCAAGCCCGTTAGGATAAGCACAAAAAAAGGATGAACAAAGGGGGACGAGGTTATTTTATTGTATTCCTCAATAGCTTCGGCTAAACTTAGCTTCTTGTCGTAAGCCTCCCAACTCAGGGCACTTAACCCGGAATTCCGTTCAAAGCTAATAGGTAGCTCCGGAATATCCGTTACCTCATTGTAGTGTTCGTGGCTGTTAGGGTCAATAGCAGCCAAGGTTAGTGTCCTCTGAAAAATGTTTATACGGATGGTGGCACCAAAGGCTTCGCCTAAGCGTTTGGCGCACCGTACAACACGCGAGGTGTGCACACCACAACCCATCATGTGGGCTGCGTATTCGGATACGAAGTGCCCTATATCGGACAACTCCTCTTTAAGTGGTTCGGTCATATACTACGTTCTTTTGTTTATGGCGGAGGTACTGCTGGCGCATCTCTCTGGTTAGTGTGTATTCAATTTATTTTGCTTTGGTGAAGAAGAACAAGGCTATAAAAACTCGCCTTTTAGGTCTTTTTCGGAAAGTATTATGGGTACCTCTTGGGGTAAAAGCTTTTGGGCGTGGGAGGCTATGGTTGTACTTGCATAGTGGTAGCAAACTTCGGCATGGGGGGTATAGGGGGCATCCACCTTGTACTGTAACACGGTTTCCTGCGCTAAGGCAATAAACCCGTGCGCATACCCTTTAGGTATGTATAGGCTTTTGCCATCGCCTGCTTGTAGCTCGTAACATTCCCATTGTTTATAGGTCGGTGATTTGGGGTTTACATCTAACACATAATCCACCAACTTCCCACTTAATACCCTTACTAATTTGGTTTGGGCATGGGGGGCTAATTGTGTGTGCATCCCCCTAAAAACGCCAAGGTGCGATACCGAAACGTTATCCTGTACAAAATCATGAGGACCTAAAACATCCGCTAAATCCCGTGCATTATAGGTTTCCATGAAGTAGCCGCGCTCATCCCGATATACCGGAGATTGTAACAAAACTACACCTGCTAACCGGGTGGAGGGGGTAGGTATTATTGCCATGAAATAGGGTGGGGGTTAATGGGGTTGAATGCGGCGCAGGTAACACTTGCGGCACAAAGGGGCGTATTCTCCTTTCGCACCTAAGAGAACACGAGCTTTTTCGTCAGCAAGGCGATACGAATAGTTGGCGCAAGCTCCACAATCCACACAAACAGCATGTACCTTGGTTACACTATCGGCAATGGCTATAAGCTCGGGCATGGGCGAAAAAGGACGGCGCTGATAGTCCATGTCCAAACCAGAAATTATAATCCGCTTACCATCGTCGGCCAACTTTTGGCACACTTCCACAATCCCAGGGTCAAAAAACTGAGCCTCGTCTATGCCTATTACATTGGCATCCGTTGCCAATAACAAGATGTTAAGGGAGTGGTCCACTGCTGTACAAGAGAAGGCATTTTGGTCGTGGCTTACAATGTCGTCTTGCGAGTAGCGCGTATCCACATCGGGCTTAAAAACTTCCACACGCAAACGGGCTATTAAGGCACGGCGAATTCTGCGCATCAATTCTTCTGTTTTCCCCGAAAACATAGAGCCGCATATAACTTCGATACTTCCACGACAAGAGCCACGTTGTAGGTCCAAGTGGCTTTCTATCGAATAGTCTAACATTAGATGGGTATTTACTGGTAGGTAATTTGTACAGAAATAAAGAGGGTAAGGCTGGTAAAGGGCCCCAGCAGTGACCTCGGATAAAGCTTCTACAAAGATAGTAGTTATCCAACTAGTACAAATGTTTTTTGGAGGCTTGATATCGGATTTATGATATATCTCCTCCCAGAAATCCACAACTATACACAGTGGTTTTACCCTTAATTCACCCCCATAAAAGTTTACGTTCCAATGCAGAACAACCTTCTAAGCTCCCGCCCCCCAAAAAAACTCCTAAACGGTATCCTAATAACAAGTTTTTTGCGCCGCTTGGGGGCAGAGGGCTGTTAGTGGAAGAGGACAGGTTTGGGAAGGGAAAAAAAGAAGGGTGAGCCAAAAACTAAGTTTCGGTTCACCCTCCTTATTGTGTATTGTTTCGTGTTTATCCCATTGTAGTGGCTTTGGGTAGGTATTCGCGAGTAGCTTCCCATCCTAAGGCACTTGCTCCAAGTACTGCGGCATCGCTATCCTTCAGCTCGGACAAAAGGATTTTCACCTTTCCTTTGTAGATGTTAAGCAGGTTCAGCTCCATGTGTCGCTTAATTGGCTCTGTTAATAAATCGCCAGCCTTGGTTAAGCCTCCAAACAAGATGATGGCTTCGGGGCTGGAGAAGGCAACGGCATCGGCAAGAGCTTCTCCCAGTATCGCACCTGTTGACTCAAATATTTCCAATGCCAGTTTATCGCCTTGTATAGCGGCATCGTATACGTCCTTTGAAGTGATTTCTTCGGGGTCTATTTCCCTCATCAGGCTATCGTCGTTGCGTATTTCCAGGTATTCGCGGGCGGTCCGAGCTACGCCGGTAGCGGAGCAATATGTTTCTACACAGCCTCGGCGACCGCAGCCGCAAATGCGTCCGTTACGTCGGATTATAACGTGTCCTAATTCTCCGGCAAACCCATCATGTCCGTATACCAGGTTTCCGCCAATAACAATACCGCTTCCCACACCTGTTCCTAAGGTTATAACAATAAAGTCTCGGAGGCCTCTGGCAGCGCCATACGTCATTTCACCTATGGCAGCAGCGTTGGCGTCGTTAGTGAGGGCTACGGGGAGGTTTAACCTCTCGGACAACATGTGTGCCAAGGGTATTTTCCCTTTCCAGTTAAGGTTTGGTGCAAAGTCTATGGATCCTGTATAATAGTTTCCATTAGGCGCACCTACCCCTACACCATGAATTTTATCCTGGGCGTTTTCCATGGCAATCATATTTTCTATGGAACCGCACAGTTCGTCCAGGTAGTCCTGGATTTCGGGGTGGGTATTGGTTTTAATAGAGCCGCTTCGTATTACGTTTCCGCGAGCATCTACAATACCGAATACGGTATTTGTTCCACCTAAGTCTATCCCTATTACATAGGGTTTGTTAGAGATATCTGCAGGCATTGGCTGTGTTGTTATAGGGTTTATAATTGTTTGGAGTAGTCTTTATTACGTATTGGTGAGTTATAAAAGTTACTACAGTTGTACTCAAAGATACAAAAAAGGCGGTATCGGCCTAATTGTTGTTAGTTTGGGTATGTATTGGAGGGGGTTAAAAGAAGCTCACAATCCAGTCCACCAACTTAGCCCAGGCGATGTAGCGGAAAAATTTTCCAGCCAGCATAAAGGCGGCTACGCTCCACGGGTTAGCGCGTAGCACTCCAAGCGCTACGGCAAAGAAGTCGCCTACTCCTGGCAGAAAAACAAAGAAGGCCATGAAGGAGCCTCGCCCTTTGAGCCAGCTGGTAATTTTATTTAGCTTTTCCTCCTTTAGTTTCAGGTATTTAATAATCCACTCACGTTTGCCAAGGGTTCCAATCCAATAGCACGTCATGCCTCCGAGCCAATTGCCCAAGGTGGCCGAAAGGATGCAGGGCCAGTAGTCTGCGCCAGCGAGCATTACGCCCGATAGCACTACTTCCGAGCCTAAAGGGAGTACTGTGGCAGCCAAGAAAGCGGCTATGAATACGCCTACATAACCGTAGGCAATAAGAAAATCTAACATATTAGAGAATGGGAAAATAATGGTACAACAGCAATGCTGTTAGTATTAGGAGGGGGAATAGTATTAGCAGTTGGTGTAAGGGCTTGGGGTTTACTTTGGAGAATAATTGCATAAAAACAGCCTGAAAGTACACCAAGGGGAGTAGGAAAAACTCCTTGTTGAATAATAAGTAGAGGACAAAAAGTACCCAAACAAGGCATAGGTGTCCAGTACTGTGGCCTCTGTGTTTCTCTAAGGCTCGGTTTTGGAAGTTGTATACTTGTACCGAGTTACAACAGGTTATGAAGCCTGTGGTAAATAAAATATACCATTGCACAGCCTCGGTGCGGACCAAAGAGGGAGAGAGTAAAGTAGCGGACCATTGGGTGACCCATTGCACCAAATATCCGAGGTTAGGGGGCATAAAAAGCAACCCTATAACCCAAAATATGGTGCAAATACCCAGCATAAAGGCACTTACATTACGCTTATGGGAATTATGGTAGTAGTGCTGTAAAAACAAATAGGTTATAACAATTAGGATAAATGCAGGGTGCAGGAGGGCAAGTAGCCCAAGGAGAACCCCTTGGTCGAAGGATGAGAAGATGTGTTTTTCGCGACCAAGAGTGCTAAAAATCTTCTCCAACCAAATATCCAAAAGCAATACAACCCCAAAGGTTACTAATTTATGTGGTGCAAAAACAAAGGGTAGGGTAAGTAGCCCAAGATAGGCTAACCCCATATTGGACGTTTGTTCGGACCCGTAATAGACTATACCAAAACGTCGGCCTAAAAACACTACTACAACCCAAAGTGCCACAGCAACACCTAAAGAGTTCCCGAGAGCTTGTAATTGGGTTATCCCCGAGGGGAAGAGTGTATTGGCTAACGACTGGGTAAGCATATTACACCGTTGTGCTTAGCTTTTGTTTGGGGTTGACTCCTGCAAGCGAAGCAAATCCATTCCTATATCTTTCCTGTAATACATATCTGTAAAACAGAGTTGTGTTATTCTTTGGTAGCTTTTTTCGGTAGCTTCGGTTATAGAGTCTCCTATACCTGTTACTGTTAATACTCTCCCGCCGTGGGTAAGGGCATCTCCTTGGGGCGAAAGGGTTGTTCCAGCGTGAAATACCAGGGTGTCTGGGGTGTTTTTGTTTAGCCCAGCAATAGGGTAGCCTTTTTTATAATCATTGGGGTATCCGCCCGAAACGGCTACTACTGTAGCTGCTGTTTGGGGGGATATTTGCACATCGTTTGCTCCAAGTGTTTGGTATTGTAGGGCGAGCAGTGCGGGAACAAGGTCGCCCTGGATGCGAGGCATTACCACCTCGGTTTCGGGGTCGCCCATACGGCAGTTGTATTCAATAACATAGGGGTTCCCATTGCAGCAGATAAGGCCAAAGAAGATGAAACCACGGTAGTCGATACCCTCTTTTTTTAGCCCGTCGATAGTGGGGCGGATAATTTGTTTTTCCACCTTTTGCATAAAAAGGTCGTTAGCAAAAGGTACAGGTGAAACGGCCCCCATTCCTCCAGTATTAGGTCCCATGTCGGCATCGTGAATGCGTTTGTAGTCCTTTGCTGTAGGAAGTAGGGTGTAATGCTCCCCGTCGGTAAGGACAAATACCGAGCATTCTATTCCCGAAAGGAACTGCTCAATGACAATCTTATTGCCTGCGGCACCAAATTGTCCGCCAAGGATATCTTCGATCCCCTTAATGGCTTCCTGTTCTGTTTCACAAATAAGCACTCCTTTCCCTGCTGCCAGCCCGTCGGCCTTGAGTACGTAAGGTGCTTGTTCTTGGCTTCGGATGTACTCTTTGGCTTGCTCTGTTTCTTGGGCGGTGAAGGTTTTATACCTTGCTGTGGGTATGTTATGGCGCGCCATAAACTGTTTGGCAAAGTCCTTGGAGCCTTCCAGCTGCGCTCCTTCTTGGGAGGGGCCTACTATGTGTAGGTGGGATAAGCCAGGGGTTGCTTTCAGGTAGTTGGTAAGGCCTTCCACTAAAGGTTGTTCGGGGCCTATAACCACCAATCCTATTCCTTCCTTCTTAATAAAGTCGGCTACTTCGGCGTGGTTATTTATATCCAAAGCCACCCGCATACATTTGTCCACTGTGGCGGCATTTCCCGGCGCCCAATAGAGTTGTTGAATAAGAGGACTTTGGGCTACTTTCCAAGCAAGGGCATGTTCTCTGCCACCGCTACCTAAAATAAGGGCTTTCATTACTGAGGTTAAAAGTTGAAGTTATAATTTACAGATGCTCTTTGAAGTACCGAGAAATGTACATGTACAATTGAGGGCGGTCCGTCCCTATAACATTGTGTTCATGCCCAGGGTAAACCATATAGTCGGGCAGTTTGCGGTGTTGTTGAGCTGCTTTTAGGAATGCTAACGAATGTTGCCAAACCACTACGGGGTCCACATCTCCGTGAATAAGGAGGAGCCTTCCTTGTAACTCTTTTGCACGTGCCACAAGGTCTCCTTGTTGGTACCCTTGTGGGTTTTCTTGGGGAGTTCCCATGTAACGTTCTCCATACATTACTTCGTAGTACTTCCAATCCAAAACGGGGCCACCAGCTACACCCACCTTAAATACTTCGGGGTAGTCGAGCATTAGTCGGGTTGCCATATACCCTCCAAAGCTCCAGCCGTGTACGCCTATCCTGTTTGTATCCACAAAGGGGAGCGAGCGTAAATACTCTATACCTTTCATTTGGTCCGCCACTTCCTCCTTCCCTAACTGGTGGTAGGTTGCGCTTTCAAAAGCCATCCCTCGGTGGTCGCTACCACGGTTATCCAACGTGAATACAATGAATCCTTGTTGTGCCATGTAGTTATCCCAATTTTGTCGTAACCCGCCCCAGCGGTCTTGTACTAACTGCGCGTGCGGACCTCCATAAACGTATACAATCACGGGGTACTTTTTCCCTTCTTGTATGGTGTTGGGCAGGGTTATTTTATAGTATAGGGTGGTTTTGTTGTCGGCGGCTGTGAGCGTTCCTAATTGTACGCGCGGAAGCCCTTCGGTAGGTACCTTCTCGTCCTTTATCACCATTCGGTCCTGGGGTTTATCCACAGGCCCTAACGTTTGAATTAAAGGGGTATTTAACGATGAAAAACTGTTGAATACCCACTGGAAGTTTGGGGAAAGAACGGGCTGGTTTGTGCCTACTCCCGTGGTTAAACGCTCTATGCTTCCACCACGTACGCCTACTCGGTATAAATCTTTTCGTCGGGGGTCTTCTTTGTTGGCCGAGAAATAAACCCACTGCCCTTTGGGGTCTACCCCATAAAAATCTATTACCTCCCAATTTCCATTTGTTAGTTGTTTGGCTAAACGCCCAGTGTTGCTATAACAGTACAAATGGGCGTAACCATTAACACGGCTTTTTCTAATTAGCAAGTCCTCCCGGGTAGGAACAAAGCAAATAGGGTTCATGGGTTCTATATACTTCTCGTTCTCTTCCTTTATAATGCTGCTGCCAGGCTTTCCACTCCGTATATCGTACCGTGTTAACCAGTTTTTCTTTTGGTCTCGGCTTACTTCGTCGATATACAGGTGGTGGCTATCGGGCGACCATTTTAGGTTGGTTAAATAGTGGTCGTCCACGGTGCCAGTGTCCAGGTAGCGGATATATTGTGTCTTGGTGTCGTAAATACCTATTTGTACCTTTTGGCTTGCTCTCCCCACCATGGGGTACTTAATAGGGGTAGCTTGTGCTATGGGTGCTGTTATTTGCACTAAGGGGTAGCTTTCCACTTCGGTTTGGTCTATCTTGTACAAAGCCATGTACCTTCCGTTTGGCGACCAAAAAGTGCCGCTATTGGTGCCAAACTCGTTCCGAGCCGCAGGCATACCGTACACTATATTGTCCGAACCATCGTAGGTTACCTGCCTAACGGTTCCGTTGGATAAAGCCATAAAAATGTTTTTCCCGTCCATCACCGCCACGTGTTGTGCTTTTACGCAAGGGTTCAGCTCTTGGTATTCCTGTTTTATAACAAAATGGTTAGTAACCTGCTTCTCTTTAGGTTCAATAAACCACATGTGGGTATGTCCTTTGGAGTCCTGCTGGCGCGCTATAAGGATGTTTGTGCTGGCATCTACCTGCAAGTGCGGTAGCCCTTTTATATCTTCTTGCGCAAGCGTTTTCCACTCCTCGGGGGTAAGGTAGGTTTCTTCTTTCCCCGAGAAGGGAATCAGCATCCAATTTCCATTGGCTTGGTGTAATAGCCCTTGGTTGGTTAAAACTCCTCCACGAAGGGAGTGAGGGGCGAGTTTGAAATAGGTTTTACCACCAGGTATTACGTCATCTATGGTATACTGGGTTTGTGCTTGTATGGGTAATGAACAGGTCATTACAAAGGCTAAACATATTTGAAGTAGGGAATACTTATTCATCATAAAGAAACGGGGAAGTGTTAATGCTCTTGCTCCTCGGGTATACGTTCCTGTTTGTTTCTGGGGGTGAAGCGTTGAGGAGTTTTATGGGGGAATGGTTTATGGTTAAACCGTGGGCTTGGGCGGCGCCCTTCCTCACGGGGCATGTGGTGCCTAAAACGTTCAAAATTAGGTTGGTAGCCTTGGCTTTTTGCCCTGTAGTTGTTGTAAGGGTCATCGGGGTCTTCGCCCAAAGCCCTTACTTTCTCCCTAACATGCTCGCTTCGGCTTCCGGCAAAAAGCTGATATTCCCGGAGTTCACACTCAATAGCACCGTTAAACAGTTTCTCCTTTTGTGCTGGTTTTAATCCTAGGGCATTGAACCCTTCCGTACTTGAGGATATAACCCATGCTGTGTTCCCAGTGAACACATGTTTTAGTACCGACCCCAAAGTTTGGTACAGCTTATCTATTTCAAAAGGACGCATCCGTTCCCCATACGGGGGATTGGTTACAATTAAGCAAGGCTCTGATTGCTGGGGCTCGTTCAGGTAGTCGGCTATAGGTTTTACCGCAAGTTGCACATATCTGCCAACACCAGCCCTGCTGATATTTGCACGGGAAATGCTAATAGCTTTAGGGGATATATCGCTTCCGTATATGGTGTGTTCAAAGGGGCGTTCTTCCCAATCGTCCAGTATTTCGTTAAGTAGCTCTTGGTCAAAGTCCTTCCATTTCTCAAATGCATATTTCTCCCGGAATATTCCTGGTGGTATGCCAAGCGCAATAAGGGCTGCTTCGGTTAAAAAAGTGCCGCTTCCGCACATAGGGTCCAGCAGGTTTGTTTCTCCTTTCCAGCCTGCTCGGAGTAATATTGCTGCAGCCAACACTTCGCTAAGGGGGGCATCGTTTTGTCCTACGCGGTATCCCCGTTTATGAAGGCTTTCGCCCGAGGAGTCCAATGATAAGGATACTGTGGTGTCCGATATGTGTATGTGGAATTGTACATCGGGGTCTACCACCGATACATTGGGGCGTCGTAACTCCCTGTCGGTGAAAAAGTCGGAAATAGCATCCTTACCACGATAGGCAACAAATTTACTATGCGTAAACTTGTTGGAGTACACAACGGTATCGAAGGCAAAAGTGGTACGGCTTGTGAGGTATTGGGACCAGTCGATATTGTCGTACAAATACTGGTAAATTTCGTCGGCATTGCGCGCTTCAAAGGTGGCAATAGGCACCAGTATACGCAGGGCTGTCCGTAAGTGAATATTGGCTTTATACAGCATTCTAAGGTCTCCGGAAAACGAAACCATTCGGCGACCAATTTGAATGTCGTTAGCATTAAGAGCGCGTAACTCTTCGGCCAGAACCTCTTCCAATCCGTAAAGGGTTTTGGCTACCATGGAGAGTGTTGGGGGCAGATTCATGTATATCCTATGGGTTAGCAGAATTTTAATTGCAGGGGTGCAATTCTTTTTTTTTCTACTCCAAAGGTAGTAAATACCCCTGTTATGCGAACGATATCATAGGTTTAACTCCACGAATACCTGCAAAATACCTCCTAAAAAGGTGGCATAACATAGTTAAACCAACACTTTTTAGTTGCAGGAGGAGAGTTGCAACCTTAGCCTAATGGATAAATAATGAGGAGATTATTCGCTATATGCCAGAAAAAAACGAACTTTGTACTATCCATATGGTGCTCTTTTCCGCTTATCCTTAGTGCGGATAGTGCCTTACATTACAAGTAACTATTGTTCCACTAATAAAAGATACTGATAGTATAAGATGAAGAACATCAGCGCATTGCAGCAGGCTCGTGCTGCGTACCAACCTAAGCTGCCTTCTGTGCTAAGGGGGCATGTACACGCCGTAAATGGTGCTTCTACCCAGTCGGTTGCCGACCAGGCAGATATTCAAAAAATGTTTCCCAATACTTATGGGTTGCCTTTGGTTACTTTTGAACCAGCCAATGAGCCAGATGCAAAAGAGCCAATAAATGTAGGTGTTATTTTATCGGGTGGGCAAGCTCCCGGAGGACATAACGTTATAGCAGGGCTTTTCGACGGCATCAAGAAGATGCACCCCGATAGCCGTTTGTACGGTTTTATTTTAGGCCCTGGAGGCTTGGTTAAACACAACTATAAAGAACTCACTGCCGATATTATAGATGAATACCGCAATACTGGCGGCTTCGATATTATTGGTTCGGGACGCGACAAATTGGAAACCAAAGAGCAGTTCGACAAAGGCCTCGAGGTGCTCCGTAAGCTGGATATTAAAGCTTTGGTAATTATTGGTGGCGACGACTCCAATACCAACGCTTGTATATTGGCAGAGTACTACAAAGCCATAAACGCTGGTGTGCAAGTGATAGGCTGCCCCAAAACCATCGATGGTGACCTGAAAAACGAGCAAATAGAAACTTCTTTTGGCTTCGACACCGCATGTAAAGTGTATGCCGAAGTAATAGGTAACATTCAAAGAGATTGCAACTCGGCTCGTAAATACTGGCACTTCATTAAGCTGATGGGAAGGTCGGCCTCCCACATCGCTTTGGAGTGTGCGTTACAAACACAACCCAATATTTGTATCATATCCGAGGAGGTAGAGCAAAAAAAACAGTCGCTCGATAGCATTGTCACCTACATAGCCGAGGTAATTGCTAAGCGTGCCGAGGCTGGAAATAACTTTGGTACCGTCCTTATTCCCGAAGGGCTGGTAGAGTTTATCCCAGACATGAAGGCGCTTATACAAGAACTTAACGACATGCTGGCAGCCCATGCCGAGGAATTTGCAACGCTTGCCGAAGAGCAACAACGCAACTATATAATATCGCACCTATCGGAGAGCAATGCACGCATCTACTCATCCTTGCCTATGGCTGTTGCCCGCCAGCTCTCCTTGGACCGCGACCCTCACGGAAACGTACAAGTTTCTTTAATCGAAACCGAGAAACTGCTATCGGAAATGGTTGGAAACAAACTCAAGGAGATGGCTGCTAAAGGTGCATACGTAGGAAAATATGCCGTTCAGCACCACTTCTTTGGTTACGAAGGGCGTTGTGCTGCCCCCTCCAACTACGATGCCGACTACTGTTACAGCCTGGGTTACACCGCTTCGGCTCTTATCGCTGCTGGGAAAACAGGGTATATGAGCTCTGTAAGGAACACTACGAAACCTGCCGCCGAGTGGGTTGCCGGTGGTATACCGCTAACTATGATGATGAATATGGAACGACGCCATGGCGAAATGAAGCCTGTTATCAAGAAGGCTTTGGTGCGCTTAGATAGCAAACCCTTCTTGGCCTTTGCTCAACACCGCGAACAATGGGCTACAGATACCTGCTACGTTTACCCAGGACCTATACAATACTTTGGACCTACCGAAGTTTGCGATCAAACAACCTGCACACTGCGTTTGGAGCAAACAAAATAAAAGGTTGACGATAAACATATCGTGAGGGCGTATCAAAATCAAGATGTTTGGTACGCCCTCTTTATTT
>JAEWGA010000051.1 GCA_023388555.1 Bacteroidota bacterium | reverse complement strand
AAGATATTTGGCAATGGCTTGGTGTGGCCCTCGTTATAGGCTTCCATGGATATGGTGTAGAAGCCTACGGGTAATGCTTTGCAAGCCTTTTGCGTCATGAGTACCAATCCGCCGCGCACGCTAATTTCGCCTTCCTGTACCATTTTTTCAAAGATATCCTTATTGGCACCGGCACTCACCTTAACCGATGTGTAGCGGTAGTTTATTGGGAGGGTTCCTTGTACGCCTTGGATGCGGTTGGATACCCATGGAGTTGCCTCGTTAGCACGGGGAGAGGTTTCCGCTGGCTTATGGTATACCGTAAGGGTGTCGGGGCTGAAACTTGCGTTATTTACAAGGAGGTAGCCCACCGGAACTTTTTGGCAGGCAGTGGCAGCAAGCAGTAGAAGAAAGCCTGCAAAGGGTAGTAGTAGGTATTTCCCGAAGGTATTTTTCATCTTGTTATCAGAGGTCGTTAAAGGTGAATGTTTCGTGGTCCAGCACCTGGATAACCCCGTTTTTGGTACGGAGGTCCGAGGTTACAACAGCATGAATTTGTTGCGTTTTTTCGGTGGCAACACGCAGGATAACGGGTCCCACATCGGGCACTTCGTTATAAGGCTCTTGAAAGGAGAATACCCATATTGCAGCATGTGCTGCGTTCATGGGTTGTACTTTTATGCCCCCAGTGCCTATGAGTTGCTGCGGGTCCGTGGAGCGTTTACCGCGGGGGACGTCGTTTCTTAGCAGTATTTTGTTGGGTATGATGGCATTTTGTATTGCCTCTTTGCATACCTCTACGGGGATGTCCTTCACGCCTTTGGTTTTGAGTATTTCCCGTAGTTCTTCGTCCGAGATGGCAGGAGATTCGGGGAAGTCGTTTTCGGGGTCCGTACTGGGGTCGTACTCCTCGGGGGCGTCTGCAGGGGCGTCTGTTCCCTCAACGATGTCACCACCGCCAGGGAGGGAGTCGTCACCACCGGGATATTCATCGTAATTGTCGTTATGGGGGCGCAGTTCATTCTCTACCATCTTATAAATGTACCTGCGAATAGAGTGGTTTTTGGGGGCTAAGAAGGTGAACTGCCCTAAGCTGTTATCGGAGCCATCGAAGAGGGGCTTCATACCAGCCCGTTCTATCACCTCCATGGTCATGCTCCAGTTATAGGGGTCGGCACTGAAGAACTCCCACATGGTTTTTTCTGAGCTGTTGGATTGTGCTACACCGCTATCTATAAGGTTATACTTGGTGCAGCTACACAGTGCCAACGGTAGTAGCAGGTGGAATATAGCTTTAAGCTTCATAACTATTCGTATTGGGTTGTGTGGCTATTTATAGGGTTAAGGCATTAGTTTACAAAAGGTGCCCAGTAGGCATTTTGTCGGATAAAAGGATTAATCACCCTACCATCGCGCCCAATATAAGAGCTCTTGGGTATGGGTAGGTAAAGGGCTCCGTTAGCTATTTCGGTAGGCGTTAGTTGGGCGAACTTGCCTTGTAGCTCGGTTTGTGTGTATCCGTTTCGTACCACGTCGAAGTAGCGGTGTCCCTCGAAGATAAGTTCCTTTTCGCGTTCGCGGAAAATAGCTTTTTGCAGGGTTTTCTCCTTATCGAAGCTGCTGGGGTAAGGGGTTGCCTGCGCTCTGGCCCGTATGGTATTCAGGTCCTGGGTGGCCTGGGCTTCGTTACCCAATTGCGCATAGGCTTCGGCACGCAAGAGGATAAGGTCTGCCAGCCTCCAGTATACGTAGTTTGCGTTTAGGGAGCGGAAGGATAGCCCTGTTTCGCTGGCTTCATCCTGCTCGTGTATGGCATCTCTCCATTTGTATACTATTGCCAAATCCTTGTTATCCACCATGTGACGCTTATCGTGCTCGAAGAAGAAGCTCTGCATACGGGTATCTTTGGGGTCGGGGTATAGTTTTCGGATGGTGGACATGTATACTTTTATTTCGGCCGACTCCATATCTCCGAGCGTGGCAGTTTTGTCCACCGGCCACCTAACAAAGAACATCCCTGGCGTAGTGGATTTACTGAACTCGCTTGCCTCTTTATCGTAAACGAAGCTGAAGATTTCCTCGGGGTTCTCTATGTTACGGCTGGAGAGGTTCCGTACCAGCTCCTCGGTGTTGGCGCACAGTTGGTAGTTTCCGACTTTTCCATCTATCACCTCGGAGGCGTATTTCACGCTTTGGGTATATGCTTCGGCGGGGTCTCCGGGCATGTTGTAGTATTTCCTCATAGCACCCTGCCAAGCGTAAGCATAAGCCAATAGGGTTGCAGCAGAGCCTTTGCTACCATATTGTTTTTGGGTGATGGCACGCCCATTTACATCGCGGAGCATGCTATGGACAGGTAGTAGCTCGAAGGCTTTGGTAGCGTGGTCGATAGCGGCTTGTATCACCTTCTCTTTGGAGGAGAGGGGGTACGGGTCCCTGTTTTGGGAGTTAAGGGTGATAACGGCATCTCCAAACTTCCGAGCCAAGGAGTAATAACTAAACCCTAAGGCAAACTCGGCCTGCCCAAGGTAGTAGTTTTTCCGTTCCTCGGAGAGGTTAGGCACCAAATGTATGTTGTCCAGGAGGGAGTTGGCCAAAAAGATGATGTCGTACTCGGCTCCCCAGCCGTTGGCGGGTTGGTTAGGTACCATGAAGGGGCTCCAGTCGCGCACGCCATCCTCTACCGTTTCATCCATTATTTCTCCTACGTGTATGAAGGTAGCATAGTTATCCCCCATACTTTTGGACATGTAGAGGTTGATGGAGTTTGCCCAGCCTGCTAACTCGGTTTCGGAGTCGAAGGCGTTGCGTTCCATTAGGGCATTCTCTGGAATAAGGTCCAGGTTACACCCTGCCAGCAGGGGTAGGATACATAGTAGGACAGTATATATACGTTTCATAGCGGTTAGCTCGTTGGTATTTGTGTTGTTTTTTGGGGGGAGTTAGAATGTTAGGTTTATACCCAGCGTCCACTTCCTATTTAGTGGGTAGGAGTCACCTATATCCTTTCCCGTGTAGGGGTTGATGATTTCTGGGTCCAGCCCCGAGTAGTTGGTAAGGAGGAACAGGTTTTCGCCCGAGAGGAAGAGGCGTGCCGTTTTAAGTCCAATGGTTTTGGTATACTTCTCGGGGATGGTATAGCCCAAGGTTAGTTGTTTAAGCCTTAGGAAACTTACGTTTTCTATACGGCTATCTATATCACCATCGTACTGACCTTTATAACCGGAGCCAGAGAATCGGATGTGAGGGTAGTCTGTTTGGTCGCCAGGTTTTTCCCAGAAGGAGAGCGCCGAGAGGTCGTCCATGATAGGGCGGTCGAAACGGCCGTCGAACAAGAGGGTTGAGCCTGTTACCATATTCATCACCTTCCTTGCTAAGGAGTAGTTCATCAGGACGTTCAGGGTTAGCCCTTTCCAGGAGAGTTCGTTTGTCCAGCCACCGTAGGCCAGCGGTATGGTGCTGCCGGCATAGTAAAGGTCCGAGTTGGTGATATGCCCATCGTTATTGAGGTCGCCAATTTTCCGAGCACCCACCATTAGTGGCGAGGTTTCGTTTCCGTAATCCAATGGCCTACGTGTACCTGTGGCGTCGTAGTAGTAAGGTATTTCGTTTTCCGACTGTACTATACCTTCATCCTTGTAGGTATATATCCCGTATATGGGTCGTCCCAAAACTTTGTCTGGGAGGTCTGTTCCGTCGGGCGACTTCACGAACATGTTGTCGTTATAGGAGAAGTTAAACCTCATGCGCCAGTCGAACGGTTTTTCGCGGAAGATGTCGGCGGTGATATCTACCTCCAACCCGGTATTAACAATGGCCGACTTATTGGACCACACCTTATCCTTAAAGTAGAAGTTACCAGGCAGGAGCGACTCCATTAGGAGGCGAGAAGAGTACTTGTAGTAATAGTCCACCGCGAGTTTAAACCTGTAATCCCACAAATGGAGGTCGGCCCCAATGTTCCATTGGTCGCTCTGTTGCCATGTTAGTTGGTTGTTGGAGAGGATGGAGGGGGTGAAGGCGGGGTTCCCCAGGAACTGCCCTGCCACCTCTAATAGCCCAAGAGCTAAGTAGGGGTCGTCGAACTTTTGTCCAGACCTTCCCCAAGAGGCACGCAGCTTACCAAAGCTCATCCACCACCAGTCCTTGGCCATTTTCTCTTCGGAGAAAGCCCAGCCTAATGCCACGGAGGGGAATGTAGCCCAACGCACCTCGCGCCCGAAAACCGAAGAGCCGTCTCGGCGCAGGGTTGCTTCGGCCAAGTATTTCTTTTCGTAGTTATAAGCTACCCGACCATAGTAACTCATCATGTTTTGCTCCAGGTAGTCCGATGTATATTCCTGGGCGTGCTTGGTGTTCCCTTGGTTATCCAAATACTCTTTGGGCCAGTTATCGCCTTTAGCAAAGTGTACCTTATTGCTTGGGCCACCTTTGGCTTCGCCGGTGTACACCTCCGTCACATCACGGTTAAAGGAGAGGCCGGCCATGAGGTCGAAGTTGTGTTGCTTGTTTATATCGAACGTGTAATTGGCGTAGTTTTCGGATTGCATCATGGTCATACCGCTTGCCAAGAGCTGAGTTTTGCTCTTTTTCTCCAGCGGGTCCAGGAAGTCCGGGTAAAAGATATTCAGCCTATTCAGGTAGTGGTCCACCGCTGCTGTGGAGGTGAATTTAAGGCCTTTTATTGGGGAGTAGTCGGCCCCTAAGTTAAGGCGCACGTTGTAGTTTCCGTTTTTCTGCGACACTGCCAGTAGCCTTTTTTGAGCCTCTTCCTCGGCAATGGAGCCTTTCCCGGGCAACATACTGGAGGTAGCTTTGGGGTCCACGGTAAGGCCTTGTATTTTACCCATATCGGCCCCTGCGGTACGGTCGGTATAGGCAAGGTTAATACGCGCGTAGGTATTCAGCTTGGGGGTGAGCCTTAGGTCCAGGTTGGTGTAAAAGGTTCCGCGGGTAAAGCTGGAGCCTATCATGATACCCTTTTCGTTATACATACCCCCACCCAGCATATAGCGGAAGTTTTCTGTTCCGCCCGAGGCGTATAGGTTTGCATTGGTAAGGTAGCCTACCCTAAAGTTGTATTTCCACCAGTTGGTGCTGTTGTTGTAGAAGGTATTCAGGGAGTCCTGAGCTATAAGCCCCACCTTGTTACCGGTAGGCACACGACCGTTGTTCCAGAGGAAGTCGAACTCCCCATTGGTTTCCGACAGTCCCCAGGTATCGGCATACTCCTTAGGTATCACCGTTTCGTAGGTATCCCAGTTGGTATACCCTTGTACCTGTGCTATAGCTTGGCGTAGGCGGAAGCGGCGCTCGGCACTTCCTACCGTTTGTATTGGTGTTTCGGGCAGGTAGGTTACGGACTGCGACACATTTACCCCAAACTGGGTTTTGCCAACCTTCCCTTTTTTTGTGGTTATAAGGATAACCCCGTTAGCTGCCCGCGAGCCATAAAGGGCTGCCGAGGCGGCATCCTTCAGGACCTCTACGGACTCGATGGAGGAGGGGTCCAGTGTAGCCAGCAGGTTTATACCACCTGTTTGTTCGGAGGTGCCGGCTTTAACTGGCACACCATCTATCACATAAAGGGGCGAAGTGTCGTCGGCACCAGCCTGGTTTAATGAGCTGAAGCCCCGTATTACTACCTGTGAGCCGCCACCACCGGGAGAGCCAGATATGTTGGATACCTCCACTCCGGCCAGTTGCCCTTGGAGGAGTGTTTCCAAAGAGGGGTTGGGGACATCTTGTAGCTTCTCCCCTTTTATACTGGATATAGCACCTACTATTTCCCTTGTATTCCGCTGTCCATAGGCCACTACCGACACCTCTTGCAGGGCTGTTGCCGTTTCCCCCATGGTAACCTCTACGGCAGTGCCAGCTTTGGCTTGGGCCGTTAGGGGAGCAAAGCCCACACAGGTCATTTCCAGTGTTACGGTGGGTTGGTCCACAGTAATTCGGAACTGACCGTTCATATCGGTGATGCCACCTTTATTGGTGCCTTTCACCTTTACGGTAACACCTGCCAATGGCTCCTTTTGGGTGTCTCGTACCACACCGGTTATCACCCTATTTTGGGTGGCTGGAGGCTGACTGGTTGCAGTTGCGGTTGTAGCTGTGGTTGTGGTTGCGCTGCTGCGCCTAACAGAGATGACATTACCTTCCACATTAAAGCTAAAAGGCGTTCCTTGTAGTAGTTGCCGTATAGCTTCTGGGGCGGCTGCACCCTCAAAGGAAACGGTGTAGGCTCTGCTATAATTGCGCACCTCTTGCCCGTAAGAAACCACGTAGGTAGTGTGGGTGGTAATGTAGTCCAGGATATGGGACAACTTTTTATCCTTAAAGGATACCAGAACGGTTTGAGGCTTGTTTGCCTGTGCGCTTGCCGAAGCTGGAGCTACCGCAGTGTGCAGGCAGATAAGCAGCAGGAGGAGGCTCCCCCAATAAAAACGTTTTTTAGTAGGCTTCATTTATAGTATTGATATAAGTGATAAAAGGTGTGGTTTCCCCCAATTTTTATTGTATGGGGTATTACGCCCCAAAGCAGTGGTACGTAACAAACTCCGAATATAGCAAAAAAGTTCCAATTGGGTGTATTACTTCCGCAACGAGAAGTCGAACCGCAGCCCACCTTCGGGTCTGTTGGACACCTGAATGTTACCGCCATGGCACATAACAGCGTGCTTCACTATGGCTAAGCCCAAGCCTGTCCCCCCTTTTTTGCGGGAGCGACCTTTATCCACACGGTAGAAGCGTTCAAACAGGCGGGGCAGCTGTTCGGGCGCCACCCCTTTCCCATCGTCTTCAAAGCGTATTTTGTACAGCTCTTGGCTCTCTTCTAATAGCGTAATGTAAATGTTTTTACCTTCGGAATAGGCTATGGCGTTTTCTGTGAGGTTGCTAAATATGGAGCCAATGAGGGAGGGGTCTCCGTTCACCACCACCTTTGGGGAGAGGTGGGCATGTAGGTGTAACCTTTCTTCTGGGGGCAATACCTCCAACTCCTCGGCTATCTCTTGTACAATATGGTTAATATCTACGGGTTCCCGGTTAATCATATGTTTACCATCTTCCATACGGGTGATAAGGGACACATCTTCCAGCAGTTGGCGTAGCCGTTCGTTATGAGCATAGCAGCGGCCTATTAAGTCTCTCCGTTTCTCCTCGGAGAGGGCTATACCCGAAAGGAGTGTTTCCAAGCACACCTGAATGGAAGCCACAGGGGTTTTAAGTTCGTGATTTATGTTATTGGTGAGTTGTCTTTTTATCTGGTTCTTTTCCTGTTCGGCAGCATAAAGGTTTACCTTCTCCATGTCGTGTCCTATTTTCCGGGTTACGAAGTAGGCAACAACGCTCATGGCAAGGGTGATGCTTGTCATGATAAGCAGGAAGGACCAGTCGGCCGCCAAAAGGTCGTGCAGGGTGCTGGAGTAAGGTATAGCAGTGCGTACCAGGAATTGCTCTCCCTTGGTGGCGGAGTAAAAGTATTCCCTGCCATCGCTCGCCGATAGGCGACCTATGCTATAGCCTTGCCCTTTGGCAATAGCCTCGGCCACTTCGGGGCGGTTGCTATGGTTGCCTAAGGTGTGGGCTGGCAGGGTATTGTCGTACAACACTGTACCGTTGGGGAGGATAATGGATATCCTTAGCTCCTCAAAAGGCTTTTCGTGCAATGCTATATAGTCCGTATAAGGAGTTCCGTTTAGCGTGCCCTGCAACAGGTGCTGGTTGTACTGTTGCAGTTGGGCGTTCAGGAAGGCGGACTTGTACTCCTTTTCCCTTAGGTACTGGAAAGCCACAAAGCAAAGCAACATACCCCATGCAAAAACCATGAGGGCCAGGAATATTTGCTTGTGGAAGGATAACTTAATCCCGGAAACCATAACCGAAGCCCGTTCGGGTAACAATGTAGGCACCGTAAGGATCTATTTTGGTGCGCACACGGGTTATATTAACGTCTATGGTACGGTCCAGCACCACCACCTCGTTGCTCCATACCCGGCTCAGTATCTCTTCCCGGGAACATATCTTACCGCGGTGAGCCATTAGGTAGGCCAGCAGTTCAAACTCCTTGCGGGTGAGTTTCACCTCTGCGCCATCTACGGTGCAACGCTTAAACTCTAAGTCCAGCTTCAGCCCCTCCACCTGCAATATGCTAGGTTTATTGGTTGCCATGGCAGGTTTATGTGCCGAAGTTCGCCGGAGGACGCTCCGTACCCGGGCTATAACGTTGCGTACGGTGTAGGGTTTGGTAATATAGTCGTCGGCACCAATGTTAAGCCCCATAACCATGTCGTCCTCCGTGTCGCGTGCGGTACAAAATATAATAGGTATGTGGGCGGTGCTTAGGTTGGCTTTCATTTGTTTAGCCATTTTTATGCCACTTATTTCGCCCATCATAATATCCAACAGCACAAGGTTGTACTGGGTTAGGTCGTACTCCATAGCTTGCTCGGCACTAAAGGCTATATCCACGTCGTAGCCTTCGTTTTCCAGGTTTAGCTTTAGCACCTCGCACAGCGTTTCCTCGTCATCTACTATTAGTATCCTATTTGTTGCCATACCTTTTGGACTGTTGTTTATGCCCTAAAGTTAGGGTGGTTTATTGGATTATGGGGCATTCTTGGTGCTTGCCTCCTCTCCTTTTCGGCCTCGGGGGTATTATTTCATAAAAACCTAACCATCCTGAAACATTCTTGAAACCTTTCCCCGCTACTTTTGCGGTGTCATGGTTTATTAATCCTACCTAACCTACATGAAGACAAAAACTATTTTAGCAGGAGTGGTAGCCTGTATGGCGCTCTCTGTTTCGGCGCAAAAAACAAGCTCCGAAGTTACCTCTCCAAAAGGCAAAGCCATCGTCAGAGCTTTTGCCGACTTTCATGCCAACTTCGGCACTCAAAGTAAGGAGAGGGGCTTCAACCTTTCCCGCACCTACCTGGGGTACCAATACACCCTAAGCAAAACCCTTTCCGTAAGGGCGGTGATGGATATTGGTAAGTCCAAAGATGTTACGGACCTTCACCGGATAGCCTACCTTAAGCACGCCATGCTCTCCTGGAAACAGGGGAAATGGGAGGTGCATGGGGGACTTATTTCCACCACCCAGTTTAAGTTCCAGGAGAGCTACTGGGGCTACCGGTACATCCATAAATCGTTCCAGGACGAGTATAAGTTTGGCAGCAGTGCCGATTTAGGGGTATCCCTCGCCTACTCCTTTACGGACTGGCTTAGCGCCGACGCTATTGTTGTGAACGGAGAAGGGTACAAGAAAGTGCAAACGGGTAATGGGCTAAACTACGGGTTAGGTACTACCATCACTCCCCTAAAAGGGTTTCAGCTACGCCTTTATGGCGGTGTAAACCAACGGGAACTTCCCGAACAAAAGGATATCGTTAACCTGAGTGGTTTTGCAGGATACAAGTCCGCCCTCTTCTCGCTGGGAGCTGAGTATGCCCTTATGCAAAACAGAAACCACCTCCAGGGGCAACAGTTGTATGGTTACTCCCTTTTTGGCTCCTTGGCTCTTAGCCCAGCCAGCAAACTATACACCCGGCTGGATAACCTTTACGCCAATAACAATGGAGAAAAAGGGGCAGTCCACGCTGCCGCCATCATAGGTGCCGAGTTTGGGCTTGGGTCCTACCTACGCCTTGCGCCCAACTTCAGGGCAACCATTCCCCACGGCAACACAAAAAACAGAGGGTATTCCGTATACCTTAACTGCTACTTCGGTCTTTAATTCCCAAATAAAAAATGCAATTTACAATGACACTAAAAACTATCAGCACCCTATTTTCCACCCTCTTGTTGCTTTTGGGCATCACCGCTTGCAACACCTCTAACGGTGGCAATGAACGTAAACCACAAGAGCTTTCGGGAGCGGGGGCCACATTCCCCCTACCTTTTTACAATGTTATCTTCGAGGAGTTTGGTCAGCTGCATGGCGATGCTGTTGCCTACGGCGGAATAGGCTCGGGTGGAGGCATTAGGAACCTGCGGGATAAGGTGGTAGACTTTGCCGGAACCGATGCTTTCCTTACCGATAAAGAGCTGACAGAGCAACCCGAGGTTATCCATATACCTACCTGTATGGGTGCTGTGGTAGTAGCTTACAACCTGGAAGGGGTACCCGAGCTGAGGCTAACAGGCGAGCTGGTGGCCGATATTTTTGCAGGTGTAGTTACAACCTGGAACCATCCACGGCTGGCTGAGCTAAATCCAGGTGTTACACTCCCCTCGGCACCCATTATACCAGTTTACCGCTCCGATGGCTCTGGCACCACATTCGTTTTCACGGACTACCTTACGCGGGTAAGCAACACTTGGGCGCAGAGCTATGGTGCTGGAAAGTCCGTTAACTTCCCCGTAGGGCAGGCTGCCAAAGGCAACCCCGGCGTGGCAGGCGTTATTCGGCAAACCCCCAATACCATAGGTTACGTGGGGTCCGAGTACGCTTTTGCCCAACAAATACCCTACGCCCGTATACAAAACAGCAACGGGGAGTTTGTGCTACCCACTGCCGCCTCCATCTCCGCTGCCGCCTCGGGCGATATACCAGCCGACACCCGGACCTCCATCACCAATGCACAGGCACCAGGTGCCTACCCTATATCCACCTTCACCTGGATAGTTATTTATAAGGAACAAAATTACGCTGGGCGCACACCGGAGCAAGCATTAGCAACGCTGGATTTGCTTCACTACATTCTATCCCAACCAGCTCAGGATATCACCTCCCAAGTACATTACGCACCCCTACCACCTAAAGCCAAGGAGGTGAGTTTACGTAAC
This sequence comes from Bacteroidota bacterium, assembly GCA_023388555.1. GTDB lineage: Bacteria > Bacteroidota > Bacteroidia > Bacteroidales > Porphyromonadaceae > Porphyromonas_A. The sequence continues at coordinate 2,998 of JAEWGA010000051.1, read as the reverse complement.
CTGCAAACCGTTACGTATAACGGTGAGCCGCTACTTAGGTAACCTATGTCGGACAAATTGTATAACCTCCTGCTGTTTACGGCAGCGCTGTTTATCCCCATCGTGTGCGGTGGCATCATCTATGCCCTTGTTACCGATGCAACCGAGGCCTTTGCTCACTTCGGGTTTTTCCGCTTCCTTACCTCGCAGGAGTGGAGCTACACCCATGGTGCAGAAAGCTATGGTGCGCTACCCTTCATTACGGGCACCCTCATGACCACCGTGCTGGCACTGCTCTTTTGTATCCCCTTCTCCCTGCCTGTTGCGCTGTTTGTTGGGGAATACTTTCAGGGTACACGCATAGCTGCCATCTTAAGCACCGTAACGGACCTTTTGGCGGGCATACCCTCTATTATATATGGACTATGGGGCTTTTATACGCTCCGCCCGCTTATTATGGCACTGGATATATCGGCACACGGCTCGGGGGTGCTAACAGCCTCCTTGGTGCTGGCCATCATGATAGTCCCTTACGCCGCTTCCCTCAGTGCCGAATTCATTAAGATGGTTCCCAACGAATTCAAAGAGAGTGCATACAGCTTAGGGGCAACTCGTGCCGAGGTTATCCGACGTGTTATTTTCCCCGTAGCCGGCTCGGGGGTGTTCTCGGCTTACATCTTAGCCATAGGGCGAGCCTTAGGAGAAACCATGACGGTAACCATGCTCATTGGGAATACCAACAATATTCCCAGCTCCATAACCGCCACCGGCAACTCCATGGCATCTATAATTGCCAACCAGTTTGGCGAGGCGTCGGACCTCCGCTTCTCCTCCCTCATAGCCATTGGGCTAATCCTTTTCCTTATCACGGCCGTTATTAACATGATAGGTAAAGTAATGATTAAACGTGCCCGAATATATTAAGTATACCATGACCAACTCTCGTATCCATAGGCGACTACTGCTGGACCGCTGCTTGTGCTGGACCGTTTGCCTATTTGCAGCACTCACCGCTGTGCCACTTGTGGCTATTTTGGCCGAAGTATTCCTAAGGGGGTACTCTCAGCTCTCGTGGGAGTTCTTTACCCAGCCCACCCCCACCGCCTTCCGTGCCATGAAGGCAATACAGGCCGGGCTTCCTATTCCCGGCGGAATTGCCAACGGTATTGTAGGCACAATGCTTATGTTAGGTATGGCATCCGCTGTGGCTATCCCGGTGGGGATACTATCGGGCGTGTTCTTAGCCCAAAACGCCAAAAGCCGATGGGCCCAGTTCGTTAGCTACCTTACCGACTTATTGCAGGGCACCCCCTCCGTTATTATTGGTATTGTAACCTACATTTGGATTGTGGTACCCATGAACGGTTACTCCGCTATTGCGGGGAGTGTAGCCCTTGGCATCATGATGCTACCCCTTATCATCCGCTCCACCGAGGAAACACTTAAAATACTACCTTCCTCGCTACTGGAGGCGGGGCTGGCATTAGGCGGAAACCGGGCAAGGGTAATGCTAAGGGTGCAACTGCCCGCCGCCTTTGGGGGGATATTTACAGGGGTACTGCTCGCCATCTCCCGTGTTATTGGAGAAACAGCACCGCTTATGTTTACCGCCCTGGGCTGCGCCTTTGTTCGTTTTAGTATAAACAAACCCATATCCGCAGTGCCCCTACTTATATGGGAATTCTTTAACGACCCCTACCTGCAAGAGCTTATTTGGGGAGCCTCTCTTTTCCTTCTCCTATTTGTGCTTACACTTAACCTTACTGCTAAATATATTGCCAAAAAATGGAACCAATAACACCGCCCATACTGGAGTTTTCTAAAACATGCGTTGCTTACACCAAGCAAACCATGGCTGTTAAGTACGTTTCTGCAGCCATAAACCCACACACCATCACCGCCATTATGGGGCCATCGGGCTGCGGTAAGTCCTCCCTGCTGCGCGCTGCCAACCTAATGCATAACCTCTACCCAAACATACGGGTGGACGGGCAGATACTCCTTAACGGACAAGACCTCCTGAGTATGCCTCCCATACAAGTGCGTCGTAAAATAGGTATGGTATTCCAACGCCCAACCCCCTTCCCCACCATGAGTATTTACGACAACGTGCTTGCCGGATACACACTTAACGGCATACGCCTTTCCAAGCAAGAGCGCGAGCATACCGTGGAGCAGTGCCTGAGGAATGTAGCCTTGTGGGACGAAGTGAAGGACGTACTTAACAAAAAAGGCACTTTCCTTTCTGGCGGACAGCAACAAAGGCTCTGCATAGCACGTGCCTTAGCCATGAAACCCGACATCCTCCTGATGGACGAACCCACCTCGGCACTGGACCCTATTGCTACCGCTCACATCGAGGAACTTATGCAGGAGCTCCAGCACGAGGTTACCATCCTTATTGTTACCCATAATATGGGGCAAGCACGGCGTATATCCTCTAAGTCCATGTTTATGTACTTAGGCGAGCTGGTAGAGTATGGCGACACCGAAACGCTCTTTTCGCAACCTACCGACGAACGCACACGGGCATACCTTACCGGGCAAATGGGTTAATATGTTCTTTGCATCACGGTGTATGATGATATAGGAAATGACCAACAGCAAAAGAACAAATCCCATCAAGCCGCCTATCTGCATAAATGATTTTTTACGCATGGCTGTTATCTCGCTTTCTCTATTTTGTAAATCAGATTGCACCTTCTTTTCGATTTGGCAAATCAATCCTTGCAGTTGTCTGTTAAGTTCTGCATTACGGGCAGCAAGACTATCGGCTTGTTCTGACAATCGACGGCTCTGCGCATTCTGTTCGTTGACCATGTTTCTATTGGATGAACGGAGCGTAGTCGTTGTTGTCGTTGGCTTCGTTCCCTCTTTTTTGCCGAAGATGCTCAAGAAACCTTTTCGTTTTGGCTTTTTGGACTGTTCCTGCACACTTTTCTGCACAATAACCGGAATTTGATTGGCTATCTTCTTGTTAATAGATTGTTGTTCATCCATTAACCGGACTATCTGGAAC
>JAEWGA010000007.1 GCA_023388555.1 Bacteroidota bacterium | reverse complement strand
CCAGAGGATAAGGGAAGCTCCGAAAGGTCGAACTTTTCTGGGATAACCCAAAGTAAGTCCAGAAGCTCGTTAATTGTAGTTGCACGTAGCAGAGCTATCCGGTGGTTTCTAAAGTCGGGAATACCTTTGAAGATGGGTGTGGCAGCCAAGTGGCGTCGCATATGTAATATACCTCCTAATTCTCCACTTCGTTCAACAGACTCTTGTACCATGTTTTGGAAAAGGGAAAGATACCATTTGTAGGGGTGTGTGGGGGCTGGTTTCCCATCCAAGATTGCACGAATATGCTCAAATACCCATGGCCTACCAATGGCTCCGCGCCCAATCATTACAGCATCTACACCAAAGTTATCGAAAGCCTGGAGAGTATCGGTTCCAGTAATGATGTCGCCATTTCCTATGATAGGGATTTGGATTTTAGGATTGGCACAAACACGTTGTATGGGTTCCCAGTTTGCTGAGCCTTTGTACATTTGGCTACGGGTTCGGCCATGTATGGTTAGAGCTACAATGCCTTGGTCCTGCAACCTCTCTGCCAAGTCTTCTATGATAATGTTATTGCAGTCCCACCCTAAACGTGTTTTAACGCTAACAGGAATGTTTACCGCTTTTACTACGGCTTGGGTTATCTCCAATAACCGAGGAACATCTTGCAATAATCCAGATCCAGCCCCTTTTCCTGCAACTCGTTTAACGGGGCAGCCAAAGTTTAGGTCTATTAGGTCTGGGGCAAAGCTTGCTGCAATTTGGGCTGCTTGAGCCATGGTTTCTGCATCTCGGCCATAAAGTTGGATAACGGCCGGACGCTCTTCGGGGGCAATAGCCATTTTTTTTATGGTGGAGTTTACGTTTCGGATAAGCGCATCGGCCGAAACGAACTCGGTGTAAACCATGGAGGCTCCAAATTCCCTACACCTACGCCTAAAGGGAAGGTCCGTAACATCTTCCATTGGAGCTAATAGTACAGGACGGTATCCGAGGTCCAGGTGGGCAATTTTCATGCAAGTATTGGGTTAGGACAGTTATATACGTATTGGTGTATTTCTTGGGTGAGGGTGTTGCTGTTTAGGTCCGATGTTGTCATCAATTGAAGAGCAATAGGGCTTCCGTTGGGGGTGTAAGGCGGTTGCAGATATGGTGTTGTTAAAAGGCGAAAGCCGTTTCGTTTGTAAAAAGCAATGCGTTTGTTGCTGTAGGCGTCGGTTCCTAAGGGTTCTACTTCTAATACTAAGTTGGGGTATTTATGGTGTAAGGAGTTTAGTAGAAAAGTACCGCTCCCGCTATTCCTCCTGTTAGGAGCTATGCATAAATACTCGATATAGGTTACGGAGGGGAGCTGGTGGATAACGGCAAACCCTGCAAGCTCGTCTAAGGAGGCATCAAGAAGGAAGAGTACCTCTATTTTGGCTTGGCTAAGTAACTGAAAGAGGCTTTTTAGGGGGCGGCGTTCGGCCGTAGGAAATGCCGTTATATAAAGCCTGAGAGCCTGGGGAATAAACGGGGCAACAAGCTCTAATTGTTCCAATGAGGTAATGGTGGTTAAGCTGAGCATTAGTTTGGGCTATATAGTTCGGACTGGAGTGCCTCCCATTGTAGCATTAACTCCTCTAATTTTGCTGTAAGTTGTCCGTGTGAAATAAAGTCCTGTTCTGTGGCTTGGGGGGTAGTTAGGAGTTGCTCTAAGTTGCTTTTTTGTTGCTCTATGGCGGTTATTTCCTCCTCCACACGGGCTAACTGTTTTTCTGTTTTTCGCAGGTTTCGTTGTGCTTCTTTTTGTTGTTCATAGCTTTGGCGTCCGGCAGAAGCTTCGGTGTTATTTGTCACCTCCGTTGTAGCTGTTTCTGTTACGAGGTCCGCTGCACGGTTTTCTACTTGTTCCAAGTATTCGGGCATGCCTCCCAGGTGAGTTATAATGCCTCCGTTGCGGAATTCAATAACCTTGTTAACAAGTCCGTCCAAGAAATCTCGGTCGTGAGAAACTAACAGTACGGTTCCATCGTAATGGGCAATAGCTTCTTTTAGCACCTCTTTGGAGGAGATATCCAGGTGGTTTGTAGGTTCGTCCAGTATTAAAAAGTTAGAGGGCGATAGCAGGAGTTGTATAATGGCTAAACGTCCACGCTCTCCGCCTGATAGTACGCCTACTGGCTTTTCGGCACTTTCGCCTCCAAACATGAAAGCGCCTAATAGGTCGTTAATGTGGGTCCGGATTTCCCCTTGTGCAATATCATCGATAGTTTCAAATACCGTTTTATTAGGGTTCAGTAGGGATGCCTGGTGCTGTGCAAAGTAGCGAATATGCACTTGGTGGCCTTCTTGTATTTCTCCTTGGTATGGGAGTTCGCCTATTATAGCACGCAGGAAGGTTGTTTTTCCAGTTCCGTTTTTTCCTACTAATGCAATTTTTTCTCCACGTTCAATGGTTAGGTCTATGTTTTGTAATACCTGTAGTTCTCCGTAGCTTACTCCCAGCTTGGATAAAACCAAGGGATAAGCTCCGGAGGGTTGTGCCATGGGAAAACGGAAGTGAATTTTTCGGCGGTCTATTTCATCTATCTCTATCCTATCAACTTTACCGAGCGCTTTAATCCTGGATTGTACTTGTACCGCTTTGGTGGATTTGTAACGAAAACGCTCTATAAAGTCCTCGGTTTTCTTAATCATTTTCTGCTGGTTGTCAAAAGCGCGTTGCTGTTGTTCTTGTCGCTCTTGCCTTAGTTGCAGGTAGGAGGAGTAGTTTACTTTATAGTCGTGAGCTTTTCCTAAGCTAATCTCAATGGTTCGGGTGGTTAAGGCATCCAAGAATTTTTTGTCGTGCGATACCATTATAACCGCAGCGGAGGACCTCCGGATAAATTGTTCGAGCCATATTATGGACTCCATGTCCAAATGGTTGGTTGGCTCGTCCAGTAGGAGTAGGTCGGGTTGTTTAAGTAGTATTTTCGCTAACTCTATCCTCATACGCCACCCACCGCTGAACTCTGCGGTAGGGCGGTCCAGGTCGGTTTGTTCAAAGCCTAATCCTTTCAGTGTACGTTCCAGTTCGCCCATTTGTTTGTCGGGCGAATTCATAGCCAACAAATCGCTTTGGAGGGCTAAGTTCTCCGCTAACTTCAGGTATTCTTCCGACTCATAGTCCGTCCTCTTGTTCAGCTCGTTGGTTAGTTCTTCAACACGTTGTGCTAAAAGGGTTGTTTCCCTAAATGCCAATAAAGCCTCTTCTCTTACAGTATTGCCATCATGTGTAAGAAGGTGTTGTGGAAGGTATCCTATTTTTATTTCGCTTGGTACCGCTATTGTGCCCGATGTAGGTTTACGTTGCCCCGATATGATATTAAGAAGGGTGGTTTTCCCGGTACCATTACGCCCCGCAAGAGCTATTCGTTCTTTAGGATTGACCTGAAAGGTTATATTGTTAAAAAGGGGCGTAGCCCCAAAAAAGAGGCTTACGCCTTGGACTGATAGCATACAGGAAGAAAGAGGTTCTTAAGAAATAAGATAATAGAGAAGTACGAACCAAAGGACAATAAGCACTCCTTTAATTATAGGCGTTGTATTAGCCCGAATAATAAGCCCAATGGGGTATAGGATGATAAAGAAGCCTAACGCCAATACAAGTGCTATAATTAGGATTACGGGGATGATAATTAGTAATATAAGGGAGGTGAACCCAAGGCCAGATCCAAACTGACTGCTCCAAGGAATAAATGGTAAGTAGGTATTATAATTATAGCTAAAGCTATTGTTGCTATAATAGTTCCAAGCAAAAACGCCAATAAGGCAAATAATGGCCAGGAGGGAAAAGGCTATAAGCCCCCGGAAAACCCACTCTTTCCGGTTAGGTTTTCCTGTTTCATTAGTGGTGTAAAGTGAGTCGTGCCCGCGGTTCAAAATTTTGTACCTCTCATTAAATTTTTGGGACGACTGTTGCACGTTGTTTTTTATGGCGCCTGTTTCCTCTTCAATTTTTCGCCATATAGAGTCGGGCGAAACCTCTTCTCCCGTCATTTCGAGCCGTTCTGTTACTGTTACTGCCGGTTTAGTGAAAATGGCAAAGGCAAGGTAACAAATCAGTAGTGGAATATTAATGGGGGTAAATAGGAGTATTAGGTATAAAATACGTAAGATGTTGGCATCGAAGTGGAAGTAAGCGGCAATACCTGACAGTACCCCAAAGAGTATCTTATTGTTGGGGTCTCTGTAAAACTTACGGTATACTTTGTCTGCTGTTTTTTTTGTGTCGGCGGCTTCACTTTCTTGTGTCGAATCGAAGTCTTCGTCCTCCTCAAAAATCTGTTCGGTATGTCCTATACGGCCTATCACCTCACCAACAATATCGGCGGTAATTACGTTGTGTCCTAAGCGCGTTTTTTCTTCCAGCAGGTCCGCCAAGCGTTCTTCAATGTCGTGTCGTATTTCTTCTTCTGGGTCGGTTTTCCGGAAGTGTTCTGCAATACTTTTAAGGTATTCATCCAGTGCTAAATAGGCGTCCTCTTCAATAAAGAAGATGCGATTAGAAAGGTTTATTTGTATTGTCCGCTTCATTGTTTATAGGCTTTTCTGTTGGATCTGTTACGGTAACATATTCGGGCTGGGGAGGAGTGGCTATTGTCCGCCCCGATAGGTATTGTACGGTTGTAGAAATGTCGTCCCAGGCTTCCCTCAGTTGTACCAGGAACTCTTCCCCTTTTTCTGTAATGCGGTAGTACTTTCGTGGGGGCCCTTGTGTACTCTCTACCCAACTGTAAGATAGCAGCTTTGTATTCTTTAAACGTGAAAGTAAGGGATATAATGTACCTTCAACAACCATGAGTTGCGACTCTTTTAGGATGTTGATGATATCCGTACTATAAGCCTCTCGCTGGTGTAGAATCAGTAGTATACAATACTCTAAAATGCCTTTACGCATCTGAGATTTTACTTTTTCTATGGGTTGTTCCATCCGTGGCTCTGTTTGCTCTGTTTTATGACGGCTGCTACTACTATTCGTCAAGCCGCATGGCAAAGGTAATAAAAAGTGTGTACTATGCAATACATACTATCTATTAAAGGAAGGATTCCGAGGGGGAACTGCCTCGGAGGGCTAACAGAAGTGCCGAAAAAGCTGTTTTGTTGGGGGTGAAGTTAATGTAGCATACGTCCGTTTGGGGAGGGATTATCCTTGCTGTATGGGCTATTTGGAAGGGGACTACTGCTACAACTTGGTTTGTTGGTGTAATTACAACCGGAACAAAAGGACGATACAGTGCGGGAACACCTAAGTCCTTAAGGTAATCGAAGAGTTTTCTTTTTCCCGTTTCCATACCCAATGGTGCGAATTTATCCGATGCGTTAGCGCACCGTATTTGTAGGGAGGAAAGGGGGGCTACTTTGTTGGCGCAACAACATAAAACGGAGTTTGGTGTTTTACTACAACTAATACTACAGTTGCCTATTAGGTTAGGTGGAGGGAGGGTGTGCAGGTATAGGTGTCCCCTAAAAACTTCAAGGCGGGTGTCTTTTGTGGTGGAAAAGAACTGTGCGCCACTTTTTTTGTTCTGGATTATGTTTTCTATAACCTCTGCCGAGAACCCCAAGGGGGACAACTTACGGTATAGGTATAGTTCTGCATGTTCCGACTCCTGTATTTCTCTCAGTTTTATGCGTCCTAACGGTTCCTCGTACCACAAGTTATCCAGCTGGGATAAGTATGTTGCTAAGGCATCTTGTTCGGCTTTCCATACCTTTTGGTTGCGCAGCAGTGTGGTTGCTATTGCGGGGTTAAGTTTTTGCAGTAAAGGCAATAGCTCGTGCCTAATAAGGTTTCGTTTGTACTGTGTGTTGGTATTAGAGGAGTCTGTTACATACGCTATTCCGTGAGCTGAGCAATACTCCATAATATCTTGCTGGAAAACGGAAAGCAGCGGACGTACAATATATCCTTGTTTATGTTGCATCCCCAAGAGGCCGCGTCCGCCGGTGCCACGGGCAATGTTTAAGAGCAGAGTTTCTATTTGGTCGTTGGCATGATGCCCTACCATAATATAGCCACCACCAGTTTGCTGCCGAATTTGTTCAAAGGCGCTATACCGTAGTTCGCGGGCAGCCATTTCAATGGAAATGGTTTTTTGTTTAGCGTAATCGTTAGTGTTGAATTGTAATATGGTAGAATTTACTTGAGGGTACTGTTCGGCTAATACCTGCTGTACAAATGCTTGGTCTCGGTCCGATTCTTCGGCCCTGAGCCGAAAGTTACAGTGCACGGCGTGTACCCTAAGGCCAGCTGTTACGAGTAGCTGCAGTAGGGCCATAGAGTCGGCTCCGCCACTTACACCAACAACAATAGGTTGGTGTAAGTGGCTTTTTATTTGTGCCAATTGCAGAGAAACATCCCTAAGGTTATTGCCCCAATTGCTAAGTAGGCCTAAAAGCTGATTCATAGGTAAGGCTATTTCACGGAATAAAAAATAAAAGTCCTCTACACCACATAAGTGACACAGAGGACTTTTTTGGGGAAGGTGAGCCGTATTAGCTCGCGTTATTCTCAGGTTCCCGGCTGATGCAGCTGTTAGACCCTGCAGAATAGGTTTATATATGTTTTGGCCGAAGAAGAAGGGTGTAGGGTTACTTCTTAGCGTCTACCGATTGTGCCATTTCGGGGTCTACAAGTATACGACCGCAATATTCGCAAACAATCACTTTTTTATGAAGCTTAACGTCCAACTGGTGTTGAGGCGGAATTTTATTGAAGCACCCTGTGCAGGCATCACGGTCAATGGAGGCAACTGCCAACCCGTTCCGAGATGCATGGCGCAAACGCTTAAAGGCATTGAGCAGGCGCGGTTCTATAATGGCCTCTATCTGTTTGGCTTCTTCACGTAGCCGTTCTTCGTCCTCGCGCGTTTCCTGGATAATTTCGTCCAGTTCGCCCTTTTTGGTTTCTAAGTCCTGAATACGCCCTTTGGTATCTTCTATTAACTCTTCCAACTCTTCGGTTAGGCGTTTAATAGCGTACAAATCCTCGTTTATTTTCTTTTCCGAGAACTGAATTTCCAAGTTTTGGTACTCAATTTCTTTGGAAAGGGCATCGTATTCACGGTTGTTGCGCACACCGTCCAGCTGTTGCGTATATTTTTCTACCAGCTCTTGGGACTGTGTTATCATACGCTTACGCTCTTTGATGTAATGGTTTCGGGTTTCAATGTCGCGTTCGAAGCGTTGCCTACGTGTGTTTCTTCCTTCTATTTCGTCTTCTAACTCTTGCACCTCTATAGGTAGTTCACCACGTACGGTACGTATGCGGTCTATTTCGGAAACAATTGTTTGCAACCGGTAGAGAGCTTTAAGACGCTCTTCAACAGAAAGTTCTTGTGGGTCTACTTTTTTCTTCGCCATGATCATGAAATATAAGAGATCGGGTTATCACATACTTGTGAAATACGGATGTCAAAGTTACGTTTTTTTCGTGACAATAGGTTGTATATCAGTTCCTCTGTAAGTTTTTCCGACTCGTAGTGCCCTATGGTGCAAAGGGTAACATCGTCCACTGCGTCGTAAAAATCGTTGTATTTTGCCTCTCCGGTCATAAAAATATCGGCACCCAGTTGGGCTGCTTTGGTGCGTAAAAATGCACCACTTCCCCCACAGTAAGCAACTCTTTGTATTTGGTCGGTTAGCGGTTGGCTATGGCATATTACCTGAATGGGCAGGATTTCCTTGAGCTTATTTAGGAACTCTTTTAGGCTCATGGGCTGTTGTAAATCTCCTATTATCCCAGCTCCATATTGAGTATCTTCCTGTTTGATTAAGTGAACATCTATAACAGGTTCTTCGTAAGGGTGCACGGCTTGAATTGCTTGGCAAACCCCAGGCAGTTGTGTGCCATTGGCCATTGTCGAAATCATCACCTCAGGCTCGGTATGCCATTGGTTTGCTTCGCCCACATAGGGAGAGGCGTTTTGGGTAGGTATAAAACGGCCCTCTCCTGCTACACTAAAACTGCATCCTTGGTAATGGCCAGCACTTCCCGCATTGGCACTCAGTAAGGCTTTACGAATGTCGTGAGCATTAGCTACGGGCACATAGGTGGCTACTTTATATACTTGTTGGGGTAGCGGCTCTATTACTCGGCTGTTTTGTAGCCCTAATTTTGTTGCAAAAAAGTAATTGACCCCACCGTAACAGTTGTCCAAATTGGTATGTGCAGAATATATGGCAATATCATGCCGAATAGCCAGCTGTACACAGCGCTCTATATAGCTGTTGGTGCTAATTCGTTTAAGCCCCTTGAACAGTAAGGGGTGGTGTGTAATAATAAGGTTTGCTTTATTCTTAATAGCTTCGGCAATAACCTTCTCTGTTACATCTATGGCTAACAAAATTCCCGTTACCTTTTGTAGCGGATCGCCTATTTGTAACCCACAATTGTCGTACGACTCCTGCAAGGATTTGGGTACAACGGCCTCTAAATCCCTAATAATATCTCCTATGGTACACATATCTATTATTTGATGTTTCGTTTGTTAAGTTCCGCCACATACTTTCGAGCATTTTGCAGGTGTTCCCGATAGGTGCGAGCAAAATTATGATACCCAGAGAAGTCTTCTTTTGCACACATGTATAAATACCCTTCATCGGTAGCCTGTAGCACCCCATCGATGCTATAACTATACGGAATTCTTAGCGGAGTAGGGGGAAGCCCTTTATGTAGATAAGTATTGTAGGGCGATGGGGTGGATAAATGGACGTTCAGGATGCGGCGTAACGAAAAATCGCCAACGGCATACTTTACCGTAGGGTCGGCTTGTAATAACATACCAATACGCAAGCGGTGTAAGTATAAGCCCGCAATGGTTGGGTACTCATCCTTTTGGGCCGACTCTTCTTGTACAATAGAGGCAAGGGTAATCACCTCTTCGGGGCTAAGCCCTATCTTTTGGGCTTGTTCAAGGCGTGTAGCGTTCCAGAATTGCAGGCGGGCCTTATTTAAGCGTTGCCTAAGCTCGGTAGGGGATACGGTCCAGTATACTTCGTATGTATTGGGCAGAAGGTAGTAGGCTAACGAGGGGAGGGTTAGTTTTTGCGCTTGTAAAAAAAGGCTGTCCTCCATAGCGGTAGCTATGCTACTACTGTCTGCTAATATTTGTTGCGCCAGCCTGTTATACAAGGACGAGGGAAAGCGTTCCGAACGAAATGTGATGCGAATAGGGTCCTGTAACCCTCGGGAGAGTTTTAGGTGCAATGCCCTAACGGTTGTTGTTGGCGATATTGCGTAGGCACCAACAGGTGGGTGCTTTGGTGAGCGGTTTTTTAATAGCCAACTTAGCTCCCATGGTATATTAGTATTAAAGGATTTGATGAGGGTATCGGAAACTTGTTGCCATGTAGCGTTTGGCCAAATATGTAGGTACACAACGTTGTTGCCAGATGCCTGAAAGGGGCGATACCTACAAAGTCGCCACCACATAATGCCACATAGGCTTCCAGTTGAAAACAAAAGTAAAACGACAGGTATTAACCAATGCTTAATTTTCATGGACTATGTGCTTGTTGTTTTGGGCTGGAAAAAGGCTGGATAATCCCAGCTTAGCCACACCTTACAAAGGTAGAAAAAATAGAGGTTGCATTTATCCTAAGTAGTCCTTTTTTCTTGCGTTTAGAGCAGAGTTATGTATCCCACTTAGGCGTTTTTTTATAGGGATTTCCCGTTGTTGGTTTACTTACAATACATGGATGCCATTTTTGAAAATAAACAATAGCTATTATCTTCCTCAGGCTGGAACATAGGTGCCTTTAAAAACTTCTCTCCCCCCTAAAAAAAACTTCAAAATCCGCTCGCCTCCATTCCCACCCCAAATTCCCCTTAATTGGGGGAATACCCCAAAACGGGGAGAAAGATGGACGGATTTTGGACCAAGATTTGGGATGATTAGAGGATTGAAAAATGGGTGGATTTTGGCGGCGAAAAATGGGGTAGGTTTTGGGTGGAAAATGGATAGATTTTGGCGGCAAAAAATGGGGCGAATTTGGGAGAAAATTTAGGACGATTTAGAAGGGAAAATGGGGGCGAAAAAGGGGTGTTTGGGGGGATAAATTGATGACCGCTCGCAATCCCTTTATTGGAGCGGTTTTGCGAGGGGTGTTAAAAGTTGTGCAAAAATAACTGCGCTTTCTTTTTCAACAAACTGCGCTTTTCGTTACGACAAACTGCGCTTTCTTTTTTGAAGGACTCCGCAGATATTTTTTTCACCCCAACAAAAATGCCCCTCAAAATGTCCCCAAAAACCGCCCCAAAATTTCCCCCTAAAACACTCTAATTCATCCACTAAAAAACGCCCCAGTTTTACCCCTAAATTTCCGCCTGATTTTGCCCTAAAAACGCCATCCCAGAATGCGCCCAAAATTCGTTTTAATTTCACCTTAAATTTTTGGTGCAAAAATCGTCCATTTCTGCCCTTTCATTTTTCTTCCAGGGCTATCCCAATTTTCGGTCCATATTTCATTCCACTTCCCCAAAAGGACAAATTTATGCTCTCTCTTCTGTCCATTTTTACTTGGACTGGGGGATGGTCGTTTCTAATTTTCGAAATGGGTGCAGCCTTTTTAGTTTTTATTATGGGAGGCGTAAAAACAAAAAGAGGCTGCATCGTAATTCACTTTTACGATGCAGCCTCCTCTTGTTTTTCTATTGGAGTAGGTTATTTTAGAGTGTTGTTTTGGGGTGTGGGGAAGATAACAGCTGGAGAAAAAGTGTTGGCTTCGGTTTGTTCTATCCAAGTATAAGCCATGATTATAATGGTGTCCCCAACCTGAAACTTACGGGCAGCGGCTCCATTAAGGCATATTGTTCCACTGCCTCGCCTACCCGGTATTACGTATGTTTCTATTCGTTCGCCATTGTTGTTGTTAACGATGTGTACTTTTTCGCCAGTTACTATATTTGCGGCCTCCATAAGGTCTTCATCTATCGTTATGCTACCTATATAGTTTAGGTCCGCCTGGGTAACCGTAGCCCTATGTATTTTGGATTTGAGTATGTTTATAAGCATAGTTGCTATTAATACTGTTGAGGTCTTTGTATTTTAATATTTTGGGGTGAAACCAATAGGACTGTACAAAGGTACAACTTTTACGTTAGCGTTATGCCCGCCATTGTTAGGCTTTAAGGGGAGGGGCGAAGACAGATGCCATATTTGTTATTACCGAATACGTCGTGGTGGCATTCCGCCCCCCATAGGGCCACGACGTCTATTAGGCTCCCAGCGTTGTTTTTTGGGGGGAGTGCTATCTCCAAATTTGTTAAGATTTACCCGCAGGGTTAGTAGGGCGTAGGTTGTTATGTTGTTTATTTGTGTGTCGGTTATTGTGGAGGCTGTAATGTTTCTGCGGTAGGCAGAGCGTTGTCCCAGGATGTCGTATACGGATAGTTCTAAGGAGATGCTCCGGTCTGTTCCAAAGCTTTTACCAATGGTGGTATCCCATAGGGTATAATTTTTGTCGGCGTCTGTGCCGTAGCCTTTTCGGCTCGAGAAGTCCAAGTTAGAGCTTAGGTATATATTCCATGGCAGGTTTAGGTTTACATAGTTCCGTACCGAGTAGTCCAAGGTATTCCGGTTTAGGTTTTCTGCAATGCTGTTGCGCACTTTTCCCCAAGCTATGTGACCTCCTAAGGAAACGGTGAGGTTAGAGGCATTCCAAGAAAGTGTAGGGGCTATCATAGGAGTTAAGGAGTAGGAGGTGTTTAGGTTTTCGTTAATGAATGCTTTGGAGATGTTATAGCCTATCTGGGATAAAAAGAAGAGGTTTAGAGGGGTATTTCCTATACCTGTGTTTCCCATAATGCCAATATCTCCATCGAGGAGGCCGCTAACGTTTTCGTAGGTGGTATGTGTTTTGCCTGTAAGGTTGTTGATGCTGCGTTTTTCCACTACAGCGTTGTTTGTGTACCTGATATTCCCACGTAAGCCTATGTTTGTGCGCAATGATGGTTTCCCAATGTTTACATCGAAGTTTAGGTTATGAGAGAATGCTGGCAAAAGGTCTGGGTTACCTTGCGTGGTGTGTAGGGGCGACTGTATGTATAGTGCTGGATTGAGCTGTTGTAGGGAGGGCTGAGAGGTGTTTCCGCGGTAACGAACGTTAATGAATAAGCTGTCGGTAGGGCGCGAAAAGAAGCGTACCGAGGGGGCGTAGTTCCAAACAGAGCGTTCGCGGTCGTAAACGGTTTCGTTGGCTATAGTGGATTGGGTGTGGGTGTAGGTGGGAATAGCATCGAAGCCTACGTACATTTGGTGCTTAGGTGTTGTATATTTGGCTTGGATGCCAATGCGTTGAGTCCTGTTTTGGTTAACAGATCCTTTGGAGTAATCGGTGCTAAGAATGGTGTATTCTCCTTTATTATCGGCGTCGTATGCTTGCTGGTCATTGTTACGGGACTGCATGGATAGCCTATAATTTAGTTGCAGGAACCAATTTTTTGAGAGTGGCTCGGTATAAGAGGCATTAAGGGAGAAGTTTTTAGCATTGTTATTGCCAATGCGTTGTTGGTTTATATTCTCGGGGGTAGCCAATCCTATATTGCTTATTAGTGTTTGGGAGTTGTTGTAGCCTAAAGATTTTTCTTGGTTAAAAGTTCCTCGTAGTCCTAAATATATTTGCCGTCCTTGGGAATTAAGGCGCCGGCGTGCATCCACAGATATATTCCCGGATATTGTGGAGTTATTGGTGCTGCTGCTTGAGTTTCCGCTGTTAATGGTGTCGCCTAATTCGTTGGTTGTTATGAAGTGGCTTTGGGATAATGAGGAGCCTTTACTAAAGGAGAAGTCGGGGGTAATGTAAATGGATGTAAGTGTATCGGGTGTCCATTGTATTCGGGAGTTAAAGGATATGTCGTCCTGTTTGGATGTGTCGTTATAGGTGTTGTTGTTGATGTTGGATTTATTGTCTCCTAACAAGCTTTCTACTTTTCTTTTCCCATTACGGTGGTCCGTATTACCGTTGTAGTTTCCTTCCACAGTTAGTTGTAGTTTATCCTTAACAGCGGTGTCGTAGTTTAGTCCCAGGTTTCGGGTTATCCTATTTCCGTTATTTCTTCGGATGCCCGAAATATTATCGAGCCGCCCTGTTGCGGTAAGTCTATGGTCCTTGTGGAAGTACACTCCCATAAAGTCCAGGTTATACCTGTTCAAGGTGCCGTACCCGCTATTAAGGTTTAGGAAGCCCCCTTTTTTCATTTCGGGCTTTATTTTAAGATTTAGGATTTTTGTGCGCGTGCCGTCGTCCATACCCGTTAGGCGGGTTTCGTCCGACTTTTTATCCACAACTTGGACTTTATCCACCATTAACGAGGGTAAATTCCGTGTTGCCATAGTAGGGTCCGAGGCGAAAAAGTCTCTTCCGTCCATTTCTATTTTTTCAATAGTCTCCCCATTGTAGGTAATGTTCCCATCGGCATCTACCTCTACTCCAGGGAGCTGGCGCAATAGTTCTTCTACTTTAGCACCTTCTTGTACCTTGAAAGAGCCAGCATTAAACTCAACAGTGTCCTGCTTTATGATAATAGGGCGTGCTTGTGCTGTAACCTCTACGGCTGCCAGTGCTGTGGCATTGGGTTTTATGCGTATTGTGCCTACGTTTACTTTTTTTTGCTCGTTGAGTGTAATAACTTTTTTGTAGGGTTCGTAGCCCACAAAGGTGACAATAAGGTTATACTGCCCTCGTTTAAGTCCCGATAGCGCAAACTCTCCTTTGGCATTTGTGGTGACTCCTTTAACCAAAGTGGAGTCCTTGGCGGTAAGTAGCCGTACACCAGCAGCTTCGGCCCATTGCGACACTCCAGTGTCGTAAACCTTTCCAGTTATTTGGTAGTTGCCTTGCGCTATTCCTTGGTAAGCGGATAGCCCTAAGAATAGTATGATTAGGACTAAGCGTATTATGGTTTTGTTATTGCTTAACAAGTGTGGAAGAGGGGTAGTTGTAAGCATATATGGTTAAGAGTAAAGAAAAGCACTAATGAGGATAATAACTTTTATTTGACGCTGATTTGTGCTTTTGGTTTAATGACATAAGGTTTCAATGTGCAAATGTGCATTATTCATAGGCGAAAAGAGAAAAAATACCTCTTGCTATAACACCCGAAAAATACCCTTAAATGGGTATTGACCAACATATCCAACTCCTTATACCTTTACGTGGTAGGAAGATTGGTATGAAGGCAACCCCAGAAGGTGAAGAAATAATGCACCTCCGGCAGTTGCAAAGTATCAATTTACAATAGTATTCCAATACGCTTGTTGTGAGCGTAGTGAAGTGTCAATCTCTAAACAAAAGACTTAAAATGAAACACGAGTTTAAAAGCGTTGTGGCGGAAACGTTGCTTATTCCGCTATATATGAGGGCTAAAGAAAGCCGACGAGAAAACCCTATTTTGAATGATAAAACTGCGGAACGCTTGGCAGATAGTTTGGAATACGACTATACCCAATTCGATAAGGCTAAGCTAAGCGAAGTGGGATGCGTGGTGAGAGGGTGGTACTTTGATAATGCTGTGCGTAAGTTTATTGACTCACACCCTTCGCCCGTGGTGGTGAATGTGGGGTGTGGTTTGGATACCCGTTTCCAACGTGTAGGTAACAAAAAGGCGCTTTTTTACGATATGGATTTACCAGAAGTTATTGCCCTGCGCCGAGAACTGATACCTGAGGAGCCTGGTAATGTTTACATTGCCGCCTCTTTACTGGATACGGACTGGATGGATGAACTACGTTGTAAGCATCCCGATGCTCAGTTTATTTTTATTGTAGAAGGCGTACTAATGTACTTCTATGAAAAACAGGTCAGGGATTTCTTGCATCGGCTGGCAAGTAGGTTTGAAGGGGGAGAGGTGTGGTTTGATGTTTGTGGTACCTTTATGACCCGTTTTGGTGTGAAGCCCGACTCCCTTCGTAAGCATGAGGCACAAATACGTTTTGGTTTGAGCGATGCCCATTTGCCAGAGCAATGGGTACCCCAATTGCAGCTTATTGAACAGGCTAATTACATGAAGTTTTTCCGTTCGCGCTGGGGCTTTTTTTTCGGGCAGATTTTAGGGCGGATAACCAGCCTATGCTACAAAATGAGTTCTATGATAGGGTATAAGATAGTTGCAAAATAACGTAGTGCTCTTAACTAACCAAGGGGGGATAGGAAGAGCATAAAAGAAGGCCGCACCGTAAATAACGAATTACGGTGCGGTCTTCTTAATACTGTAACAGTACGTTTTGTGTTAGGGTAGGGGTTAGTCCTTTATAGGTCCTAAATTGGGCTGGTGTTGGTTGGGTTTCCAGTTTATGTTAGGAGAGGAGTCGGTTATGATAACTGTACCAGGGAGAATAGATAGGAGCTTAGCGCACTGTACCAAAGCTTCGGAACGTGCTTTTTGGATGTAGCCATCGGTATATAAGTCGCTACGAATAGAGGCTACCGCTTGTTGCTTCATTTCGTTTTCTTGTAGAGTTGTAATACCCGTGGTGTTGAGTCTGCTCCAAGGGTTATTCCCCCATATATCTACAACCTGAAAGGGATTTTGTGGGTTTTCGTAGACCTCTATTTTTTCTGGTGGCAACTGGGCTATAATGGTGTCTCCTTTGGTATAGGTTGTTAGGCGTTCTAAGTCGAAACCAATGGTTACATTAAATTCTCCAACACCAAAGGCAGAGTAGTTTTCCCATTGCTTTTTTACCGGAACAACTTTGGTTACGTGGAGGGTACTGAGCTGTATAACTTTTTGTATTTCGTGAACTAACGTAGCATTTACTTCGGGCTTGTTGAATAGTCCCTGGTTTTCCCACCAAGGGCCAATATTGCGGAGGGCTATACCCCCAAGGGTTAAAAACAGTACGAGCAGTAGTGGGGTTAAAACCTTGCGGAGTTTCATAGGTAAGTAATTTCTTTTAAGGTATAGCCTTTTCGTTGTACAAGTTCCTGAAAAAAAGTGTGCGCCTGCGCTTGGGCGTGTTTTATTAGTTGTTGGTGTACAGTGGTTCCCTCGGCTAACCTCCTTTGGGCTTCGGGGGTAATGTCTTGTAGTGCCTGCCTTCTTTCTTGCTGTGTTATGGGGGGCTGGGTTCCGGTTACGCGTTCGTGTAAAATCTTCAGTTCGGGATTGCGCCCCGCAATAGTAACTGTTATGGGAGGTAGGGTTAATGCTACTTGTTTGGTGTTGGGGAAGAGGGTTATGTTTGCATCCGAAAACTGGCTTACATCCATAGTGGCTACGGCTGTTATTTGGGTTGTATATACACCAATGCGGTCACCAACACGAAGAAACCTGGTAGTAACTTCGGAAAGGTCGTTAAGGTTACGAATTCCTCCTAAATTAATATTATAGCCTTTGATAGTGAAAACTTGTTCTATGGTTGTTTGTGCTAATTTCAGTTCGGCTATATGCCTTACCTCTTCGGCTATATTGGGGGCATTAGTAGTTTTTTTACAGCTGGTGACAAGGCAAGCAAGCAAAAGGGATAGCACCCACCAGCATTTTTTTCTGCAAACAAGGTTATACATATAGTTTGAATACGATGGGGCCTAACAGCCAAACACAAATGTAAAATCCGCCCAATAAGGCACTCAGCATATGTACTCTGCTGGGAGGGGTTAAATAAGGTGTGCGCAAGTTTTGGCTTCCTCTTTTAAACCAAATTGCTCTGCAAGTATTGTAGAAGAAGTGTACTGTGTAGCCTACAAGTAAGCCCGCCATAATTCCCGGTATAACATCGGAGATGAAGTGTACCCCTAAGTATATACGGGAGTAGCATACTGTAAGGGCGGTAATAAAGGCTATTAGCGTGTATAGTTTGTTTCGGAGGAGTAGGGAGGTGAATGTTGCAAAGGAAATAAAGTTGGTGGAGTGCCCAGAAATGAACCCGTACCTTCCGCCCTTATACTCTAAAACGGTTTGGACCCATTGCGATGTTAAGGGGTGATGGGTGGGCCTATAACGCTCGAAAAAGGGCTTGAATATATGTGACGATAGTTGGTCGCCTATGAAAATAAGTAATGTTATAGCCAACAGGAATACTACACACTCTTGCCACTTTTGCCTATAAAGCATTAATACCAAGAAAAATAGGCTTAGAATACTCCACGGGTAGCGGTCCGAAAACAAGTAGAACACGCTGTCCAAATACGGAGAATGGCAGTTGTTCAGGAGCAAAAAATAGGGGCGTTCTAATAAAACCAGCTGTTCTATCATACTTTTTATTTTGCTACAATGTGTTCTATGGTTTCCTCTGGTAGCCAGCCTACGGTATTGTCGGGTAGGGTTACTTGGGTAAATCCATTTAGCGTTTCAGCTGTAATTACTTTAAGGCCGCTATGGAGTGTTGTTAAGTCCTCTGCGGAGGTTGCCGGAGAACTTTTCAGGGTTACCTCGGGTGCAACTATAACAGCAGGTTGTTTATTGGTCATAAACTCATACCCTTTCCAGGCACACCAATTACAAATACTGCATAATACCAAAAATGCAGCTGCTCCATAAAACCCAACACGGCGTAGCCATGGCAAAGGGGTATATATGAACAGTACAATACCCGCAACACTAATAATAAAGGATAGGAATCCTAACAATAGCCAGGTGTATAACGAGAATAAGGAGTTTGTAACTTGAAACCATTTCTCGCCCCATGAACGTTGTATTTGTATTTTGTCGGTGGCTTTACTGCGTGCGTAGTTTAAATTAAACTGGATGTCGGGGTCGGTAGGCGATAACCGGTATGCGCGCTCGAAGTTCAGGATAGCTCTGCCTAACTCGTTGTTTTTAAAGTAGGCACAACCTAAGTTGTAGTACCCTATGGCCGAGGGCGTTGCTTGTACGATGGCTTCGAACCCAGTTATAGCTTCTTGGAAATTACCTTTGGCATAAGCACTATCTGGAGGTAGGCTTTGTCCTTGTCCTTGGGTTGTTCCCCACAAACATAAAAGTAGCAATATTAAGGGGCGATATAAGAAGGGAAGTCTCATTTTATTTTGAGCTTATCGAGTTGTTGAATAATACTTACCACCTGGTCGTATAATCTGTCTCGTTCCTCACTGTTGGTTGCTGGTGAGTATTGGTTTAGTTCTAAAGTGGTAAGAATGTTTATGGTTTCCGAAACTAATTCTTCGGAGCTTCCGTAGGATAGTAATGTATGCCTAATATCCTCCTTGTTTAGCCGGATTACGGGGAGGTGGAACTTGTGGCTTATAAAGTTGTTAAGCCCTTTAAGCAGTGCTTCATAATAAACTTCTGGGTGTGTGTTATTGCGTTCTGTTTCGGCAATACGCAGCCATTTACGAATGCGTTTAGAGGCTTGTTTACTATTATAAGCCTTTTGACCTGCAACACTGCGCCTGCCAAGAATCCACATACTTGCGCCAATGCCGGCCATTAATACCGATAAATACAAAAGGAGCCAGTTTGTCCAGGAGGGTTTGTATGGTGTTATGCCATTAGTCGTTTTTATGTAATGGATATCTTGTCCCGTATATTTCACCTTTTCTTGTTGGCTATAGTCTGCAACACTAGCTCTTGAAGCCCCTTCTTTTGCGGGGTCTACATGTACCGGGATTTCGGGGGTTTTAAGTTGTTCATATTTCCCCGATGTGGGGTCGAAGTAACAGAAGGTAAGCCCTGGCAGTGTATACTCTCCGGCAGAACGTGGAACAACAAAAAAGTCTACCTGTTTTGTTCCCGTTAGTTTGCCATCGGTAATAGTGGTAGTCACTTGCTCTTTGGGGTCAAAAAGGTTGAAGCTGGATGGGTATTTTGGTAAATTGAGTTTTATCATATTTAGGTTCCCCCATCCTTGTAGGGTATAGCTTATCCGGTAGCTTTCGTCGGCTCTTGTGATGCTCTGAGGTTTTTCGGTAGGTTCTATTTTGAATTGTCCTACAGCTCCGTTAAACCCTTCGGGTGCTGGTTTGGGTAAGGGTTTAACGTGTATGGTTAGTGGTTGGGTGGAAATGTTTTTTTGTATGGTTCGTTGTGTTGAAAAGAAATCCCGGAATAAGTCGTCTGGGTCATCGAAGGAGGGGATTACAGGCACCGTTACTTGGATGCCAAAGTGCCCTGCCGGTATCTGTAAACTCCCTGCATGCTGGGGGTAAAGGAGTGTTTGGTGTAGCAGGACTACATTGTACGCTTTCCCGTTATGCTCTTCCACGGATATTTGCCTTATCTTGGAGAGGTCTACTTCCTGGGAAACGAACCCATCGAAATCGGGTAGTTTAATACTGTTTATATCGAACCGCTCGGTAGAGTATAATTTATAGCTGACCAAAATGCCTTCGTTTTCGTAAGCATCTTTTTGGGAGGCTGTAACGGTAGCAAAAACATCGGCCTGGCCGCTGTTGTGGGTGGGGGCTGCCTCTGTGTTTTTGTTGTTGGTGCCACTTACCACACTTACCTTTTGTTGTGCTGTTTTGTAGGTTGCACTACCAACCTTTACGCCAATAGCAGGTAGCGTGTATTCTCCTGTTGCATTAGCTAAAAGCACATAGGTGAACGACACTGTGGAGCTAACCGATACCGAGCCGTTGATTATAGAACGGCTCTGCCGAACCGATTTCTCGGGTCCATAAAGGATTTGTAAGCCATCGGGCAGTAACAGTTGGGGTGTTTCCTTTACCGCTAAGTCGTTAACTGTAATGGATATGTTAAAAGGATCGCCCTGGGTTGCTACACGAGGCGCGTTTAACTGAACACTTATCTTGTTTTGCTGACCGTAAGATACCGCAGTGCCAACCACAAAAAGTAGTGTTAGCAGCCAATACCTTAAGGTTGTATGGGGTTTCTTCCAAATCATGGGTTACCAATTCTTTTTATTGGGGGATTGGGTTTTCTGAGGTGTCTTTTTTTCTTCCTGTTTTCGGGTATTTTGCTCGTCGCGCAAGAACATATCTAATATCTTCTCGGCATTTTCTTTGCTAAGCTTGTTTTCCAAAGGCTGTTGTTCTTGCTGCTTTTGTTGTTCTTGCTGCTTTTGTTCTTCTTGTTGCTTTTCCTTTTCCTTTTTCTTTTGTTCTCCTCCTTGTTGCTGTTGTTGTTGCTTAAGGAGTTTTTGCGCAAGGGCCAAATTGTACCTTGTTTCCTCATCCAGCGGGTTTATTCGGAGGGAGGACTTAAATGCCTCAATAGCTTTGGCATAATCCTTATTGTGCATATAGGTGTCCCCTAAGTTATGGGCTGTTTGGGCCAGGAGGTGTGGAGGTAGGTTTTCTTGTTGCAGAATGTAGGTATACTGTTGCTCGGCTTCTTGCTGGCGTTGGGTACGGTATAACGTGTTGCCCAAGTTATACCGTACAAGTAGGTTTGTGGAGTCCTGGGTTAATGCTTTTCGGTAACACACTTCGGCTCCCGAAAAATCCTTTATTGTAAAAGCTTTATTGCCTTGGTTATTAAGTTGCCGTAGGGCTTTTTGCCCCCATACGCTATGGTTACCTAAAGTGATAAGTAGTAATAGGAGGGTAATACCTTTCTTCATCGGTCAAAGATTTTGGTTTTCTGAAAGTAACGGTTCTTTCGGTCCAGAACGAATAAATCCAAAACGACTAATAGTAACGCTGGAATTAGGAAGTAGTAATACACTTCACTATACGAATTGTAAACCACACTTTCCATTTCCGTTTTCTTTACTTTGCTCAAACTCCCTTGCAGAGCCTTTATGGTGGCAGATATCCCGGAGCCATTAATGTAGATACCCCCTCCGTTGGAGGCTATTTCTTGGCACATCTCTTCGTTTAGTTTGGATATCACCATGTTTCCAGTATTATCGGTTAGGTACTCACCGTTAGGCGTTGGCACTGGCGCCCCTGCAGGTGAGCCTATGCCAATTATACTAACCAGTATGTTTTGTTCCCTTGCACTTTTTACTGCTTCCGAAACGCCTCCTTCATGGCCTTCACCGTCGGTAAATAACAGTATAACCTTGGAGGTACTACTTTCTTGTGAAAAGCTTTTTGTTGCCAAAGTAACAGCTCGTGCAATATCGGTTCCCTGAAGGCTTATAACATCGGGGATGGCATTGTCCAGAAACATTTTTGCCGACACATAGTCGGCCGTTATCGGTAGCTGCACGAAAGCCTCGCCTGCAAATAAAATAAGCCCCACTTTATCGTTATCCAGTTTATCAATAATGCTGGATAAAATCATTTTGGTGTGCTCTAACCTATTTGGCTTAATATCTTGTGCCAGCATGGAGTTAGAAACGTCCAGGCAAACCATAACTTCTATTCCCTTTTTCTTTACCTTTTCGGGCTTGTTCCCCAATTGCGGACGCGCTAATGCTACCACCATTAATGCCAAGGCTACGCTCAGTAGCACATTCTTAATAAGCTTACGTTTTAGAGAAAGCTCGGGCATTAGCTTCTTTACTAAATGGCTATCTCCAAAACGTTTCAGGCTTTTCCGGTCCTTAATAATGCGCACAAAGGCAAAAATTATTAGGAATACAATGGGGATAAGAAGATACAAATAATGAGGGTGATAAAACCTAAACATGGCTTGTAATGAATGCTTTATAAGCTACGGGAGGGTTCGTAATATTGTCATTCGGCCAAGTAGTCCTAACAGCAAAAACAAAATGCTTAACCCAACGAACAGAGCAAACTTCTCGGTGCGCTGCTGGTATACTTGTACATTTATTTTTGTTTTTTCCAGTTGGTCTATCTCGCTATATATTTCGGATAGGCTTGTGTTGTCTGTTGCTCGGAAGTATTTGCCTCCTGTGCCTTGGGCTATGGAGGTTAGGGTATTTTCGTCGATATCTACCTGCACAGGCCTATACTCTATGCCTAATGGGGTCATTACGGGCATGGGTGCTGTGCCATTGCTGCCAACCCCCACGGTATAAATACGTATGCCAAACAATTGGGCCATTTCGGCCGCAGTTAATGGTGCTATTTTCCCAGTGTTGTTGGAGCCATCGGTAAGCAGGATAATAACCTTCGACCCCTCTTTAATATCCTTAAGCCTTCCTATAGCCGTTGCTAAGCCATCACCTATTGCTGTTCCGTTGCTTTGCATATCTACGTCCACCCCTGTTAGCAGGTTTTGAATTGTTGCTTGGTCGGTTGTTAAAGGGCATAGCGTATAACTGTTGCCCGAAAAGGCTACAATACCTATGTTGTCATGGGGGCGCTTGCTTACAAACTCCGAGGCTACATTGCGCGCTGCTGTAATTCGGTTCGGACTTAGGTCGCGTGCTAACATACTTGGCGACTGGTCCAATGCAAGCATAATGTGTATCCCTTCTGTTGTGGACGACGAACTACTAAAACTCCCTTGCGGACGTGCTAAGGCTACTACAAGCAGGATAAACGAAACCACAATAAAGGCATTGGGAAGAATGCTTATTAATAAGGCCCACCGGTGCTTTTGGGGCGAAAGGGAGCTGGTTGTGGACAAAGTAAATGTGGCAGGGTTTCGGTGTCGGTACCATGCATATATCCCCAACGGAATGAGTAGTAGGAGGAGTGAAAAATATGTTGGAGAGGCAAAAGTCATGGGGTGGCAGGGTCTGGTTCCTCACCTTTAGCAGGAGAGGGATAGGTGTGATAATCTTGGATGAATTTTTCGGTTACATTCAGGAGCTGAGCACCTTCTTCGGGGGTGGGTTTGTATTTGGCAAACTTTGCCAAGTCCGCCGTTTCAAAAATCCTGCGGAGGTTGGCATAACTGGAGGTATCGGTCTGCGCCATTTCCCTTAAATGCTCAAGTATCTCACCACTGGTTTTATCATGGGTTGGAATATTCCAAATGTGTTGGATATAATCCCTTAAAATATCGGTGATTTGGGTGTAATACCATTTTACATTAGGGCTTTTCCATCCTTCTTCGGCTTTTAGGTTCATGATAGCATTAACTGCATCTTGGTAGGGGTCCCGTATCTCCTCTTGGATAACTTTGGCTTTTGTACTCTTTTTATTTCTGCGCTTAAAAAAGTGGTACAGGATATAGCTGTTGAGTATCAGCAAGCCAACACCTAACAGGATAAATAGGTATACGATATAGTCGTACCACACAAAAGGGCTTTCCAATTGCTCTTTAATGTCGTAAAACTTATCTGGGGCCGATGCATCTACCTCCACCGTATTAACTATTAGTTTGGGGCTGTCTTCGCTGGTAACTTCTTGTCCGCCCACAAGAGCCTTAACGCCGCTAATGGTATACATAGCAGAGTCGAAAGAAGTAATGGTTACCTCGTATATTTTTTCTTGTAATTGTGTATTCAGCGCATTGCTTCCTTTTTCCTGTATGCCTAAAATTTCTACTCCTGGCACCAGCTCCTTTTCCGGTAGTAGTAAACGAGTAGAGTCGTTAGGGTTGTGTACAACTTTAATAATTAACTTACTGTGTTCGCCAATACGTATGGATGTAGGCTCTACAGTTGTAATTACTTTTGTGGACTGTGCATGTGCAACCATGCAGCATGCTCCAATACATATCCAAGCAACTACAATCCCAACGATTCTTAGGGTAGTGTTAAGCAGGGAATGGTTAGCCCTCATAGCTATCGTCTTTTTTTTGCAAACAGTTGAAATAACGCTGGAACATAGTCCTGGTTGGTGCTTGCCGATACGTAATCCACGTTATACTTCTGAAATGTTTTCGTCATTAAATCCGTTGCTTGTTGCCAATGGCTTTGGTAGTGCTGTATTGTTTTTGTGTCCGAGGAGTTAATGAGTAGTACTTCTCCTGTTTCGGCATCATGTACCCGTAGCAAACCAACCTTAGGTAGTAAATATTCGTGAGGGTCGGTTACTCGTATAGCTTTGATGTCGTACTTCATAGCAACCACTTTCAGTGTGTCGGCATAGTTGGACGAATCTATGAAGTCCGACAAAATAAATAACGTGCAGCTTCGCTTATGCACATTGCTGGCATAGGCTAACGCTTCAGCCAAATTTGTTTGTTTTCCCGATGGGGTAAGCTGTAATATTTCGCTAATGATATGGAGTACATGCTTTCTCCCCTTGTTGGGCGGAATGTATTTTTCTATTCTATCGGTATAAAAAATAACCCCAACCTTATCATTGTTGGTAATACAGGAAAACGCTAAGGTTGCTGCTATTTCGGCTATTAGCTCACGTTTTGTTCTGGTTAATGTTCCAAATATTCCACTGGCAGAAACGTCCACCAATAGTAGTACGGACAGCTCTCGCTCCTCTTCGTAAACCTTTACAAAGGGGCGGTCGTATCGGGCTGTTACATTCCAATCTATATCCCTAATGGGGTCACCTGACTGGTATTCTCGTACTTCGCTAAAAGCCATACCACGCCCCTTGAAGGCCGATAAATACTCTCCGGCAAAAATGTTGCGCGAGAGCCTATTGGTTCGGATCTCTATCCGACGTATCTTCTGGAGCAATTCGGTTGTGTCCATAATCTACGCGTTATCTCCTAAAGAATGAGCCTTTAAGGCACCTCAACTTTATTCAGAATCTCGTTAATTACTTCTTCGGTCTTGAGGTTGTTAGCTTCTGCTTCGTAGGATAGGCCTATGCGGTGGCGTAATACGCTATGGCAAATGGCCCGTACGTCTTCGGGTATTACAAACCCCCTGTGTTTAATAAAGGCATATGCTCTGGCCGCTAAGGCTAAATTAATGGAGGCACGAGGAGAGGCGCCATACGCAATCATTCGATCCAAATGGGTTAACCCTTGTTCGTTCGGAAACCTGGTTGCAAAAACAATATCTACAATATAGCGGTGTATTTTTTCATCGATATATACTTGGTGTACAATGTCCCGTGCTCGTAAGATGTCTTGTATGCTAATAACTGGCCGAATTTGTTGTTGCCCTTTTTGTATCTGTTGGGTTATAATCTCGCGCTCTTCTGTTTTAGAGGGGTAACCCACCACTACCTTGAGCATAAAACGGTCCATTTGTGCTTCGGGCAATGTGTACGTTCCCTCTTGGTCAATAGGGTTTTGTGTTGCCATTACCAAGAAGGGGTGGGGGAGCGGGTAGGTTTCATCGCCTATTGTCACCTGGCGTTCCTGCATAGCCTCTAACAGCGCACTTTGAACTTTTGCTGGGGCGCGGTTAATTTCATCGGCAAGTACCAAGTTCGCAAAAATAGGGCCGTGTTTAACGCTGAATTTCCCCTCTTTTTGGCTGTAAATTTGCGTGCCAATTACATCGGCGGGTAAAAGGTCGGGGGTAAATTGTATCCGGCTGAACTTAGCATCCATTAACGATGCAAGTGTTCGGATTGCTAATGTTTTGGCAAGGCCTGGTACCCCTTCCAATAAAATATGACCATTGGCAAGTAACCCTATCAGTAGGCTCTCCCGAAGGGCGTGTTGGCCTACTATTGCACTGTTCATACCTTGGTCTAATAGGCGAAGAAAGGCACTTTCTCGTTCTATAACTTCGTTCAGTGCTCGGATATCTATGTTCTCGTTCATTTCCTAAGCATTTGTTATTTACGGCTACTACGGTAGTAGCTCCTTATAGCAAAGATACAAATAACTGACTCAAATAAGCGGAGGAAGCCTTCAGCCCTCTATTTAAGCATACAAAAAAACCGAGGGGATGTTGGTAAAACACCCCCTCGGTTTATAGTTATTAAGCTAATATTATTTGTGTACAAACTTAATCTTGCTTCCGTTATAGGTTAAAGTTGCACCGTTGCGTGTAATGTACCACTCGGTGTTTTCATTACCATAAGTGGCAGAGTCGTTAGCTCCTTCGGTAATCGTCAGTACTTGTTTGGTTGGTATCTCTTTACTCATCAGGATAACCACAGGGGCATCGCCATAAGTATAGTAGGTAACGTTTAGTTCCTTAACAGCAGCATTAGCATCGGTCGCCTTAAAGGCTTCTGTTACGGGAGTTAGCAGGTGGAAGTTGTAAGTTGTGCTGCCATCGAAGAATGTTGCTGCAGGTTCACCACCAACTTTAGGCAATTTCAAAGAGTGGTTGTTGGCTGCGTACTCAATAGCATCGTTATTGCCAGCATTACGGGTAAGAAGATATTCGGAACCCTTGAATTCGAATTTAGCTAAGGATTGTCCGTTTTCGGTAAACATTTTTACGATAGTTTCGTTTCCCGATTCATCTTCCTTAATAACGGTATTGGTAAACATAGCATCGAGTTCCGTAGCGTCGGAAGTTTTGTTTAGGGTAGCACCATCCAGCAAAATAGTAGCCTCTTTAGCTACCATAAGCATACCGTTATCCAGGTGCGCAGAGTCCCGTACCGCAGTGTAGTTTCCGGTAACAACCTCGCTGGTAGTGTTACTCAGGTTTTGGTTGTAAATAGCATATTTTCCACTATTTACTGCTACTATCAAGTAGTTGTCGCCTGAGAAGCCTTCAAAGGTTCCATCTTTAATAAGGACTTCACTGGTAGCTACCTCCGTATTAGTTGTTTGTTCATTTTCACTTTTCGTGTTGTTACAAGCAATAAAGCCAGTTAAGGCTATAGCAACAAATGCGAATTTAATAAGGTGTTTCATTACGGTAAATCATTTTAATATAAAAGCTCATCCGCCAGCCCGATATAACCTTAAGGCATTGAATCCTTTTAAGGGTATTCTGCATAGTACTCCAGATAAGCTAATTGCACCGTAAAGGTATAATAAAAAGTCGATTTAACTACCTACAACAGCTAACTGCCAGACAAGTAGTAAGTTGTTGAGGCGGATTTCCTACCTCCTCATTCCTTAAGCAGGGGAACGTACTCCCTTTTGTCATTTATCCAAGGAGAAACAACGGTTCTAGTTTGAAAAATAGGCGTGACTTTTAGTCGGTTAAAGAGGAAAAACTCAGGTGAAATTAGGTGCAAAATCGGGTGGTTTGGGAGGGGAATTTTAGGGGGGATTGGGGAATGCAAAAAAAAAAGGAGGGCGGAGTCCTTTGAAAAAGAAAGCGCAGTTTGTCGCAACGAAAAGCGCAGTTTGTTGAAAAAGAAAGCGCAGTTATTTTTGCACAACTTTTAACACCCATCGCAAACCCGCTCCAATAAAGGGATTGCGGGTGGTCGCTCTTTTACCACCCCAAACACCCCGTTTTCTCCCTTTTTTACCTCATTTTTCGCCCGTTAAAACGCCCCAAATTCGCCCTTATTTTTAAGTTCAAATTTCGGTCCAAAAAATACTTCCTTTTTTGTCTTGTTCGGAAGACAATTTTCGGGGCAAAAAACAATCCAATTTTTCTGGGTGATTTTTGTTCCGTTTTCGGGATAAATTTCAGGGTGCATTTCGGAGTAAGAATAAACTAAGAGGCGATGAAAAAACGGCTGCAACTAATTATACTTTCACTATTAGTTCACTGCAACTGGGGGGGGATGGAATGCCCCTGCCTCAAAGCCAATGGCCAACTGTTTTAAGGCGAGATGAGATTTTGGAAGACAATTGTTTAGGTTAACTATTAATCCCTGTTTTGTTGTGTAAATGCTTGCGCTTACATAACAAAACGCCTACCTTTGCAAAAAAAAAATAGAGTGTATGACTAGCAAGAACATTAGACAACAAATATCTGCTTTTGAGGCGGGAAGAGTTTTTCGGGTAGAAGACCTTGGACTCTTGAGAACGGAACAACAGGCAGCTGTTGTTACGCTGGGAAGGCTTGTACAACAAGGAGAGATTCAACGACTCAGCCCTGGGACCTACTATAAGCCAAAGAAAACAGCCTTTGGGGTAGTTGGTCCATCATTAGAAGATAGGGTCAGAGACTTGCTCTATGACAAGGATACTCCTGTTGCTTATTTAACGGGATTGTATGCGTTCAATTTGTTGGGGTTAACGACACAGCAACCAATGGTTTTAGAGATTGGGAGTAACTTTCCTCAAAGAGGAAAAAGTCGGGGCATATATACCGTTCGTTTTGTTTTGCAGAAAAACCCTATTACAGTTGACAATATAGAGATGTTGCGTGTCTTGGACTCATTGAAATGGATTAAAAAGATTCCGGACTCCACTGTTGATCGCTCCTATATGCTTCTCAAAAAAGTTGTTGGGGGATATACGAAAGCACAACAAGCCGTGTTGGTTGAATTGTCTATGAAATACTCTCCTTTGACCAGGGCCCTATTAGGTTCGATGCTTACAGATGATAAGCTAAGCACCAAGCTATCTCAGAGCTTGAGCCCACTTACTCGTTTTAGGGTTGGATTTTCCTCAGTACAAATTTCTGACGAATGGAATATCCGATGAACCAACTTTTGCATCAAGAACCCGAACTGTTCAAAGACTTGCTACTGGCAAGCTCTGAACGGCTGGCTATACCCATGTATCTGGTTGAAAAGGATTATTATATTTCGATGATTCTCAAAGCTCTTTCTCAGAGTGTACACAACGCTCAGATTGTGTTTAAGGGTGGAACCTCTTTGTCAAAAGCCTATCAGCTGATAGATCGCTTTTCTGAGGATGTCGACTTTGCCGTTATTAGCGAGGGTATGAGTGGCAATCAAGTGAAGACTCTTTTATCTCATTTGATGAAAGAGATTACTGCAAACTTGAATGAAGACAAAGAGTTTGTTGATGTCTCTAAAGGCTCCAAGTATAGGAAACAAGCATTTACCTACACCTCTCAGCAAGGATGGGCAGAGCGTGTTACCCCTATTCCAGCAAGGGTTATTGTTGAAATTAGTGCTTTTGCCACCCCCTTTCCTTATGAGAAGAAATGGATTGAGCCTTTCGTTTCAACGGTACTAAAAGAACAAGGAATGATTGATTTCATGGATAAATATGACCTTGGGGCTTTTGAACTTAATGTGTTATCAGTCAAGCAGACCTTATGTGAGAAACTTGTTTCGCTGATTAGATTTTCTATGAGTGCTGACCCTATTGCGGCTCTCTCCTCAAAGATTCGTCACTTTTATGATATTGAGGCTTTGCTGCGTAAAGAAGAATTATTGCGATACATTGAAGAAACAAGTTTCCTTGAAGATATACAGCGTTTAATACGGTACGACCAAGCGATCTTTTCGGAACCTCGGGGCTGGAATGAACTCACGTCAATAGAAGATGCTCCTGTCATAAAAGACTTTGAAGCAATGTGGAACAAGAAATTAGGTGCAGAATATGAGCGAAACTTATCCTTGATAGCTTATAAGCCCATTCCACCCAGAGGGAAGATTGAACAAACTTTTCTGGGATTGATTGACAGGTTAAAGTCCGTAGCTATTAGGTAAAGCTATAAGAAAAAAGAGCCAAGTAAATAATTGATTTACTTGACGCTTTCTCTGTCTCCACTTGGGCTTGGAGGTGACGAAACAACTCATAATATCTCGGTCTTATTTTTAACTCACCTTCTGCGACCAATGTTGGGGTATTATCAGTCTTGATAAAGAATTGGTATGTTGAAACTGTGAAAAAGATTGATTTTAGTAGGATTTTATTTTTGTTGGACCTTTAACTCGCCCCCTTCTTGTGGGTAGTATATGATAGGTGTTAAGATATGGTGCTTCCTAAAATCTTCAATAGCTCAAAAAATAAAGAGGGTGCAGTTTTGGATTGAACTGCACCCTCTTTTATTTATTATGCGGTTTTGCCAATGGAATTTATTGGCGTGTAGTAATGTGAAAGCAGGCTTGCTTACGTTCGTGCTTAATGTAGCACCTCTTCTCGGTTTGGAACTCCTTAAGTACGGTGGCCAGTAGGTGTTTGAGCTCTTCTGGGCTTAAATGTCGAGGGTCGATAGGGTTAACCTTCTCGAATCTTCTCCAGGAAATATCGAATGTTGTGCCGTACGCATGTGTGCTTTGCGATGAAGCGTTCACGTTTTTTTTGCGAAGCGAAGCAATATCGGCTTCTGTCCGTGTTACACTTGTTACAATAATACGGTACAAGGGAAGGTTGTGGTTTGTTAAATGGGTTTGGAATGTTTCTCCTATATCTGTTAGTAGTTTAGCAGCAGAGGGTATTAAAAAAGGGATGGAATGGGTTAGGCGGGCTATGGTGTATGCCTTGCACGACGTTATTTCCTGTAATACGGAGGGGAGAGGAGTGGTGTTCCGAGAAGAAATAGGTGAAATGCCTATTTTTTGTGCAACCTTTAACTGTACATCGTTAAGGTCGTTAAAGTCCACATTAAAACTCCCTGGGTATGTTATAGGGGTGCGTTGTTTAAACGACTCTAAATCGTATAAAGACGACGAAGAATATCCATGAATTCGTGCCGATAAGGTTAGTAGTATTATAATAATTATCAGTAAAGGCCCTGCGTAACGAATCCAGAAATGTTTAAACTTCATAATAGTATAGGCATTGAATATGTATTCCCTTCCAAAGAGGGGAGGAGATTAAGAGTCGGGAAAAAGTAAAATTGCAAGTTGCGGCAAATATACTCCAAATCTTTTACCTTTGTTGTAGGCACCAAGGCAACGGCCATTGTCGCAGTTGTTAAAAGTGACTAAAACACGAAACAAGAGTATTACAGAAAAAGCAATATATGATTCCATACGACCAGCTTAGGAGTCGTTTAAGGGGGTTAGGTACTGCCCTTATTACACCGTTTATGCCTGATGAAAGTATCGACTATGGTGCGATACGAAACTTGATTGGAATGCAACTGAATGCAGGGACCGACTTCCTTGTTATTTTAGGAACTACAGCAGAAACACCAACTCTCTCCTTAGCCGAAGAAGAGCGTATTATCTCCACAGTGGTTAATGAGGTGGCTGGTAAAATTCCTATAGTAGTTGGGGTTGGTGGTAATGGTACCTCTCGGGTTATAGAAAAGTTGCAACAAATGGACTTGACCGGTATTGATGCCATACTCTCGGTGTGTCCGTACTACAACAAACCTTCCCAAGAGGGGCTATACCAACATTTTTATGCAATATCCAAGGCCTCTTTGCTACCGGTTATTTTGTACAACGTGCCTGCCCGCACCTCGGTTAACATGCTTCCAGAAACCACGCTGCGTTTAGCTCACGATTGCCCTAATATAATAGGTATAAAGGAGGCTTCTGGTATAGTTTCCCAGGCAGACCTGATTATTAAGCAACGCCCAAACGGCTTCTTGGTGTATAGTGGCGATGATGCTATTGCATACCCTTTGGTAGCTATGGGGGCCGATGGCGTTGTGTCCGTTATTGGAAATGCATACCCAACGGATTTTGCTAAAATGATTCATGCCGCTCTTGCTGGCGATTTGTCCGCAGCATTGCCTATACACCATAAGTTTAAGGATGTGTACCCCTTGCTGTTTAAAGAGGGAAACCCTGCCGGCATTAAATGCTTAATGACCCTAATGGGCCTAATTCAGGAGCAACTTAGGCTTCCATTGGTGCCAGTATCCAATGGGCTCCGACAAGAAATACAAGCAACAATAGCCGCCATTTAACAATTGCGAATTATCAATATCTCAATATTACGATTACATGGAACAACATCTTAAATTTCGTCTTACCGTAATGAACTTCCTCCAGTTTGCTGTGTGGGGAGCTTATTTGACCTCTATGGGGACTTATTTAGCCCGAATAGGGCTGGGTAGCCATATTGGTATATTTTACGCCATGCAAGGAATTGTGTCCTTGTTTATGCCTGCTATCCTTGGAATAATAGCAGATAGGTGGATACCCGCACAACGCTTGTTGGGATTATGCCATTTTATTGCAGCAGCATTTATGTTTAGCGTAGGATACTACGGTATGAGTGTAGGAGATGGTGTATCCTTCCCTGTTATGTTCGCATTATATTCCTTTAGCGTTGCTTTTTATATGCCAACATTAGCACTATCCAACTCGGTTGCCTATACTGCGTTGGATAAAGCCGGACTGGATACGATAAAAACTTTTCCCCCTATTCGTACGTGCGGTACAATAGGTTTTATATGCTCCATGTGGTTGGTGGACCTGTTGGGCTTCCAAAGTAATTATATGCAGTTTTTTACATGTGCCACATGGGGCGTGTTATTAGCGTTATATGCTCCTACATTGCCACCATGTCCTACAAGTAAAAATGTTAAAGGGCAGCAAAAAACTTTAGTAGAGGCATTGGGCTTAAGGGCCTTTTTGCTGTTTAAGCAGCGTAAAATGGCTATCTTTTTTATTTTCTCCATGCTGCTGGGGGTTTCATTGCAAATTACCAATGGCTTTGCCAATCCGTTTATAACCAGTTTTAAGGCTATCCCCGAGTATGCCAATACTTTTGGCGCACAACACCCCAACGTTCTAATATCTATTTCTCAAATTAGTGAGGCCTGCTGTATACTCCTTATCCCCTTCTTCTTGAGTAGGTTTGGTATTAAAAACGTAATGCTTATGGCCATGATGGCGTGGGTATTTAGGTTTGGTTTATTTGGTTTAGGGAACCCAGGGAATGGGGTTTGGATGTTTATTTTGTCCATGATTGTTTATGGGGTGGCTTTTGACTTCTTTAATGTGTCGGGCTCGTTATTTGTGGATAAAGAAACAGACATCTCTATCCGCTCAAGTGCCCAAGGTTTATTCATTATCATGACCAATGGGTTTGGTGCTACAATAGGTACACTATCTGCCCAGTGGGTGGTAAACCAGTTTGTGGACTTTAGCAGTACTGCCCCACAGGTTGAAGGCTGGACGCATGCTTGGTTTATTTTTGCCGCTTATGCTTTAGTGGTAACTATATTATTTGCTATACTGTTCCGTTATAAGAACGATAAAAACAGCGTAACGAAACCGCTACCTCATTAATTTTATGACACAACTTAAACAACTGATAGCACAACGGAGGTCTGTTAGGAAATTTACCAACCAACCCGTTCCCTCCAGCCTTATAACCGAAATAGTAGAGGCTGGGCGGAATGCACCATCGGCTTGTAACCGTCAGCCTTGGCGTTTTTACGTTCTGCTTTCGGAGGAAGCAAAGGCACAACTCCAAAGCTGTTACCCGAAACCCTGGTTTAAAACCGCGCAAGTTTATATCCTATGTGTGGGATATCCTAAGGAGGCTTGGTGCTTTAAGGATGCCCGCTCTACCTCGGTACACATAGATACCTCTATTGCAGTAACTCATATGATGTTAAGAGCCGAAGAGTTAGGGCTTAGCTCTACTTGGGTGTGTAATTTCGACCGGTTGAAGTACTGCTCCCTTAAAGGCTGGAATATTGAAGAACAAGAACCCATTTCCGTTTTAGCTTTAGGTCGGGCCGACGTGGATAAAAGTAGCCTGCCTCACCTCCGTAAGGATAAAGATGAGGTTGTAGTATTCCTGTAATATGTTTTGCTTATGAAGCGGATTATAAGTGTTTTAGCCCTACTATGTCTATTGATAGGGGTATGGTGGATTTGGAAAAATCCTAATATAGGGTTTGCCGAAAAAGAGGGAAATATAAATGCCGAGCGCGTTGTTTCGTTAGTCCCTTCCGTTACAAAGTGCATTTACGAACTGGGCGAGCAAGATAAACTGGTGGGCTGTACCAGTTATTGCAAAGTAAACCCTGCCGACTCCATTGCTGTTGTAGGTAGTGCCATTAAAGCCAATTTGGAGAAGATCATGACCTTGGCACCAACAATGGTAATAGCCTCCCCCCTTATACCGCAAGAAGAAGTGCATGTGCTCAGGAATATGGGGGTAAGGGTAGAGCAGATAAGTAGCCCCGACTCGTATGCCGACTTGCAAGCACAGTTTACTCGCTTAGGAGAGCTATTAGGCGTAGCACCACGCGCTCAGCATATTGTTGATAGTGTGAATGTGGAGGTTAATAAAATTGTAACAGAAAATGCAACGGCCAATAGCCTAAAGGTATTTGTGCAGATAGCAGCAGACCCTATTTACACCATTACGACAAATACTTATTTGGCCGACCTGTTGCCAATGCTCCATGCCACTAATGCTATTCCAAACACCCCTAATGGTATGGTAAGCCCCGAAGCGGTAGTTGCCCAAAATCCCGATGTTATTTTTATAGCAACAATGGGCTTTGCCACCGAGCCAGAAATAGAGCGTTGGAACTCCTTTAATAATATGGTGGCCGCACACCGCAGACAAATTTACACGCTGAATGCCGATACCCTTTGCGAGCCTACACCGCTGAATTACTTGTACTCCTTACAAAGGATGGATGCCATACTTAGGCCCTTGCGCTTAAAGAAGTAGGGCCGTTGGCTTATAGTTGCAATACCCATTACCCCTATGATTAATCGAATAAGTAAGTCGTTCCTGGCTATTTTAATGGTTGGGCTGTTGCCTGTTTCGGTACTCCTTTCGGTTTCCATAGGAGAGTCCCACGCCTCTTGGGATAATTGGGTAGAACTTTTCCGCGGACAAGAGTCCTTGGAAGCGAGTATCCTATACCATATTCGTTTGCCCCGAACCTTAATGGCAATAGTTGTTGGAGGCAGCTTGAGTTTGTGTGGCGTTATTTTACAAGGTATATACCGGAACCCCCTGGTAGAGCCTTACACCTTGGGGATATCGGGTGGAGCATCGTTGGGAGCTACATTAACAATGGTATTAGGTTGGACTGTATTGGGTAGTTGGACCTTGCCATTCTCGGGCTTCTTAGGTGCCTTACTTGCAATAGTTATGGTATATGCCCTAAGCAGGGCAAGGGGCCAAGTGGATATCCAGCGGATGTTGCTTGTTGGCGTAATGGTTAGCTTTATAGCCTCATCGGTTGTAATGTTTTTAATGTCCATAGCTTCGGTAAAGGATATTCCTGGTATAGTTTTTTGGACGATGGGCGCATTAACACGCCCCATGGACGCTTTACTGATAGCCGGCCTACTTTTAAGTTTTGTTGTGTTGGTTATTGCCATGTTTCTTGCATTACAACTCAATGCCCTTAGTGTTGGAGATGCCATAGCTCGCCACTTAGGTGTTAACACCAATGTGGTTATTAGGGTGTTATTCCTGCTTACTTCGTTATTAACAGGGTATTGTATAGCATTAGCTGGAGTTATTGGTTTTGTAGGCCTTGTTGTGCCTCATTTTACTCGTTTCTGTGTGGGGCAGGACCATCGTTGGTTGCTTCCATTGTCCTACCTGAACGGGGCTACTTTTTTGCTCTTGTGCGATGTAGTGGCCCGGCTACTTTTAGCCCCCTCCGAGTTGCCCATTGGGGTTATTACAGGAATTGTAGGCGGGCTCTCCTTTTTGGGTATCATTAGCCAACGCAAACGAACTGCCACATCTTTCTGAGATGGCTCCGATAACTATACAAAACTTTACGTGCGGTTACCCTAGAGGGTTTCGGGTAGGGCCTTTGAATATCTCGTGGGAACTAGGATCCATAGGTGGTATTATAGGCCGAAATGGGTCGGGAAAAAGTACTCTTTTCAAAGGCTTAATGGGCGACATCCCCAGTAGTGGAAACTTCTTATTAGGAGACCTTCCTTTAGGAAAAATACCGTTAAAGAGGAAAGCCACCAAGATGGCTATTGTACAACAGTTTTTACCCACGGCACCTATTACTGTCGAGGATTATGTCCTGTTAGGGCGCCTTCCCTACCTGCCCAAATTCAGTTTCTCCTTTTCGGAACACGATAAAACCCTGGCATTAAAAAAAATGGAGGATGCCGGAGTAGACCACCTGCGGCATAGGTTGCTAACCGAAATTAGTGGAGGAGAACTCCAAATGGTTTCGGTGGCTAAAGCATTAGCACAAGAGCCAGCCATACTGTTACTGGACGAACCTACTTCTCATTTGGATATCACCTACCAAACTAAAATCATAGCACTCCTTAAACAGGTTTTAAAACAAAACCCCAACCTCCTGGTTTTAGTGATTATTCACGACTTAAACCAAGCTTCCGAGTGGTGCGATACTGTTTCTTTAATATCCAAAGGCCAGCTATTGGCACATGGTAGCCCCAATAGCGTATTAACTCCACAGCTTATAAAACAGGCTTATAATGTAGATATTGCAATACACAATAGCCCTATTACAGGACGCCCTATAATAACAAACAAAACATCATTATGAAACACATTCAAACTTATTGCCTCTTAACACTATTCCTGCTACTTCCTTTAGCAGCGTCGGCACAAGTTATTGTACTAATTAAATATGGGCCAGACCGTCCGCAAGAAACTCACGCTGTGGAGTGGGAGAAAGGGCTAACGGCTCAATTAGCCTTACAGCATTGTGCTAAAGTAGAAACTCAAGCCCTAAAAAAATGGATATTTGTTTCGGGTATTAACGGCTATTACAACGAAAAAGACGGAAAAGTTTGGTATTATTATGTCAATAATCGCCGTGCCGACAAAATGGCTTACCAATACCCCGTAGCCGACAAAGACACTATACTTTGGACCTATACCCCCAATATGTGTGTTGGCCGCTCAGAAAAAAACGCTAAATAATCACAAGAACATACGATTTTCGGGCTTGGTATTGTTATTTGCTTACCTTTGAGAAAAGTGTTACTTAAGTTGTCCAATCTAATATCACTAACCTATGGCAAAAATAAAAGGTGCTGTAGTGGTAAATACAGAACGCTGCAAAGGATGTAACCTTTGTGTGGTTTCGTGCCCTACCGATACCCTCTCGCTTCACCCCGAAGAGGTTAACGATAAAGGTTACCACTACGCTTATATGAAAGAACCCGAGAAATGCATCGGATGTGCGAGTTGTGGATGGGTGTGTCCCGATGGCTGCATTACCGTATATAAGGTAAAAGTACCAGAATAACACCCCAATAATTAACCTTTTATTCCTTCCCAAAACAACGATTTTATGGCAGAAGATATTAAATTAATGAAGGGCAATGAAGCTATTGCCCATGCCGCCATCCGATACGGAGCCGATGGTTATTTCGGATACCCCATAACCCCCCAAAGCGAAATAATGGAAACGCTTATGGAGGAAGCACCATGGAACTCTACTGGCATGGTTGTGTTACAAGCCGAAAGCGAGGTGGCAGCCATAAACATGGTGTATGGTGGCGCTGCTTGCGGAAAGCGTGTAATGACCTCTTCTTCAAGCCCTGGCATCAGCCTTAAACAAGAGGGTATATCCTATATCGCGGGAGCAGAACTACCATGTCTCATTGTTAATGTTATGAGAGGTGGCCCAGGATTAGGTACCATACAACCGAGCCAAGCGGATTATTTTCAGACCGTAAAAGGGGGCGGACATGGAGACTACAGGTTGATAACCCTCGCACCAAACTCCGTACAAGAAATGGCAGACTTTGTTGGGCTTGGATTTGAATTAGCCTTTAAGTATAGGAACCCCGCAATGATTTTAGCCGATGGCGTTATAGGGCAAATGATGGAAAAGGTGCAGCTCCCCGATATGCACCCCAGAAAAACCGAAGA
This sequence comes from Bacteroidota bacterium, assembly GCA_023388555.1. GTDB lineage: Bacteria > Bacteroidota > Bacteroidia > Bacteroidales > Porphyromonadaceae > Porphyromonas_A. Next base: position 21,322 of record JAEWGA010000007.1, on the reverse strand, counting down.
GGAAATTAGGACAGAATGCCCGTGGGCTACATTAGGAAACAGGGGGAGGAAACCCAACGTTATCACTTCGTTGGAGTTGGACTCCGAAATGATGGAGAAAAACAACCTTAAGTTCCAGGCTAAATACAAAGAAATAGAAACCAATGAAGTACGTTACGAAGAACTGCAATGCAACGATGCCGACTATATCTTAGTGGCCTTCGGATGTAGTAGCCGTATCTGTTCCAAAGTGGTAGAAATAGCTCGTGAACAAGGTGTTAAAGTAGGGCTCCTACGCCCAATAACCTTGTGGCCATTCCCCAGCGAACGTATTGCCCAGCTTTCGGCAACCGCAAAAGGCTTCTTAACTGTTGAACTTAACGCCGGCCAAATGGTGGAAGATGTTAGGTTGGCGGTAAACGGAAGAGTTCCTGTACATTACTATGGCCGTATGGGGGGAGTCCTCTTTACCCCCGAGGAGGTGCTAACCTCTTTACGTTCGTTCTTTGGCTTATAAACGCTATTAACCGGTGGTTATGCAAGTGTTTCTACGACTTTCAACGGCGCTGTTCCTCATCCTTTCCGTGCTGGCTTGTGCCATTTGGGTGTTATTCCCCCAACAAAAACAGTTGTTTTTAATATTTGGTGGAGCCGCTTTGTTTCTTCGCTTGCTATACTATTTGGTGAAACTGGTGCATAAGTAATTTTGCTTTTCCACCACTAAAATCTTATACAGAATATGGATATCAACGACATAATAAAACCCGAAAACCTCGTTTACCAGAAACCCGAACTGTTAAACGATACTACAATGCACTATTGCCCAGGATGTAGCCACGGAGTGGTACATAAGTTAATAGCAGATGTGCTGGAAGAAATGGGTATTGGCGAAAATACAATAGGAATAGCACCAGTAGGTTGTGCTGTATTTGCTTATAAGTATATAGATGTCGATTGGCAAGAAGCAGCTCACGGAAGAGCGCCCGCTTTAGCCACGGCCGTTAGCCGCCTTAACCCCGAAAAACTCGTATTTACCTATCAGGGCGATGGCGACCTTGCCGCAATAGGTACTGCAGAAACCATACATGCCGCTAACCGGGGCGAAAATATTGCCATCATATTCATAAACAACGCTATTTATGGTATGACGGGGGGGCAAATGTCCCCAACAACACTGGAAGGAATGGAAACGGCTACCTGTCCCGATGGTAGGAATATCCCACTTAATGGATACCCATTAAAAATATCTAACCTACTTAAGGAACTGGACGGAACTTGTTACGTTACACGCCAATCCGTTCATACTCCCGCTGCTGTAAGAAAGGCGCGTAAGGCAATAACCAAGGCATTCGAGAATTCGTTGAAAAAGAGAGGTACTTCCGTGGTAGAAATAGTATCTACCTGTAACTCTGGCTGGAAATTAAGCCCCGATGCCTCCAACAAATGGATGGAACAAAATATGTTCCCCCAATATCCTATAGGCGACCTTAAAAACATCTAAAATCTACCAGGCTATGAAATATGAAATAGTAATTGCTGGCTTTGGGGGGCAAGGCGTTCTTTCTATGGGAAAGATTCTTGCCTACTCGGGGCTTATGGGAGGAAAAGAGGTAACCTGGATGCCTTCCTACGGTCCAGAACAACGCGGAGGCACTGCTAATGTTACTGTTATCCTGAGCGACGAAAAAATAAGCTCTCCCATCTTAAATGCTTACGATGTGGTTATCGTTTTAAATCAGCCCTCAATGGATAAATTTGCTTCCAAAGTAAAACCCGGTGGTATGCTTTTATACGATAGCAATGGTATACATCATGTTACAGACCGAACAGATATATCGGTATACCGTATCGATGCTACGGAGGAGGCTACCCAAATGCAAAACTCAAAAGTTTTTAATATGGTAGTGTTAGGCGGCTTACTAAAGGTTGCCCCAATGATAGACTTGGCTTATGTGGAAACTGGGCTAAGAAAATCGTTACCCGAACGCCACCATAAGTTAATACCTATGAACATGGAAGCTATTGACCGAGGAATGAAGATAATTCATAAGGAACGATAGTCCACTGTTATATAAACATATTAGCTGGCGGTGCACAACCATTGGTTTTAATGCACTGCCAGCTATTTTTGTATATATACTCCACTCCCCCTAACCATTATTGGTGCATTGTTACCGCTGTAAGCACCTCCCTCCCCCGCCAACTACTTTTTAATAGTAGTAAACTACCCATTGTGCTTCCATAAAATTGCTCATTCCAAGCTCTCCAAAGCAAAAAAAAAGAGCTCCCGAAGCAGTGTCGGGAAGCTCTTTTTTTTGCTGATTAGGCGAAATCAGATGCCTAATTTTTTGCGGATATCAGCAGGGATAGCTTTTTTGTTAACTACGATATTCATAGTTTTTCCAGCTGCGTAATTTTCGGAAATGTACCAAATGCCTTTGTACTTACCTGCTTCTCCCCAAGAGTTCTTAATCATATAGAACTTTTTGCCATATTGGTCCTTTGCAATACCGTAAATAACCATGCCGTGGTCGTCGGTGAGTTGCATGTTATCGAAGCCTTGTTGGCGGTACTCTTGGGTTGGTGTTACTTCCGGACAGTTCGGGCGGCGCACCATCTCGGCTACAGAGAGGTGTTGTTTGTTGTCGGACTTCCCTATCCAGCGCTCTTGGTCGCTACCACGGGAAGAGTTTGCATTTACATCTACGAGTACACCAATGCCGTCGCGTGTGAAGCCTACCTCACTAACGTCGGCACCCCAAGCAATTGGGTAGTTATTCTGGATAGCATAGTCGAACACCTTCATTAGCTCGTCCAGTGGTAGGTTATAAGACGATGAGTGTCGCCAGTTATCGGGAATTTCCAGTACGAAGGATTGGTAGAAAGGGTGATGGGTGTAAGAGGTTAACGATACATAGTCGTCGGCATTCAGTTTAAGCGCTTGAGCAAAGGACGTTGGGGTATAGGTTTTCCCGTTAAAAGAGAACTTCTCGGGTGTTTTTCCCAAGTATGCATCTACAATACCATCGAAGGCGGGTTGCCATGCTGTAGTAAGGGAGTTGCTTTTGTCTTGCTCCTTAACAAGGGCTTGCAGGAATCCTTTCATTACAGCCTCGGGCTCGTTGTGTACGTGGGTTTTTGCACCGTATTGCAGCCCCGACATTTCGGACATAGGCACAACTCCATAGTGTTTGAGTACGTACAGTACATCGTAAAAAGAGCCACCTTGTGCAAAGTTAATGTTGCCGTGGTAGCGCACATACTGGCGTGCTTTATCCTTGTACGAGTGCGATACAACGAACATAGGGGCAAGGTCTACCCGGATACCACTGTTGCGCAAGGCTTCAATTTCCAGGAACCCTTCGCCCGAGAATGCCCAGCATGTACCCGTTCGGTTTTGGTCTTTGATAGAGGTCATTTCCAGCACCTTAACGGGAGTAAACTGGTACTCTTCGGGTTGTTGGGCTTTTTCGGTTGTTGGTGTTTGGGCCCAGGCTACAGGCATACCAAGCGCACATAGCAGTGCCAAGGTAATGGTTTTTTTCTTCATAGCTTCTTGTGATAATAAAGTTAAAACTGTATGGTTTACATCCGAGGCACAAGCCCCAGGTGGGTTACAAATTGTTTGAAGGCAGGGGTTTTCTTTTCGAAGTAGGCGAACTTTTCGCGTGCCGAAACGGGGAGGCTTTGGGCTTTTTGGGCTACCACTTTTATTTGTAACCGAATATGGTCGTTGGAAAGTTTATTGGCCAAAAAGGTCATTAGCTCTCCTTCGGTTTGCTGAATAATTTCGGCTTGGTTGCGTGTTGGTACTTCTATGGTTACAAGGTCGCCCTCACGTTTTTGTGGAAGAAAGTCCTGTAAGGTTTGTTTAAGGAAAACGTTATCCTGCACCTGAGCGGTGAATGCCCTCCATGCGGACTGGAAGTCGGGCATACTGTAGGCATTATTGCGTAGCTCTTTGGGTGCAGTTTCGGGTTCCTGCTGGTTGGCGTTGTTGTTAAGCGAAATGGACATCCGGCTACGCAAAGAGGTGGTAACGCTGTTTGTTTTTGCTTGTTGCTTAACCGAAAGCTCTCCCACAACCTTCTCGATGCGTTGTGCCTGCTGTGCTGGTTCTCCTAACTTCTCTTCCTGGGGCTGTGGTGCGCTGTTTTGTAGTGTAGTACTGGTTGTTGGTGGCACCGATACCCCTGCTGTGGCGGTTGGTACTTGTGGGGTAAGGCCTTCTTGGTATTCAGGCGCCTTAGGTTCGGCCATACGAATTAAAGCTACCTCCAAGGCAAGCCTTTTAGAGCCAGCCTCACGGTACTTGGCTTCAAAGTCTGTAGCAATTTTAATGGCGTTCCAAATGAACGACACTTTGCAAAACTCGGCCGCCTTAGCATAGCGTGCTTTAAGGCTCTCGGTTGTTTCAACAAGGGCAAGGGTTTGTGGGGTCTTGCTCATCAGTACGTTGCGTAAAAAAGTGGCATAACCGCCTATGATGGTTAGCGGGTCATACCCACGGCGTATGAGTGCATCCGCTTGTAGTAGCAGCTGGCTTACCAGTCCTTGTGCCATAAAGGCAAGCATTTTAAAGTATTCCCCTTCGTCTATTAGGCTTAGGTTTTCTATAACCCCCTGGTAGGAGATATTCCCTTGTCCAAAGCCCGCTACTTGGTCGAAGATACTCAACGCATCGCGCATTCCGCCATCGGCATTAACAGCAATAAGTTCAAGGGCATCGCGTTCGGCTTGTATACCTTCTTGGCTTGCTACGTAGGCAAGGTGGTCCGCAATATCTTTGGCCAATATGCGGTTAAAGTCGTACACCTGGCACCGAGAAATAATAGTGGGTAGTACTTTGTGTTTGTCGGTGGTCGCGAGTACGAATATAGCGTGTGCCGGTGGTTCCTCTAACGTTTTAAGGAAAGCGTTAAAGGCTTGGGTGGAAAGCATATGCACCTCGTCGATGATATAAACGCGGTACTGCCCCGTCATGGGGGGAATACGTACCTGTTCAATGAGGTTTCTAATGTCATCGACAGTGTTATTGGAGGCAGCGTCCAACTCAATAACGTTATAGGCTCGTTGCTCGTTATAGCTACGGCAGCTTTCGCACTGGTTACAAGCTTCGCCTTCGGCTGTGCGGTTTAAACAGTTAACCGTTTTTGCAAAGATGCGCGCACAGGAGGTTTTACCAACACCCCGAGGCCCACAAAAAAGGTAGGCGTGTGCCAGTTTCTTTTCTTTAATGGCATTTTTGAGCGTTGTGGTTAAGGCTTGTTGTCCAACAACGGAGTGAAAGGTGTCTGGGCGGTACTTGCGTGCCGATACTATATAGTCGCTCATAACTATAGAATGGGTATTGCTTTTAGAGTGCCGAAGAGTCGAAAGTAAAGGGTAAGAGTAGTCGGTTATCGGGCAATATCTTAGTAATATCTTTACCTACCAACAAAACACGGTAGGGGCGGAAACGTGTGGCTACCTCGGCCATTACTTGGCGACAACTGCCACATGGCGATATTTGGTTTTGTATTTCACCGTGATAAATGGCTACCACAGCCATCTCCTGTACTGCCACATTAGGGTACTTTGCGTTGGCATAAAATAGGGCTGTACGCTCGGCGCAAGTACCAGAAGGGTACGCAGCATTTTCTTGGTTGGAGCCAGTTACAATAACACCGTTTTCCAAGCGAACAGCCGCTCCTACATGAAATGTGGAGTACGGAACATAGGCATCTTGCGCTATGGCTATAGCTTTTTCTACCAGCTCTTTGTCCGAAGCAGAGAGCAGCTCGGTTGGTGTTTCTTCGTAACCAAAGGCGTAGGACTTATTCATGATAGTGGTATAAGAACTTGATATGCAATTTTGATTACAGGTTAATAGCTACCTTTTTCCGAAGATACGACATTTTTACAGAACGGCATTGCATACTCAATTGCAAGCCTGTTTTTGTTGCATTTGAGGCAAAAAAAAAGTGTACCGGAAAACTGTTCCGATACACCTTTTTTTGGGGGGGGATATATGTTACTTTAGGGTACTAATCCATTTGTTTAGCCTTTCGTCTGTAAGGTCTTCGTAGCTTACTTCGTCGAGGCATACTCCTATTAGTTTACCATCGCGTTCGGCTTTTGAGGCACTGTAGTTGTATCCGTCTTTAGGGAAACTACCTACAAATGTACAGTTGCAACCTTGTAGTTCGTCGTAAATAAGCCCAATGGCATCGCAGTAGGTGCTATCGTAGGAGTCTTCTTCTCCTAAGCCAAAGAAGGCTACTTCTTTACCGGCAACATGTGGTTTTAGTGCCTGTACAAAGTCGTACCAGTCGTCCTGCATTTCGCCATCGCCCCAGGTTGAGCTTCCTAAAATAAGGAGGTCGTAATCTGCAGCGGTTGAAGCATCGGCGTCTGCTACGTTATGTACGTCTTGTGATGCAACAGAAAGGAGGGTTGCAATTTTCTGTGCAACGGCTTCTGTAGTTCCAGTTGTAGAGCCAAAGTATATTCCAATCTTTTTCATGTAATAGTTGGTGTTAATTGAGTGAAATGTAGGTGGATTTGTTAAACAAGTCCGTTAGCACAAAGCTAATGGAAGCGGAAGAAACTCCCAATCCCTAAAAGTAGGGTATTTTTAGGTGTGTATGTACCTATATATATGTAGTTATTGGGTTAATTTAGTGTTAGGAGTTCTTCGGGGAATAGCATAGTTATGCTTTGGTTTTGTACCGATATGTTTTGAATCCAATCTTGTACAAGAGGTAGTATGACTTCTTTATTATTGGCAGTAATGTATAAAAGAGGATTGGCAGTGTTGTTTGCCACGTGTGTAATAGTTCCTATTGTTTTAAGTTTGGGGTGATGCAGCGTGTAGCCTACCAATAAGTCCAGCGAGAAGTCCTGTTCTTGTTGTTTTTGCAAGAGGTTTTGGTACTCTTCCGTTGTAATTGCTACCGTGGCACCTTTAATGTTATTGGCGTCTTTTTCGCTGGTTATACGAAAGAACTTACATATAAATGAGTCCTTATTCCCTTTTAAGTATTCTATTTTGAAAGGTATGGGTAATCCATCGCGGTATACGAAGGCGAACTCACAGTTAAGTTGTGCATATACAGCCGAAGTTAAGGCTATTATTACCTCTCCTTGAAATCCTTTGGCCCGTTGTATTGTTCCAATAGGAATTAAGGATATAGTTGTTGTTGAGCGGTACATTTTATTGGATACGTGCAATGTTTGCGCCGAGTTGTGTTAGTCGGGTGTCTATGTCTTGGTAGCCTCGGTCTATTTCTCGGATGTTATCTATCCGGCTTGTTCCGTTGGCCGATAATGCGGCTATTAGCATAGCAATACCTGCACGTATATCGGGCGACACAAGGGAGGTGGCGCGTAGGGGGTATTGGCGGGCTATCCCTATAACTGTAGCTCGGTGGGGGTCGCACAAGATAATTTGGGCTCCCATATCGATAAGTTTGTCCACGAAGAATAGTCGGCTTTCAAACATCTTTTGGTGGATAAGAACGCTTCCTTTTGCTTGTGTTGCCACTACGAGTAAAACGCTAAGCAGGTCGGGCGTAAGGCCTGGCCAGGGTGCATCTGCAATGGTAAGGATAGAGCCGTCGATATAGCTTTCTATTTGGTATAATTCTTGTGCTGGAATAATTAGGTCGTCGCCTTGTTCGTTAATTTGAATTCCTAAGCGTCGGAAGGTGTCGGGGATAATTCCCAAGTCTTTGATGCCGGCTCCGGCTATTTTAATATGGGATTGTGTCATGGCGGCCATGCCAATAAAACTGCCCACTTCTATCATGTCGGGCAACAAGGTGTGGGAGGTGCCTTCTAATTTATCTACGCCGGTAATTGTTAACAGGTTGCTGCCAATGCCTTGTATTTGTGCCCCCATTCGTGAAAGCATCCGGCATAATTGCTGAATATATGGTTCGCATGCAGCGTTATAAATGGTGGTGGTACCTTCGGCCAGTACCGCTGCCATAATAATGTTAGCAGTTCCTGTAATAGAGGCTTCGCTTAAAAGTAAGTAGTTGCCTTGTAGCCGCTTGGGGGTTTGAATTGCGTACAACTCTTGTTCTCTGTCGTACTTGAATTCTGCTCCAAGTTTTATTAAGCCTTCAAAGTGGGTGTCTAACCGCCTGCGTCCTATTTTATCGCCACCAGGTTTGGATATAATGGCTTTGCCAAAGCGAGAGATAAGCGGGCCTAAAATTAGTACCGAACCTCTTAGTTTACCTGTTCTTTCCAGGAATTTAGCGGAGTAGGCATAGTCCAAATTGACGTCGTCGGCAATAAAGCTATAGCGTCCTTTCTGGAGTTTCTGTACCTTAACGCCAAGTTCTATTAGCAGGTTAATTAGGTTGTTTACATCCAGTATGTCGGGGATGTTATCAATAATAACCTCTTTACTTGTTAGTAAGCAGGCCGAAATAACTTGAAGGGCTTCATTTTTGGCACCTTGTGGTGTAATTGTTCCACTTAAAGGGTGGCCACCTTCTATGATAAATGTAGACATATGGCGAAAAAGGACTCAAAAAGGGCTATTTATTTCTTCTTCTTTTTACGTTTAGTTTCTCCGCCTTGGTTAGGAATGCCAAGGATTTGCTTTGCGTCGGGTAGGGGGTGCGTAAATTCATCTAAGTATATTTGCCCATTGGACATTTCGTATAGGTCGGTAAATATACGTACATCATCCACGTTGTCTTTGTTCCAGTAGACGTATGCTTTTTTCATAACATCGGCCAGGACCTTTTCTTTTTCTGTGCGTTCTTCACCTATGGGCATTTCGCTAATTAGGGCTACCATTTTTTGAATAGTATGCCCGTAGTGCCGGTACAAAGGGGAGTATTGGGGGTAAGAAAGGTGAGAGGTGTGTTGGTGTTGTTTTTCCTGTGGGGTATTGTTGGTAGGGTATGGTGAAAGTTTGTTTAGTTTTCCCCCAGCCATAAGCAGCAAATGGTCCCATAGGATTTGTTCATAGTCGTCCCTGTCTTGGTCGTTAGGCGAAAGCATTTTCATGATTTCGATGATTCTGTTGGCACAAAGCCTCTGCTCCTCTTCGGATGGTAGTGCAATACAGTATTCAACCATTTTGTGCACTTGCCGCCCGTACTCGGGGAGTACGAGCGGGTGTGCAGATGTATTATAGTCGTTTAGCATGTGGGGCTTTTTTCTTTATCGAGATCTCCTTGGGATAGTCTGTCGTAAATTTTACTTGTTTCCTGTTCGTAACCGGGTTTTCGGAGCAATGCAAACATGTTGTTTTTGTATGCTTCTACTCCTGGTTGGTCAAAAGGATTAACCTCTAATAGGTATCCGCTGATACCCACGGCGCGCTCAAAGAGATAAAATAGTTGCCCTATGTAGTATTCATTTAAGGCAGGCATCTCTATTCTAATAACAGGAACACCTCCATCCATATGGGCAAGAATGGTTCCCTTTTCGGCCATTTTATTCACTTCGTCTATTCGTTTGCCAGCAATATAGTTCAGGCCGTCCAAGTTTTCAGCGTCTTGTGGTATTGTTAGCTGTTTGTTTGGCGAAGTTATGCTAACTACGGTTTCGAATATATTTCGTGTTCCTTCCTGCATCCATTGTCCCATAGAGTGGAGGTCGGTGGTTAGGTCTACGGCGGCTATAAACAGCCCTTTGTTGTCCTTTCCTTCGCTTTCTCCATAGAGTTGTTTCCACCATTCTCCTATATAGTGGAATTTAGGGTGGTAGTTTGCCAGTATTTCAATGCTTTTTCCCGCGCGGTGTAATACTGTACGGGCCGTTGCGTATAAAGCTGCTGGGTTGCTTGCAATGTCTTGTGTGCTTAGGGTTTGTTCGCGAAGGTCGCGGGCGCCTTGCACTAACTTGCGGATATCGAACCCAGCAACAGCAATGGGAAGTAATCCAACAGGGGTAAGCACCGAGAAACGCCCTCCTATGTTATCGGGGATAACAAAGGTTTTGTAGTTTTCTTTGTTGGCTAATTGGCGTAAGGCCCCCTTATGTTCATCCGTAATGGCTACTATATGGGTTTGTGCGTATTCTTTACCTTGCTCTTGAACAAGTAAATCCTTTAGCAAGCGGAATGCTATGGCTGGCTCGGTAGTTGTTCCCGATTTAGAGATATTGATAAGCCCGAACTTTTTCCCCTTAAGCAACTCTACGAGTTCGCTTAAATAATCTTCGCTGATGTGGTTACCAGCATATAGTAAGACGGGGCCATTGTTTTTTTTGTAAGCGGCAAAAGCATCGCTCAGAGCTTCAACCACAGCCCGAGTCCCCAAATAAGAGCCACCAATACCTATGCATACAATATAGTCGGTATTGTGTCGGAGCCTGTCGGCTGTGAGTATAATATCCTCGATGAGTGTGTCGTCCAGCTGGTTGGGCAGGTTTACCCAGCCTAAAAAGTCGGCACCTTCACGGTCTCCCTTCTCTAAGGATAGGTTACAATTTTGGGCTTGGTTAAGAGTTTTGTTGAATTGTTCTTTAAGCTCTTGTGTTATTAGAGCGTTATGAACTTCTACAGTTATATTTTTCATATTGTTTGAGGTGGTTAGGTGATGTATTTATGTTAGTTGGTAGGATAGTTTCCTAATAGCACTTTTGGGTTCCAGCCTATGATATAAAATTTGATATATGGTTTCGGCTATTGGCATAGGAACAGCGTACTTTTTATTTACTTGGTGAATACAGTTTGTACCATAGTATCCTTCGGCCACCATTTCCATTTCCAACTGTGCTTGTTTCACCGAGTACCCTTTTCCAATCATGGTGCCCAAGGTACGGTTTCGGCTGTATCTGGAGTAGGCTGTTACCAATAGGTCGCCAAGGTACACCGAGTCGTTTATTTGTCGTTCCTGTGGGTTTACCCTGTCCAAGAATCTTTGCATTTCTTTAATAGCATTGGAAAGGAGCACTGCCTGGAAGTTGTCCCCGTACCGTATCCCTTGGCATATTCCTGCAGCTATGGCATATACATTTTTCAGGACGCTTGCATATTCTATTCCCGGGACATCGGTACTTGTTGTACACTGAACAAATGGGGTTTCAAAGGATTTTGTGAGAGCTTCTGCCTTAAGATGGTGGCTACACCCAAGGGTTAAATAGGAGCAGCGTTCCAAGGCCACTTCTTCGGCGTGGCAAGGGCCACCTATAACGCCCATCATTTCTTCGGGAACGTTTAGGTTTTTTGCCAAGTAGTCGGTAATTAGAATATTATCTTCTGGGACAATCCCTTTTACGGCATTCAAGATAAACTTGCCTTCGAGCATCGAAGGCTTTAGTTTGGTTAGGATGTTTTTTACGTAGGGGGAGGGGGTTACCAACAGTAGTGTGTCGGACTGTGCTACAAGCTTTGGTACATCGGTGAAAAAGGTTATTTTCTCGGTGTCGAAGGTGACAGAGGAGAGGTACCGAGGATTGTGACCATCTGCCATGAATTCTCGTACAGTTTCACGAAACCTAAAATACCAATTAATGTTTTCGTGGTTAGAAAGCAATAACTTGGCCAGGGCAGTGGCCCAACTCCCGCTACCTAATATTCCAATATTACCTGGCGACCATTTTTTTTGACTACCCATAAGGCTGTTTGTAATTGAGACCAAAGTGAAACTTGGCAGTAACGTTCTACTGCTGTTGCTTAGGCTTCATTTGAGGGAATAGCAGGACTTCTTGTATACTTTCCTGTCCTGTTAAGAGCATAACAAGCCTATCCATTCCTATTCCCATACCGCTGGTTGGAGGCATTCCGTATTCCAACGCATGCACAAAATCGTGGTCGATAAACATTGCCTCGTCGTCTCCTTTTTGCGACAACTTGAGTTGTTCCATAAAGCGCTCCAATTGGTCTATAGGATCGTTGAGTTCCGAGTAAGCATTACAAATTTCTTTCCCGTTAATCATCAACTCAAAACGCTCTGTTAGGCCTGATTCCGACCTGTGTTTTTTTGTTAGTGGCGACATCTCTACCGGATAGTCGATGATGAAGGTTGGCTGAACGTAGTGGTGTTCGCATTTTTCTCCAAATATTGCGTCTATGAGTTTCCCTTTGCCCATCGAGGGTTCGGTGGCAATACCTAAGGATTTACAAGTTTCCCTTAGCTGGTTTTCATCCATGTTGGAGATATCAATGCCGGTGTGTTCTTTAATGGCATCATACATAGATATCCGTTTGAAGGGGGCTTTGAAGTCAATTTCTTTTCCACCAACTGTTACCATTGTTCCTCCAGTAACTTCACGGGCAATGTATTCCAGGAGCTGCTCGGTCATCTCCATCATCCATAGGTAGTCTTTGTAGGCTACATATATTTCCATGCAAGTGAACTCGGGGTTGTGGGTCCTGTCCATCCCTTCGTTACGGAAGTTTCGGCTAAACTCATACACGCCATCGAATCCTCCTACGATAAGCCGCTTAAGGTATAGTTCATTAGCTATACGTAGGTAAAGTGGTATGTCTAAAGCATTGTGGTGGGTAATGAATGGGCGTGCGGCAGCACCTCCTGGTATGCTTTGTAGGGTAGGGGTGTCAACTTCTAAATATCCACGTTGGTTAAAGAAGTTTCTCATGGCATTGAATATCTTTGTCCGTTTTACAAAGATCTCCTTTGCACCTTGGTTTACAACCAGGTCCAGGTAGCGTTGCCGATACCTTTGTTCGGGGTCGGTGAATGCATCGTAGGTTACACCGTCCTTAACCTTAACAACGGGTAGGGGGCTAAGGCTTTTTGAAAGTAGCGTCAGTTCCTGTACGTGCACCGATACTTCGCCCATTTTTGTGCGGAACACAAAGCCTTTTACCCCTATGAAGTCGCCAATGTCCATTAACTTTTTAAAGGCATCGGTATAGAGGGTTTTATCGTCGCCGGGGCAGATGTCGTCGCGGGTGATATAGAGTTGGATTCTGCCACTGCTATCTTGTAGCTCTACAAAAGAGGCTTTCCCCATAATTCTGCGGCTCATGATGCGACCGGCCAAAACGACTTGTTGCTGCGGGGCGTCGTCCTGGAAGTTCTTTTTGATGTCGGCTGCATAAGCATCAACAGGGAACATAGCTGCTGGATAGGGGTCGATACCCATATCTCTGAGTTTTTGTAAACTTTCTCGGCGGAGAATCTCTTGTTCGCTAAGTTGCTTAGTACTCATATAGTATTGTGCTATTGTTCTGTAAAATTTTGGTCCTTGGCTATGCCAACATTAAGGGCCTGGGTACGAAGATACAAAAAAGAAATGCCTTTGTTAGCGTTGTTAGTGCTACTATCCCCCTTAAAAGGGCACTGCTATAGGGCCGTAGGAGGATATGGTAATGCCCTAAAACAGCTCCCTCTTTTGGGGAGATGGCTTGGGTAGAAGGGGTTAATCCAGCAAGAACTCTTTGGTTTTAACCGTTGTGACAGGAGCTATTTGTGCAAGTTTATCTATACCTATTCGCTTGGTGTTGCCTACTATTGTTATGAGTATGGGCGACTTTTGAAGGTGTTGTTGGGTGAACGTTTTCAGGTCCTGCGGAGTGGTTTCGTTAGCTATTTGGATACGTGTTTGTGCGGGGTCCTGTGTATAACCTTGCCTACGTAACATGGCTATACGTGCAGAGTATTTCCTAAACTCCGGATACATTTGTAGTGTTGAGTTTTTTAAGGTTGTTGCAGCCAACTCGGTTCGTTTTGCGTCGGCCAATTCTGTTTGTAGTAATGACATAAGTGTATTTAGCGCATCCAATGTTTTATCGGCTTGTGTCGATAGGTAAATATCCATTTCTCCAGCGTCCGAGTTACATACTGGCGGAAGTATATACGGTTGTGCGTATACCCCGTAAGCTAATGAACGGAACTCCCGTATTTCTTGGAATAATAGGGAATTCATACCACCTCCTATATAGGTGCATAGCATTTCCAAAACATTTTTTTCTTTTGGGGTAAGCCCATGCATTGGTATTGCTATTCGTATAACAGATTGTGTGGCGTTTGCGTCGTTAACAAGGAGTATTTGAGTGTTGTTTACAGGTTGGCTCTCCTTTACTGTTAGTACGCGCCCTGGTTGCAATATATCATTTAACCGAAGGTGCTCCTGTAAAGCTTCCACTACTTCTTTGTGTGGTGTGTTTCCTATGTAGTGTATATCGGTTTCTGTAGCCAATAACTCTTTTAGGCAGAGCAGAAGGGTTTGCCCCGTTGTTTTACTTAGTTTTTTTGTGGTTAGGTCCTGCAGGTGGGGGGCTTGTTTTCCAAAGCGAGCATAATCAAACAGATACTTGGATAGCTGGTCGGTCTCTTTCCGGATGGCCTTGTTGGCAAGTTTTTTTGCAGAGCGTATTTGCTTCATTCCTTTTTCATCGCCATCGGCATTGTACAACAGTTGGGCTAATAGCTGTAACGACTCCTTGAAATGAGAGTTGAACCCCGATAAAGAAAAGGTGAAACTATCAGGGCTGCTTCTAAACGTTAATGCTGCGCCAATAGCTTGCAAGGTTTGGTTGTACTCTTCAACGCTAACTCCTTCGGGGCTCGAGAAGTCCAAAAAGTCGGCTAAATATTTTAGCTCGGGTTTGCTGCCATGCCCGTAATGTACAGTTAGGTTTAGGGTGAAAATGTCGTTGGTAGCGTTAGGTGTATAATAAAGGTGTGCTAACCCTTTACTTCCTAAGTGAGTTGGTTCGGCTTCGGAGGCAAGGTCTATAACTTTGGGTTTAATAGTTTGGGGTTTTATTTGCTTAAGCTCTAACGCTAATGGCGACTCCTTACCATGGGCCGGTGGTACAATAGCCTTAAAGGGGGGCTTTTGTATTTTCTCTTTAGGGTATTTTCCTGTTACCTTTTTTATAACCAAACAGTTGTTTGTTAGGTACTTTTGGGCAAGTTCTACAATATCTTGCTTTGTTAATTTTTGGAGCTGTTCTACTTCTTCTGCTACATGCTTCCAACTTTTTCCTTGGGCAAAAAGTGAAATGAATAGTTGGCTTCGGGTTTCTAATGTTTCTATGTTAAGCATATGTTCCCGGAGAATCTCGTTTTTTATTTGGGCGAAGTGAGTGTCCGAGAAGGTTCCGTCTTTAAGTTGCTGAACAACTTGTTTAAGCGTTTTCAGGGCCTTGCTATGGGTGCCAAAGGGCGGGCGAGGAATAGCAAAAACGGCGAATACGCCTAAGTCGTTCAAACTCATTTCCAAACCTGCTGCTGTCATCATTGTTCCACCCAACATAAGTTTGTCCAGCAATCCGGTTTTCCCCGAGTTGCTAAGCATTCTTGCCATTACGTTCACCCCTAAGGCGTCTGGATGCGAATTGGGAACGGTATGCCAGCACATTGCTGCCGCCGAAACAAATGGTATTGGGAATTTTACTTTTAGGGACTCCTCGCCTTGGAATGCAGCTGGTTGGGGGAATTGCTGCTTAGGTGCTTCTCCTGGGCGTATTTGTCCAAACGTTTTTTCCAGTAACGGAATAATTTCATTGGAATTAAAATCCCCAGCTAAAATAAGTCCCATATTCCCCGCTACGTAGTATTGCCTAAAAAAGGTGTCCATATCGCTTAGGCGAGGGTTTTTCAAGTTTTCTGTGCTTCCTATGATAGGGTACTGATACGGGTGAGGGGCGGTTATTCGGCGTAGTATAGCCTGCATGGCACTGTTTCCCAACCTATCCTCGTACATGTTTTTTTCTTCGTATACGGTTTCCAATTCGCTCTGGAACAGTCGGAAAACAGGGTGTATAATCCTCTCGCTATTTAGTATGCACCATTGCTCTAAGTATTGGGGCGAAAAGTAGTTATAGTACACTGTATAGTCGTAGGAAGTGCCGGCATTTAGCCCATTCCCGCCATACTTGCTAATAAGGGTATTAAAGTCGTTGGGTATAGCATATTGCGCAGCTTTAAGGGATAGTTCATTAATTTGTTTTTGAATTTCCAACCGTTCGGTCTCCTGTTGGGTCTGCGACAATAGGTCGTATTTGTCCCTAATTTCATCTAATAGGGGGTTCTCCTTCGCATAATCAATTGTTCCTATTTTATTGGTTCCTTTAAACATGATGTGTTCAAAGTAGTGTGCTATACCCGTGTTAGGGGAATCCTTAGCACCAGCTTTTACAACAACACTACCAAAAACCTTGGAGGTAGAGTGGTCTTCATTAAGCCAAACGGTAAGGCCATTGCTTAATGTTATCTCTTTGACATTTATGGGGTTATATGAATGGGAGTGGTCCACAAAAGGGTCTGTTGCCATGAGTGAAGCAAATAACATAGGAGATAGTATCATAATGTTCCTATAACAGTTAAAAGGTTGTTGATGGGCTAAATATGTGTGCAAGATAGTGTTTTAGTCCGTACTTTCTGCTATTTTTGAGGTAATAAGGCGTATGTTGTAACCCAGTTCGTAAATACAACCAAGAAAATTCTCAGCCTATGAATAACTCAATACACAACTATGTAGAAGAAAATAAAGAACGCTTTTTGGAGGAATTGTTTACCCTTTTGCGCATTCCTTCCGTGAGTTCCCAAGAAGCTCATAAAGCCGATATGCAGCTTTGTGCCGAGCAATGGTGCAATATTCTGTTGTCATCGGGGCTGGACTCTGCCGAGGTGTATCCTACCCAAGGGCATCCCGTTATTGTAGCACAAAAAAATATTAACCCTAACTGGCCTACGGTGCTTGTGTATGGGCACTACGATGTAATGCCTGCCGAGCCATTGGAAAAATGGACTTCCAACCCTTTTGCTCCCGAAATTAGGGATGGTCATATTTGGGCAAGGGGGGCTAACGACGACAAAGGCCAGGCTATGATACAGGTAAAAGCCTTAGAAACAGCCTTACAGTTAGGTATTGTAAAGTGCAACGTGAAGGTGTTATTGGAAGGTGAAGAGGAAATAGGTTCCCCCTCCTTAGAGGCCTTTTGTTTGGAACACCAGGATTTATTGAAAGCCGACCTTATTTTGGTGAGCGACACCAGTATGCTCGGAGCCGATACCCCTTCTATTACCGTGGGCTTACGAGGAATGTCTTATTGGCAGGTTGAACTAACCGGCCCCAATAAAGATTTACACTCTGGCCACTACGGAGGTGCCGTTGCTAACCCTATTATAGAGCTATGCAACCTAATTGCTGGGCTGTTTGGGCCTAACAACGAAATTCTTATACCTGGCTTTTACGATGGCGTAGAACCTTTAAGCCAAAAGGAAAAGGATATGATTGCCCAAATATCATTCTGCGAAGAGGATTATAAGGCTTCCATAGGTGTAGCCGAGCTTAAAGGCGAGCATGGGTACCATACAATAGAACGGCGTAGCACCCGTCCCTGCTTGGACGTTTGCGGTATTTGGGGAGGCTACACTGGTGAAGGAGCTAAAACGGTAATCCCCTCGAAGGCTTACGCCAAAATTTCGGCCCGCTTGGTACCCAACCAAAATTACCAAGAGGTATCGCAGGCTATGGTGAACTACCTGCAAGAAAAGTGCCCACCCTATGTTAGTATTAATGTTACCCCCATGCATGGCGGGGCGCCGTATGTGTTCCCAATAGAACACCCTGCCTATACTTTTGCCGAAAAAGCTTACTCCAAAGTATTTGGCGTGCCTCCAATAGCACTACGAAGCGGTGGGAGTATTCCTATTATTTCCACCTTCGAAAAAGTATTAGGTTGTAAATCGTTACTTATGGGCTTTGGTTTGGACTCGGATGCCATACACTCTCCTAACGAGAACTTCTCGGTAGATATGTTTGTTAAAGGCATCGAAACTATTGCCCAATTTTATGCCCAGTATAATAATTGATGAGTATGACAAGCCAATCACAAAAAATAATTATACAAAACGTACTGCTTGATGACCGAGTTGTTTCGGTAGAAATTCAAGGCTCTCGGATTGCTCGTATTACCAACAACGAGCCTCTTTCGCAACAGGAAGACGCCAATACTACTGTAATAGATGGAACTAACAAGGCCATTATTCCAGGCTTTGTTAACTGCCACACGCATGCCGCCATGACCTATTTTAGGGGCTATGGCGACGACTTAGACCTTATGGACTGGCTGGAGAATATGATATGGCCAGTAGAGGCACACCTAACCCCCGAAGATATATACTGGGGCTCACGTCTCGCTTGTGTTGAAATGATTAAAAGCGGGACCACAGCCTTCCTGGATATGTACACCTACCCCGAGGCTACAGCCAAAGCGGTAGAAGATGCAGGAATACGCGCAACATTATCCTACACAATGTTTGACCGTGGTGATGCAGCCCGTGCCGAACTGGACAGGAAAAACTGCGAACGTTACTACAAAATGTTCAGCGACTTCTCCAATAGGGTACAATTCGCTGTAGGCCCACACGCAATATACACGGTATCCGGGCCACAACTCCAATTTGCCCACGCCTTTGCCAAAGAGCACGATTGCCTGGTAAACCTACATTTGGCCGAAACCTTAACCGAGTGGGATAACTGCGTTAAGGAGTTTGGTACTACTCCTGTGCGTTACCTAAACCAGTTAGGAGTACTTTCGCCTCGCCTGGTATTAGCGCATTCTTTGTGGATGGATGCAGAAGAAATACAAATGCTGGCCGATAACGGCTGTAGCGTTGTGCATAACCCCGCTTCCAACATGAAGTTAGCTTCGGGTTATAGGTTCCGCTACACCTCCTTTAAGGAAAAAGGCGTACGAATAGGGTTAGGAACGGACGGTTGCTCCTCTTCCAATAACCTGGATATGATAGTAGCCATGAAGCTTGCCTCATTTTTAGGTAAAGCCTGGACGGGAGACCCTAAAGTTGTTTCGGCACCCCAAATATTCCATACCGCAACAGCCGGCGGAGCCGATATTTTAAGAATCCCCGCGGGGAGAATAGAAGAAGGGCAACTGGCAGATATAGCTTTAGTCTCCCTTAATTTGCCCGAAATGGTCCCAAACCACTCTTTTGTTTCCAATCTCGTATACGCTGCTAATGGAAGCTGTGTTACAGATCTTATTGTAGATGGAAATATCCTAATGCAAAACCGTAAAGTAAAAGGGGAGGAAGAACTACTGTTGAAAGGGCAGGAAATTGCCGACAAACTCCTAAAACGAGCCGGAAAAAAATAACTACATAATTCCAAGTATAACACAAACAAAAAAACAAAAACTATGATAAACTTCGAACTCTACCAAGAAGCCGCCGAATACCTTCGGCCGTTAATACCCCAAAACACTAAAGTTGCAATAACCTTAGGTAGTGGTTTGGGAGAACTCGCCAACCAAATAGAAAACCCCAAAGTAATACCCTATACAGAAATACCTCATTTCCCTCATTCTACAGTAATAGGGCATAAAGGAAACCTTATTGTAGGAACTCTGGACGGGAACCCCGTAGTAGCAATGCAAGGGCGTTTCCATTACTATGAAGGGTATAGCATGGACCAAGTAACCTTTCATGTGCGCGTGTTTAAATTATTAGGCATTACAACCCTATTTGTGTCCAACGCCGCTGGGGGTGTATCAACAAAATTCAAGGTGGGCGACTTAATGATTATCTCGGACCACATCAACTTCCTGCCCAACCCTCTCATTGGTCCTAACCAAGAAAAATTTGGCGTCCGATTCCCCGATATGACCCGTGCCTACGACCGCAAGCTTATAGCCAAATGCGAAGAGTTAGGCCAACAATATAACATCCCACTCCATAAAGGCGTTTATGTTGGCTGGACAGGTCCTTCCTACGAAACACCAGCAGAATACAAATACTTAGGTATTATTGGTGGCGATGCAATAGGTATGAGCACCGTTCCCGAGGTAATTGTAGCTCGTCACTGCGGGATAGATGTTTTTGGGATGTCCGTGATAACAAACGAAGGTTACCACTTTGACGACGATTATGTAAACGATGGCGACGACGTTATTAAGCAAGCTAATGCGGCCTCCCAAAAAATGGGAAAACTGTTCCGCGGAATGGTAAACGCTATTTATCATAAAGCATAAAAGCACTGCCTGCTTGAACAATCATTTTGCATAACTGTTTTACCTATAAAACGCATTATGATTAAAAGACTCACATTAATCCTAACATCTGTTCTTTGTAGTGGCATTTCATTATTCACTTTATCGGCCACTACAACAAACCCTTTAAAACCAAAGAATATGAAATTTGAACTTATTGCTTTGCCTTACGCAGAAGATGCGTTAGCTCCTATAATTAGCAAAGAAACCATCGAGTATCACTACGGTAAACACCACCGTGCCTACGTAACCAAACTAAACGAACTGATAGAAGGCACTCCTTATGCAGGAAAAGACCTTGTGGAAATAGTTAAAACTAGCGATGGAGCTATCTTCAATAACGCTGGTCAGAACCTAAACCACATCCTTTACTTTACCCAATTTTCACCCAAGGGCGGAGGTGCGCCCGAAGGCGATTTGGCTAAAGCTATGGAGGCAGAATATGGTTCGTTCGATAAATTCAAAGCAGCCTTCGAAGAAGCCGCAACAAGTTTGTTCGGATCGGGCTGGGCTTGGTTAGCTACCGACAAACAAGGGAAACTACACATAGTTAAAGAAGCCAATGGAAGCAACCCTGTAACAAAAGATTTGATTCCTCTTTTAGGGCTCGATGTTTGGGAACATGCTTACTATTTGGATTACAGAAACAACCGAGCCGAACACTGCAAGAAAGTTTGGGACATAATATGCTGGAAAACCATTGCAGAACGTTATAACAATAGGGCAAACGGTGTTCAAGTAAAGTAACAAATCCCATTTAAGCCAATACAACAAGAGGGTGTGTCAAAATAGGCACGCTCTCTTTTTTTTGCCTATAGCCACAGCACGGGAAACCAACACCAACGGCACCCCCCCAAGAGAAGGATTGTATATGTCGGGTGCAAATTGGGCATTTTTTTCGGGGGGAGATGCCACGTTTTCGGGCTGATTGGTGGTAGATTAGGGGTAACCTTTCGGGACAATTTTATCCGAAATTTCAGATGCAAATTCAGATGCCAATGGGGGAATTTTTGTCTGTTTTTGGAACGATTTTTTTTTGTGCTTTTTGGGTGCTTGGGGAGGTGTTGTTTGGGGTGTTTTTTTTTTTTTTGTTTTTGTGGTAATTTTGGGGAGCAAAAAAAAGAAGGAGGGCGGAGTTCTTCAAAAAAGAAAGCGCAGTTTGTCGTAACGAAAAGCGCAGTTTGTTGAAAAAGAAAGCGCAGTTATTTTTACACAACTTTTAACACCTCTCGCAAACCCGCTCCTGTAAAGGGATTGCGGGCGGTTGCCCTTTCACCCCCCCAAAACACCCCATTTTCGTCCCCAAAATCCGCCTAATTTCCTCCCATTTTTTACTCCCTTTTTAAGCCTAAATCGCCCTTGTTTTTTACCCCAAGAAAGGGATTTCTTCGGGCCAATTTTCGC